>JAILQG010000084.1 GCA_024699055.1 Bacteroidales bacterium
AAACGGAGTGCATCTGCACAGCATGTGCCGCCAGATAGACGGCTGCGGCAACCAGATCAGGGAGATAGTGAGGGGCACGAAGGGTGTCTGGGACAGCATGGACGACACCATCAGGGACACTTCCGGAAAGGTGCTCTGGACCTTCGACTACGACGCCGAAAGGGCTGCGCACCCCCAGACCAATCCATACGTGCTCGAACACGTGGACTGGGTGAACCACATCCGCCGCGGCGAGGCTCATGACGAGGCCACCGACACCGGTCTCTCGTCACTTGCAGGGGTCATGGGCCGCGAATCCGCCTACACCGGCAAGGAGGTGGGCTGGGACGACATCAGCGCCGCCGACATGGATTATCTGCCCGAAAAACTCGAGAACGGGCCCATGGACATGTCCAAATATGTGGTTGCCATCCCCGGCACTCCGCAGGGCGACCAAAAGAGGTAGGCCATGGACAGGAGAAAATTTTTCAAGACCTCGATGACGGGGGCCGCCGGCCTTGCGCTCGCGTCGTCTCCCCTTGCGGTCGGCTCCTGCACTTCCGCAGCCGGAAAGAAGGCATCCGTGCCGCTGAACCTCTCGTTCCAGGAGGGAGTCACTCCCGGCGAGACTCTTCAGGAAAAGCTGGATTTCATTGAAAGCCTGGGTGTTACAGGCTTCGAACCGGGTGGCGGCAACCTGGCTGCCAGGGTGGACGAGATTTCCGAAGCCCTCAAGGGCAGGAACATCAAAGTCTCCGCCATATGCGCCGGGTTCGACGGCTTCATCCTGTCGGAGGATCCGGCGGTGAAGGCCGCTTTCGACAGCTCCATGAGGCGGATAGTGGAAGCGGCCGGGAAGCTCGGTTCCACCGGAGTCATCATGGTGCCGGCATTCAACTGGCAGACGCCGTGCATGCCGCATACGCTGCAGACCCGCGACTATCTGTGCGAACAGCTTCACGAGTTGGGCGAATTCGCGCTGAGCTGCGGCACCACCGTCATCCTGGAGCCCCTCAACCGCGAAGAGGCGTTCTACATGCGCCTGGTAGCGGACGCCGCCGCGATTGCACGCGATTCTTCCAGCAAGGGCGTAAAGTGCATGGGAGACTTCTGGCACATGAAGGAGGAGACCTCCGACTACGGCGCCTTCATGAGCGCCGGGAAGGAGTACCTGCAGCACGTGCACATAGCCAGCCGCGCTCACCGCAACACTCCCGGTGAAGACGGCGAAGTCGACAATTACGTACAGGGTTTCCGCGCTCTCAAGGAGATGGGCTACGACAAATATGTCAGCTTCGAATGCGGCTGCGCCGGCGAGCGGAAGACCACCCTCACCGCCGCCGTCGAACTGCTGCGAAAGCAGTGGGAGGAGGCGTAAGACGCTCTGGCATGGTAACAAAAACGGCACCCCATCCGGAGTGCCGTTTTTTGTAATTCACTGGTTTCCCTTACTCGGCGGGAGTGGCTTCGGGAGCGCCCTGCTCGATGGGAGCGGTGGGGAATGCAGGCTGCTGCTGTTCCTGGACGTTCTCTATCTCGTTGGTGATGTCCATGACACCCGCGGAAGAATTGCGCAGGGTGAAGGAAGTGATGATGGACACGACGAGGATGAATGCCACGAGGCCCCAGGTGACCTTCTCGAGAAGGTCGGCCGTCTGACGGACACCGAAAGTCTGGTTGCCGGCTACGAAATTACTGGCGAGACCCTCGCCCTTGCCGTTCTGGAGCAGCACTACCACCAGAAGCAGAATGGCTGCCAGAATGATGAGAATTACAAGAATCGTAAATACTGCGTTCATATCTTTATTGCTTTATTTTTTCGATAAGGGCTGCAAAGTAAGCACTTTTTTCCGGATATCGCAAAATTAACTTCGAATAAATTGCTGCAGCCTGCTCATAATAACCTTGTTCCGCATAGATTTGCGCCAGCGTTTCGGTGCAGAAATCGGTGAAATCGGTCTCGGGAATTTCCACGTAACCATCGGCCTGGGCTTTCTGGGCGAAAGACGAGAAAACCTTGTCGGAGTCTTTCCGTACCTGCTCGTACTGGGCCTTCGAGAAATAGTCTCCGCCCACCACGATGACGCGCCTTTCCTGTTCGGGGGCACTTCCGGAAGAGCTGTCGATGTAGCTGCGGAGGAGCTCCTTCACGTCGCTGTCGGAAAAATCGGTAGTATGGCCTTTATGCGCCATCTCGGCCACGATACGCCTTGAACCCACATAGAGGGCGGCGTCGGCGTAGCGTTCATCGCTCCAGGCGCCCTCGCCGAGCTCGCTCATGCGGCGGCACAGTTCCTTGCGGGCCCCGCCGAACCAGGGATAGAGATTGACTACCCCGTTGAGCTCTTCGAGGTTGAGCTCCCGCAGATTGATTGAATCGTCTACCATTGGGCTACAGTCGCGTTGAAAATGTCTTCTATGAGCTTGTCTATGATCTCTTCGCAGAGGGAGTTTTCCACCGCGTCGAGCGAATTGGTCGAGTCGTAGTCAGCGTAGGCCGAGAAATTCTTGCTTTCGAAATTGTCCTCTTCGTGCTTGCGGTTGACGAAGGTCACGGAAACCGTGACGGTGAGGCGGTTCTGGGCCGCGACTTCGTCGGCGGTCACCGCGGTGGCCGAGATGTCGTAGCCGGTGATCGCTCCGGAGATTTCAAGGTCGCCGTCCATGTCGACCTGCTCGAGCCTGGTCATCTGGCGGAAACGGGTACGCATGGCCTCCGACAGGTTGTTGGACAGGGAGGGATTCACCTTCATCGCCCTGTATTCGAAGTTTTCAATGGTTATGGAGTTTACGTCCGGCTGGATGGAAGTGCCTGAAAACGAGTATATTCCACACCCGCTGAGGGCCAGTGCCACAAGGGCGGCGAGAATCATTTTCTTCATTGTTCCGCTTTCTCCTTCTTCTTTGCAAGTTTACGGTAGATGGTGCGCTCGGACAGCCCGAGTTCGGCCGCAGCCTCACGGATGTTCCCGCCGTGCTTTTCCAGGGCCTTTTCGATCAGAGCTTCGTTGGCCTCCCTGATGCTCACGTTTCCGGACGGGACAGGTTCCTGCCACTCCACGTCGTCGCTCGGGAGCGGGGCGGAGTGGATCGGGGCCTCGGGCAGCGCCCTGGGATCGGCCTCGAGGGCGTGCACACGGTCTTTGAGGGAGTCTATCTCCTGCTTGAGGTCGAGAATCGCCTGCACGAACGCCCTCTTTTCGTCGGTATTGAGGCCACTGCCCCCAGAGGAGGCGGGCACCGACATGGGCAGCAGGCTGTCGTGCTCGTCGGGAATGAACCGGGCTATGTCGGCGGCCCCGAGTTCGATGCGTTCGGCACCGGGAACCACGGGAGACGACAGCAGGGCCGTGATGCTCTCGGACACGTTCTTGAGCTGACGGACGTTCCCGGGCCAGCGGTATCCCTTGAGTAGCGAGATGGCCCCGATGTTCAGGGAGATTTTACGGAGGTTGTATTTCTCCGAGAAATCGGAAGAGAACTTCCTGAACAGCAGGTAGATATCGTCTTTCCGCTCGCGGAGCGAGGGCATCATTATCTGCACGGCATTGAGACGGTAGTAGAGGTCTTCGCGGAAATTGCCCCTTTCCATGGCGGTGCGGAGGTTGATGTTGGTGGCGGCGATGACGCGCACGTCCGTCTTCTGAACCTTGGATGAGCCGACCTTGATGAACTCGCCGCTCTGGAGGACACGCAGCAGCATGGCCTGGGTCTCCTTGGGCAGCTCCCCGATTTCGTCGAGGAAGAGGGTGCCGCCGTCCGCCTCTTCAAAATAGCCTTTCCGCTCCGCCACCGCACCGGTGAAGGCGCCCTTCTCGTGCCCGAAAAGTTCTGCGTTGATGGTGCCTTCGGGAATCGCCCCGCAGTTCACAGCCAGGTACTTCCCCGTCTTGCGGCGTGAATTCTGGTGGATTATCTGGGGAAGGACTTCCTTTCCGACTCCGCTTTCTCCGGTGATGAGCACGGTAAGGTCGGTGGGCGCGACGGCCACGGCCATTTCCAGCGCATGGTTCAGCGCGGCGTCATTTCCTATGATGTCGTATTTGTTTTTAAGTCTTTGCAGGTCCTGCGAATCCATATCATGCAAAGTTAATCAAAAAACTTGTATCTTTGCATTCTTATCATATGACTGACAATCAATTTAAAACCGATATGAAAAGATTTTTAGCAATCGCAGCGGCCGTCCTGGCCCTCACAGCCTGCGGCAAAAGCGCTGCCGATAAGCTGGCAGAAGCAATCAGCAAGGTCACCGTGGAGTGCGAACCTTCCGTACTCGAAGTGGTCGAAAACAGCATCAAGGCAAACCTTACCGTGAACTATCCCGCCGGATACTTCAGCAAGGACGCCATGGTGGTCGTATCTCCCGTGCTCGTATATGAGGGCGGCGAAATGGCCGGCATGCCCTTCACCTATCAGGGTGAGGGCGTCAAGCTCAACAACAAGGTCGTCCCCACCACCGGCGGCACTGTCCGCGAAAAGGTGGACTATCCTTTCGTTCCCGGCATGGAAAAGAGCCATCTGGAACTCCGCACCAAGGCCTTCATCGGCGGCAAGGAAGTGAACATCCCCGTCATCAAGGTTGCCGACGGCTGCATCAACACCGTCGCCCTGGCAGATTTCAGCGGCGCATTCGACTACAAGCCCGACAACTACCAGGAAGTCATCTCGCAGTTTACCGAAGGACAGATCCACTACGACGTGAACTCCTCCAACGTCAAGGGTACCGAGCTCCGCAACCAGAGCATCCAGGAACTCACCCAGGCCCTGCAGGAAGGCAAGGAAAGCGAGCGTGTCACCGTCAAGGGCACGAAGATCATCTCCTACGCATCCCCCGAGGGCGGCCAGGAGTATAACAGCAAGCTCTCCGACAAGCGTTCCGACGCCGCCATGCAGGCATGGAAGACCATCGGCAAGGGAGCCGAGGCAGGAAGCACCGAGGTGCAGAGCATAGGCCAGGACTGGGAAGGTTTCAAAGAGGCCATCTCCAAGTCCAACCTCGAAGACAAGGACCTCATCCTGAGGGTGCTCAGCATGTATTCCGATCCCGCCGTGCGCGAAAGCGAAATCAAGAACCTCTCGCAGGTCTACACCGAGATCAAGGAGCAGGTGTTCCCCGAACTCCGCCGTTCCCGCTTCATCACAGAGATGGAGTACCAGAACTACACCGAGGCCGACCTCAAGCGCCTGATGGACCGCAAGAAACTGTATCTGCTTGACGAAGAGGCAGTTCTCCACCTTGCAGCCATGACCGATTCGCTCGACGAGAAGCAGACCCTCTACAGGGCCGCCGCCGACAGGATGGGCTCGCAGCGCGGTCTGTACAACATTGGCGCGGTGCTCCTCGCCAAGGACTCCCCGGCAGCCGCCGAAGTCTATTTCAACCGTCTTGAAGACCAGAACGACCCCGATCTCCTCAACGCACTCGGAGTGGTGAAGATGCGCAAGGGCGAACTTGAGGAAGCCGCAAAGCTCTTCGGCAAGTCCGGCAATGCCAGCGCCATCAAGAACCTCGGCGCCATAGCTCTCCGCAAGGGCGACTACGCCAAGGCCGCGGACATCCTCAAGGGCACCGGCGGCAGGAATGAGGCGGTTGCCGACATCCTCACCGGAAAGTACGATCAGGCCATCCAGGCGCTTGGCGACTGCAAGTGCGCAGACACCGATTATCTGCGTGCCGTCATCTCCGCCCGTCTGCGCAAAGCGACCGATGTCAAGAAGTATCTTGACGCCGCTTTTGCCAAAAATCCCGCCCTGCGCGAACAGGCTGCAAAGGATATTGAATTCGCGGGCTTTGATTTTTAGTTTTTTTCCGTATATTTGCACCCCAATTTTTTTGGGGTAATAAAAATATTAACAACAATTTATGCCAACAATTCAACAATTAGTCCGCAAGGGGCGCGAAACCATCGCTTACAAGAGCAAGTCTCGCGCACTGGATGCTTGTCCTCAGAAGCGTGGCGTATGCGTCAGGGTGTACACAACCACCCCCAAGAAGCCTAACTCAGCAATGCGTAAGGTTGCCCGTGTACGTCTCACCAACGCCAAAGAGGTCAATGCCTACATCCCGGGCGAGGGCCACAACCTCCAGGAACACAGCATCGTGCTGGTTCGCGGCGGCCGTGTAAAAGACCTTCCCGGTGTACGCTATCACATCCTTCGTGGCGCGTTGGATACCGCCGGTGTAGAGGGCAGGACCCAGTCCCGCTCGCTCTATGGCGCAAAACGTCCAAAGAAGTAACGAAGGCATTATCTTAATCAATTTTCCAAATCATGAGAAAAGCAAAGCCTAAGAAGAGGATTCTACTTCCTGATCCCAAGTATCACGAGATCGAGGTTACCCGTTTCGTGAACAACCTGATGTTACAGGGGAAGAAGAGTATCGCGTATTCTATTTTTTACGACGCCATTGACATGGTAGGCGAGAAGATGAAAGATTCCGATCAGGCTCCCATAGATATTTGGAAGAAGGCACTCGAGAACGTGACTCCCCAGATTGAGGTTAAGTCGCGCCGTATCGGTGGTGCTAACTTCCAGGTGCCCACGGAGTTGCGTCCGGAAAGGAAGGTCTCCCTGTCAATGAAGAACATGATCTCCTTCGCCCGTAAACGCTCCGGCCGCTCCATGGCAGAAAAACTTGCAGCCGAAATCATGGCTGCTTACAACAACGAAGGTGGCGCCTTCAAGCGCAAAGAGGACATGCACCGCATGGCCGAAGCCAACAAGGCATTCGCCCACTTCCGCTTCTAGTTGTAATACTGTAGTTTAGATGTCCAAAAGGGATTTAAATTTCACCCGCAACATCGGTATCATGGCCCACATCGATGCCGGCAAGACCACCACGTCCGAGCGTATCCTGTACTACACGGGCAAGACGCACAAGATCGGGGAGGTTCATGACGGCCAGGCCACGATGGACTGGATGATTCAGGAGCAGGAGCGCGGAATCACCATAACTTCCGCCGCTACCACCTGTTTCTGGCACTACGCCGGCAAGGAGTATCATATCAACCTGATAGACACTCCGGGCCACGTAGACTTCACAGTCGAGGTGGAAAGGTCGCTGAGGGTGCTCGACGGCACGGTCGCAACGTTCGATGCCGTAGGCAAAGTGCAGCCGCAGAGCGAGACTGTCTGGCGTCAGGCCGACAAGTATCGCGTGCCCAAGCTTGCCTACGTGAACAAGATGGACCGTGTCGGAGCCGACTTCATCGGCTGCGTTGAAGACATCAAGAACAAGCTTGGCGCCACCGCAGTCCCCATCGCCCTGCCAATAGGGGCGGAGGAGGACTTCAGGGGTATCGTGGACCTCATCTCCATGAAAGCCGTCATCTATCGCGACGACGACGAACTCGTCAACTACGATATTGCCGATGTGCCCGCTGACATGAAGGAAGAGGCCGCCCTGTGGCGCGACAAGCTCCTCGAGGCCGCCGCGGAATGCGATGACGTCGTAATGGAGAAGTACTTCGACAATCCCGGATCCGTCACCGAAGACGAAATCATCGCAGCCCTGCGCAAGGGTACGATCGCAATGAAGATCGTTCCCGCCACCTGCGGTTCTTCCTATAAAAATAAAGGCGTGCAGTTCCTTCTCGATGCAATCGTAAGGTATCTGCCCAGCCCTATCGACATAGGAAACATCAAGGCCACGAACACCCATAACGGCAAAGAGGAAGATCTTGTTCCCGACGCCGGAGCCCCGTTCTGCGGTCTCGTCTTCAAAATCGCGACCGATCCCTATGTAGGACGTCTTGCCTACGTGAGGGCATATTCAGGCAAGCTCGATGCCGGTTCTTATGTGGTCAATTCCCGCACCGGCAAGAAAGAGCGCGTCGCCCGCCTTTACCAGATGCACTCCAACCACCAGAATCCCATTGATTTCGTGGAAGCCGGAGACATCTGCGCGGCTGTTGGTTTCAAGGATCTCCGCACCGGGGATACGATCTGTGACGAAAGCCACCACTTCGTCCTCGAGAAGATGGAGTTCCCCGACCCGGTAATCGGTATCGCAATCGAACCCAAGACCCAGCTCGACCTCGACAAGCTCGGGGTCGCGCTCGGGAAGCTTGCGGAAGAAGACCCGACGTTCACCGTCAAGTCCGATACCGAGACCGGTCAAACCATCATCAGCGGCATGGGTGAGCTCCACCTCGACATTATCGTAGACCGTCTGCGTCGCGAATTCGGAGTGGAAATCAACGAAGGTGCACCTCACGTAAACTACAAAGAAGCCATCACTTCCAGCGTCCAGTACCGCGAGCTCTTCAAGAAGCAGACGGGTGGTCGCGGAAAGTTCGCCGATATCATCGTCGAAATCGGTCCGGCCGACGAAGGCGTACAAGGCCTTCAGTTCGAAAGCCAGGTCAAGGGCGGCAACGTGCCCAAGGAATTCATTCCTGCAGTCCAGAAGGGCTTTGAGAGTGCAATGGTAAACGGCGTGCTCGCCGGTTACGAAATGCAGAGCCTCAAGGTCACCCTGCTGGACGGCTCTTACCACCCCGTCGATTCCGATCAGCTCTCATTTGAACTTGCAGCCCGCATGGCGTTCCGCCACGCCTGCCCGAAGTGCCATCCGGTACTTCTCGAGCCCATCATGAGCCTGGAGGTTGTTACCCCCGAAGACTACATGGGCGACATCGTAGGCGACCTCAACCGCCGCCGCGGCCAGATAGTGGCAATGGATTCCACCAACAACGGCGCAAGGATTATCAAGGCATATGTTCCGCTCTCCGAACAGTTCGGTTACGTTACCGTTCTGCGCACCCTTTCATCGGGCCGTGCAACCAGCACGATGACCTTCGACCATTACGCCGAAGTGGCCCCCGCGATGGCCAGGGAGATAGTGGAGAAAAGCGGTTACAGGGTGCCTGAAGATGAAGAATAATTTATATCTTTGCAAGCAATATGAGCCAGAAAATCAGAATTAAACTCAAGTCTTTCGACCACATGCTGGTAGATAAGTCCGCATCGAAGATCGTCGAGACCGTTAAGAGCACCGGAGCCAAGGTCAACGGCCCCATTCCGCTGCCCACCAACAAGAAGATCTTCACGGTCAACCGCTCCACCTTCGTCAACAAGAAGGCCCGCGAGCAGTTCGAGCTCGATTCTTACCGCAGGCTTCTCGACATCGAGGACAGCAACGCCAAGACCGTTGACGCCCTCATGAAGCTCGAGCTTCCCTCCGGCGTGGATGTAGAAATAAAAGTCTGACGGCATAAGCCGTCGGCACCGGTCCCATAGCTCAGTTGGTTAGAGCATCTGACTCATAATCAGGGGGTCGTAGGATCATGCCCTACTGGGACCACAAGAAGGAGACGCTGGGGCGTCTCCTTCTTGTTTGACGGGGGCGCTGCCCCCGTACCGCCCCCCGCGGCCTTTCCGCCTTTCCAACTTTTGCTCCGCAAAAGTCACGGCCCGGCCGGCGCCCTGATGGGCGCTTATTATTTTTGACGGGGGCGCTGCCGCGGCGGTTCTAGAAGTAATAGCCGAAGCCGAGGTAGAAACCGAAATTGGTGTAGTTGGAGTACTCGAGCCTGGCCTTTACCGGACCGATGGGGGTCTTGTAGGCAAGCTGGGCCGCGGCTCCAAGGTAATAATCGGTATCAACCCAGTTCATCAGGCTGCTGACACTGTCGGTGCTAAGAAGTGCACCGCCAAGCAGGGACGCGTACAGGTTGGGAACGATCTTCGCGCGCATTTCGAGGTTTACAGCAGCCACCATGGGCCTCATCATGATCGAATAATGCCAGCCGCAGAACGGGATCTGCTGATCCGTATAACGTCCGCGCATCTCCCCGCCGACCAGATTGCCTATGAAGTCGTTGGGAAGCACCCTCTCGTTCTCCATGTTCCTGTTCAGGAAAAGCAGGCGGGTGTCGAATGTCGGGATGAAGCTGAGCCATGAGGATGCCGGCAGGACCTGGCGCCAGTTTGCGCTGAAGATATGGGCGTTGCTGCCGCTGTCCTGCTCGCCGAAAGTCTCTTCGAAACGCCATCCGCCTTCATGTCCATGGGAGGGGAAGTACATGTCGTCCATGGAATAGAACCTCATGTCGGCATAGGCCGTAATCCATTTCGACCGCATTCCGCCAAGGATGTCCTTGGATGCTCCTCCGTTGTCGCTTTCGGTCATGATGGAGCGGAGGTGGTAGAAATCGTAACGGGCTCCGGCCATCAGGTTGACGTTACGCATACGGTGCGAGGCGAGGAAAGCGTTGCCATAGGAATGCCGTATGGCCGCGGAAGAGTTCACCAATTTGTCGGAGCTCATGCCCATAAGATGGACGTTCTTGCTCTCCGTCTTCACCTCGGCGCTGATACTCGGAAGATAGGGAAGGATCAGCGAATAGCGAAGCATGGCGCCGAGATTCTGGCCTATACGGCCCTCGAATTCAAGCCTGTTGCCGCGAAGGCCGTAGAGGTTGAGGCCCATGCCGACCGTCGCAGCCACGAGCTCTTCGTTGTCGGCCCTGACTCCCAAGCTGAGGCCGTTGCGCGGGCCCGGCTCGCAGTTTATTTCCAGTTTGTACGCATCGGGGCCGTCGCTGAGCGCCTTGTAGGTTATCTTGCGGAATGACCCCATGCCGTACAGCCGGTACAGCGATTCGTCCACATCTGATGCCATATAAGTGACATTCTCCTTCAGGTGCCCCTTGTATGTAAGGTACATGGAGTCGCGGCGGCTCATGCCGGAGATGACTACTTCATCTACGAACATCGGGGTTTCGCCTATGTACGTAGCCCGTCGGGGCTTCCGACCTGTGTGCTTACCCCTGGTCATACTGGCAACGCGCTGAAGGGCGACGTCCTGCATCAAAGCCGACTCGTAACCTTTCTGCAGGAGTTCGCTTATGGCCTCCTTGTTGAACGACATCATTCCGTAGCCCCTGATATCGGGAGTAATGTGCACGTCCGAGTCGTTGATATTGGTGTCGTACGCCTCCCTGCTCAGCATGTCGATCAGGCTGCCGAACATGTCGCCAAGGTTATTCACGTGAGTATAGTCGGCTGCACCGTTGGTGAGCGTGACGCCTATCACTATGTCCGCCCCCATGTTGCGGGCGAGGTCTACCGGGTAGTTGTTACGGATGCCGCCGTCCACCAGCACCATGTCTTTGGTGCGCACCGGAAGGAACAGTCCGGGGATGCTCATGGTGGAGCGCATGGCAGTGGCTATGTCGCCGCTTGTCCAGTTCTTAGCCTTGCCGCTGACTATGTCGGCCGACACGCAGAGGAACGGGATCGGCAGTTTCATGAACGACATGGAATCGCGATAGCCGACACTCAGGCTGGCAATGAGGTTTTCTACGTTGATGCCGCTGGCGAAGCCGGAAGGAAGGCTCTGCATGAACGTGCTGGGGACAGAAGCGTCGCTTACCTGCAGCAGGGCCTCTTCCATCTCTTCCTGCTTCTGCTTTCGTGTTGCCTTGCCCGATGCGCCAAGCTCGAACGGCACCGTGGAAAGGAAACGGGTGCGGCGCATTTTGGTCTGATACGGAATATACTGTTCCGGGACCCTGTCCTTGAGAAGCATGTTCCAGTCGGCGGTGGTGAAGAGCGTATCGAGGAAAGCCGAGTCGTATCCAAGGGCATAGACGCCGCCCACAAGGCCGCCGATGCTGGTGCCCAGTATCATGTCGATGGGAATGTCGAGTTCTTCAAGCCTCTTGAGCACCCCCACGTGGGCTGCACCCTTGGCGCCGCCTCCGCTCAGGACAAGCGCCACCGTCGGACGCCTGAGCGTGCGGCGGACGTTGTCCATCCTTTTCCGCATCGCCATGAAATAGAGCGAATCGGCCTCCGGGTCAACGCTTGGGACAAGGGTGTTGAGCCTGCCCTGGGCGAGGGCAAGGATCGGAAGCGAAAAGGCAATGAGCAGTGAAACCAGGAATTTTTTCATGATCCCTGAATTCAAACTACTCGCCGATGTTGGTGAAGGTGTAGGTGATGTCGTACTTCTGATACGGGAAATCCTTTTCGTACTTGACGAGAACCAACTTGGTCTTGTCTGTATTGACGGACTTGACAGTGTAGGTCAGCACATCGTCGATATACAGATAGTCATTTTCCAGTTTCCAGCTGAAGTACTTCGCTTTGGGATTCGAGGGATTCGCATAGGTGGAACCATAGTCGAACGTCGTCATTTTGCCGGCGCCGGCAATCTCGAAGTCGTAGCACATTTCGGTGCCGGATGTTTTCGGTGTGACGGTGTACCCACCCTCGTCGGTGCTGACCAGCTGCCAGACGCCCACGATGCTGTTGTCACCCATGGATGCGCCGTTCAGCAAGTCCATGAGCTCGTTGAGCATTTCTTCGGTGCAGGAGCTGACGGCTACAGTAGTGCCAAGCAGCGCGATTACAAGCGCCGCAACGGCTGCGAATAAACGGGATTTCTTCATAATTGCTTCGTTTTCGACAAAGATATCGTATTTATCGGATTATCACAACAGTATGCGCAATATTTGCTTTCTTTGCTATATTCGCGATATGAAACGATTCCTGTTCACGGCCTTTCTGATTTCTCTCTTCGCACTCTCCTGCGGGCGGAGGGAAACCCCGATTACGGAGGTCCCGAACTGGAAGAGGGCCGAGGGCATAATCGCCGAACATCACCAGGAATGGAGCCGCGAATTCGAGTCGTTCGGCCTCGACGCCGCTTTCTGCGAGGCTCTGGTCTTTCCGGAACTCATGCGCTATTCCCCCGCCACCGACCTGTTCGAAAGGACAGCCAACAGCGCGCTGTACGTCCACGGCGGCACCGCGGCCACCAATTTTTCCATCCTGTTCTTCCAGATGAAGCCGTCTTTCGCCGAGGAGATGGAAGCGGCGTGGATGAAAAGCCCCCTGAAAGACAGCTTCAGCCTGTCCTTCCCCCTTTCCGACAGCGAATCCGCACGGAAGGAAAGGATTGAAAGGCTGAGCGACGACATCTGGCAGTGCCGGTACCTGAGCATGTTCCTCCTGCTGCTTTACGACAGGGAAAAGGGCCTGATAGAGCTCCCGCCGGAAGAGCAGCTCTGCCTGGCCGCCACCGCATACAACAACAAGTTCGACGCGGACATCGACGAGCTGCGCAGGCGCTCGACTTTCAAGGGCTTCCGCTTCGGAGGGGCCGGCATTCCGCAGACAAGGGAGTATTCCTATCCCGAGATTTCACTGCTCCGGTGGTCGGCTGCAAAGTAAAAACAACTATCTTCGCAATACATGAAAAAAGTCATTCTGCTCTCGCTCATTGCCGCGGCGTTCACATGGAGCGCCTGCGCGCAGTCAAATAAGAAGGTGTACGACGAATCGATCAACCAGATGACCCAGATAGACGAAGCCGTGACGAAGGCGGCGGCATCCGGTAAGTTCGTCATCGCCCAGGTGGGCGGCAACTGGTGCCCGTGGTGCCTAAAGTTCGCCGATTTCATTACGAAGGACGCCGAGATAGCCAAGGTCATCGACGACGATTTCGTGTATATCCACGTGAACTACCATCCGCGCAAAAGCGCGCCCGAAGGGCTCATGGAGCGTCTCGGTTATCCGGGCCGCTTCGGTTACCCGGTTTTCGTGGTGCTCGACGGCAAGGGGAAGGTAGTCCACATCCAGGACAGTGCGCTGCTGGAGTCGGGTGACAGCTACGACCGCGAAAAGGTGCTGTCTTTCTTCAGGCACTGGACGCCTGCCGCGGTGAGTGGCAAATAGTTAATCGGCATCGTCCTTCGACGGGACGCCGGCCTCTTCGAATTTCCGCTTCATAGTGGGGTTGCCCCAGGTGAGCTTGCGTATCGTAAGCTCAGACGCCTTGTCGTTGGCAAGGCGCAGATTCCTGCCGGAACTCATCAGGGCATCCTTTATTTTCTGCAGGTGCGCTATGGACTTGTCTATCTCGCCGATGGCGTTCTCGAACTGATTGGCGGCGGTCTCGAAGTTGCGGCTGAAGCCTATCCTGAAGTCGTCGAGCTTCTTTTCGAAGTTGGTGATGTCGATCGACTGATTCTTTGCGACGGCCAGTTCTTTCTTGTATTCGAGGCTCTTGCGGCTGGTCTGGCAGAGCAAGGTTATCATGGGGATGAAAAACTGCGGGCGGATGACGTACATCTTGGGATAGCGGTGGCTCACATCCACGATTCCCTGGTTGTACAGCTCCGAATCGGGTTCGAGTAGCGACACCAGCACGGCGAACTCGCAGTCCTTCTTGGTCCGGTCGGAGTCGAGTTTCTGGAAGAAGTCTTCGTTCCTGTGTTTAGTGGCGGTTTCGTCGGCCTCGTTCTTCATTTCGAACATGATGGACACGTACTCGACGCCGTCCACGCTGTCGCGGAAGATGAAATCGCCCTTTGTGCCCTCGGAAGCGTCGTTGTCCTTTTCGAAGTAGACTTCGGGACCGAACAGGGCCCGGACTTTCTCGAACTCGTTGTGGCAGTGGACCTCGAGGCTTTCCCCTATCATTTTGGTGGACATCCTGGCTTTCAGGTCTTTATAGTAGTCCACCAGGTCTTTCTGGCGGCGGATTTCCAGCTCATACTTCTCCTTGATGCCCTGCTCGCGCAGAGCAGCCTCGCTCTTGCCGGACTTCACAAGGCCGCTCAGCTCGGAGATGCGTGCGTCCCTTTCCTTCAGGGCCGCTTCGGAGCGGGATTTCTCTTCGAGGACGGCTATCTTCACCTTGTCTTCGTAGCCCTTCGCCTCCGCGCGTATCTTCTCGATTTCCTTATCCTTTTCAGAAAGGAGCCTTTCGAACTCCCTGGCCGATTTCATTTCGCTCATCCTGCGCTCCGCTTCGTCCTTTTCGTGCAGGAGTGCGATGCGCCTGGCGAGCTCGGCGTCGAACTCGGCATTTTTTACCTGCGACAGGATGGAGGCGTAGTCGGCCTCGTCCACGGTGAAGGTCTTTCCACAGTTGGGGCAACGTAACTCTTTCATATCCTTCGGTACCTTAGTTCTACAAATATAACAAAAGTTAAGACAGGATTACCTATCTTTGTGAACAATGAAACCACATCATTATCTTACGGTTATGGCGGCGCTCCTGCTCTCCTGCACGGCGCTGCACTCACAGGAACGCAGCGTCGAAAGGCTCGACGCCGGCTGGCGCTTCGCCTTCGGAAATGCGGCCGATCCGCAGAAGGACTTCGGCTGCGGCACCGAATATTTCAACTATTTCACCAAGGCCAACTCCATCCACAACGAGGGCCCGTACTCGATGAAATTCGACGACGGAGCCTGGCAGGAAGTGCGCATTCCGCACGACTTCGTGGCAACCCTCGGCTTCGACGGCGAAGCCAGCCACTCGCACGGCTACAAGACCGTGGGCTGGAAGTATCCCGAAACCAGCGTTGGCTGGTACCGCAAAGTCTTCTCTATAAGTGAAGAAGATCTCGGCAGGCACATCCTGCTCCGCTTCGACGGCATCTTCCGCAACTCCCAGGTGTGGTTCAACGGCTTCTACCTGGGCACCGAACCCAGCGGATACGCCACCCAGGTATTCGACGTCACCGAATATGTGAACTACGGCGGCGACAACCTCATCTGCGTGAGGGCGGACGCCAGCCTGGAAGAGGGCTGGTTCTACGAGGGAGGCGGCATCTACCGCGACGTTTGGCTAGAAAAGACCGGCCTGCAGCATGTGGCGCCCTTCGGCACCTTCGTCTATTCCGAGCTGAAGGAGCCCTATTCCGAGGCTCTCATCCATGTAGATACCGACGTGCAGAACAGCTCCCTTCAGGCAGCATCCTGCCTGGTGAGGCATGTACTGACGGATGCCGAAGGCCGGGAAGTCGCAGCCTCGGGCGCCGAAACGCTGGAACTGCTGCCCAAGCAGACGGCCACCAGCCATCTGACCATGAGCATCAACTCTCCTCATCTCTGGGACACCGGCGACCCGTATCTGTACAAGGTGGTCACCACCGTCACGAGCGGCGGGAAGACAAGCGACCGCTACGAAACCGTGATCGGCATCAGAGATGCGGAATTCACCGCGGAGGAAGGGTTCCTGCTCAACGGCAAACCTCTGAAACTCAAGGGTGTAAACATGCATCAGGACCATGCCGGAGTGGGCGCAGCCATTCCCGATGCCCTGCAGGCCTGGCGCATCCGCCAGCTGAAGCAGCTGGGTTGCAACGCCTATCGCGCCTCGCACAACCCGATGACTCCGGCACTGCTGGACATCTGCGACCGCGAGGGCATCCTGGTCATCGACGAAAACCGCCTCTCGGGGGTGAACGAAGAGCATCTGCGGCTGCTCGAACGCATGATACGCCGCGACCGCAACCACCC
>JAILQG010000085.1 GCA_024699055.1 Bacteroidales bacterium
AAAGCGAGAATATATGCATTGTTTTCTCCCGCGGAAATAAAACTAGCTGGTGCGGTAAGAAACGTCCCAGATTTTACAATTGCAAAAGTAAGATTTCGGCCCACCGCTTTCCAACATATCTTCGGCTGAAAAAATAAGTCCATTAATACTAATTGGGAGGAATTCTCTAAGCCAAAAATCACATATCCTAATATGACAAAGTACCTACCGTTTGTGTACGATACGAATGGTTTCTATACAAATCAAAAATGCTTTATTATTACTGGGGAGCATATGGCTTTTTTGAATGCTTTTTTAAGTTCTCCTATTTTTAGGTATTGCTTTAGGGATTGCTTCCCAGAGTTGCAAGGCGGTACTCGAGAACTTAGTAAAATATTCTTTGACAAAATACCAGTTCTGAGAGTTTCTGGGGAAATCAACAAATGGTTTAATTCCAAAGTTGAGGATATACAACATTCCTTTTCCCCTCAAAAAGAACAACGGATAAACCGAAGATTATATGATATATACAAGCTCTCAGAGGATGATATTCAAACGATAGAAAGCTTTGATTCAAAATAACTTAACGACCAGAGTCCAATATCTCTTCCTTTCTTAGTCTTATATATTCGGCAATAAAGCACTTCTCATCTGGAGAGAAGTCGAAGGCATCGAACGGGTCCTTGTCCCTTGGCGGTGCTGGAGGAATTGGGATATTTTCAATAAATTGCTGTCGCATCTGAAAACCGCCATTATCTAGAGTCGCCACGTTATTGAAAAAGTAATATGCTGCATACTCCGAGTTCAAAATGGAGATAAAATGTTCAAGTTTATCACCGACTATGAAGCACAAACTATCGACGGTAAAAATCCCACTCGGAACTTGACAAAAACGAGGGAATGCATCGATGTCTGAACGCGTTAAGCGCATTAGCCTGGCCCATGCGATTTTCGGCTTAAAGAAATCCTCCAAATAAGCGCAGTTCCTAAGGTTATACGGTGTATCGCCCTGATCGGCTCTATCCTTTATTTTGTCCCAATACTTATCTAAATGAGCCTTGACTGCGGGATAATCCTCGATTCTAATTCGAGGAAGATGTCCTTTTACACCATTATGAGTATTAATAAGCCACAGGTTTGCCCACTCATATCCATATCTCTTGATATCTCTGCCACGAAGAATCGGTCGTATTAACGCGTCAGTTCGCTTGCGCTCATCCTCATTGGAGCAGTTAGCCAATATTTCATCTCGTTTCTCGGTGGTAACAATGAAAGCATCATTGAAACCAGTCTTGATCCCATAGTTGATTTGGATATCCCAATCTTTGAGTGGTGTTCCAACAGCTTCAATCTTCTTTTTTATACTTTGTTCGATGGGAGATAGAATTACCCAACTGTCACCTCCAGAGAAGTCACAGTAAGAACCCTGCTGCTGAACGAAAACGCTCAATTGCTTAAGGCTATCCTTGTTCTGTTTGTTAGTGACAGCGCAGAGGGTTTTATGTACATTCGCTCCCTTTTCAAACAGCAGGATGTTGGTGTCCACCGTAGCGCTCTCAAAGACCTTTACGCCACCAAAATCAATCAACAATTGCGGATTTGTCTTCGTAGAAAGGAAGGAGCGGAGTTTTTCTCCATAACCAGCTCTCATCCACTTGTTGGATGTGATGTAGCATAGATGACCTGACTTCTTCAGAAGTTGCCATCCTCTCTCGTAAAACAAACAGTAGATGTCCCCGGTGCTAGCAAAGGAGTGGTAACCACATGGAGCATATAATTTCCCAAGCTCTCCACCATTATTCTGGAGTTGGATGTAGGGCGGATTACCTATCACAATATCAAATCCGTCCTTCACGTTAAACATCCACTCCGCAGAGAAAAATTCAGACGAGGCATTCTGGTCATATGGATTCCAATCGGTAATCTGTTTAACCGCCGCTTCGAAACCTTGGAGTTTTCCTTTATTCCGTTCTTTAGAAATTTGTTGCTGAAGCCATTTAATCCTGCTATTAATCTCGTCGCGTTTCTTTTTGTTAATATCTTCACGAAAGATCGTATCAGGAGACTCTAAAACGCCAAATAACGTAACTTCTGGTTCCTTCGTAAAATCAACCCATACTTCATCTTTATATGCGAAGGCCTCATTCCGGAGCTTTTCAATTTCAATCTCGCATACTGCTATCTTTTCTTCGTCGGGCTCACTGACATCGGTTAAGATGTGGGTCAAAATCTCCTCTCTCTTCCTTTCATCAGCAGCACGATATCTTCTTTTTTCTGCAGTGGTACGAGCACCAAAATGCTTTTGACGGATTTCTATCAATTCTTGTTGTAGTGCCTCCAAATCCTTATCATTCGTCCACTCGCCGGAATATTTAGTTATGTCCGCAGATAGCAGAGAATTAGCACACACAAACTTTGTCTCGAGATTTGGGAGGGTAGGTATCCCATAATTAGGTTTTGATGGATCTTTTTCGCAATCGCATATGAGAGATATAAAGAAGCGCAATTTGCTAATTTGAACAGCAATACTCTGAATATCAATCCCATAAATGCAATTCTCAATTAGCGAAAGCTTTAATTGATAGACGCTTTCTTCAGGGGCTATCCTCTCAAGAATGTCAACGATTCGATTAAGGACTCCCATCGGGAACGCCCCAGACCCACATGCCGGGTCAAGTATTTTGATACTTTTAAGTCGCTTGGCAATATCTGCATACCGTGCCTCATTCTCGGGGATTGGGGTAAAACTATCGCTCAATAATAAACGTGTAAACTCAGAGTCCCCTAAATACGCTATAAGGCTTTCGTCAACCATATAGTTTACGACTTCGCGAGGAGTATAGAATGAGCCGCTCTGATTTCTAGCAGTTTCTTTTGTCTCTGGATTGTATGCGCCAAGCAGGTTTTCAAAAACTTTACCAAGCAACTCTGGGTCCAACGCTACTTGCTGCTCATTGGGGGTATTCTCTTCTATAGTAAAATTATACCTGTTTAATATAGAAAATAGGCCGTGTTCCGGGTGAAAAAAAAGAATGTTTGGAACGAAAGCACGATATTTATAGCGACCATCAGCGAACTGTTTATCGTTTCGACTGAATCCATCGTAATTATAAGCTTTTTCTACACCATCATACTTTTTTGTTTTATCCAAGCATTCGAAAAGACCACCATTTAGGAATGGCACACTAGAAAACATTTTTATCACATCGTCCTCACCTATTGAGAACAACTCGGAATAGCGATACGTAGTCTTGACCCCCCTTCCCCCAACTGTTTTTTCAAAACAGCGCTTATTCCCCTCTTCGTCAATGATTGCTCGGTTGAGGGTTGCAAAGAATAAATTCTGAAGAATTGCGTTATAATATGTTCCGCTGGTTTTGCTTTGAGGGTCGAAATCCTTGATAACTTTTTTCATCTGCTTAGCATCAAATAACTTTGATGGAACCAGATCTTTTTGTTTGATAAACCAGACGAACATCAGCCTTGTAATTAGGCGGATAATCTTAGTATCTATCTGCTCGCGGTCATCATCTTCGGTGGCAGTATTGTTGGGGAAGGTAACGCCAGTATCATCCTTGATGGCCCACTGGTACCAGTCAAAGAGTTCATTATAGAACTGTTTCGTTAGAGCCTCAACAGAGAAAGCATTCTTCAGATTCTCGAACGTGATGCCGTTCTTCTGAAGGAATTCAAAACGGGCGACCGGAGTATTGTAAAAACTATTCTCGTCGCCAAATACATACGTGAAGCGGCGGGGAGACATCGCCTCCTCTTTAATATCGCAGATTAATGAAAGGCGCCAGTGGTTACCCTCAGAAAAGACAGCCAAAGCAGCGTCAAACTCTCCCCAGTTGGGGTTGATAAAGGACTTGACGAGTTGCCTCAAGCCCACTTTCTTATGAACAACGGAACCTTTGGTAATCTCATACCAGAATAACCCAATCCGATAGTGGTCCTCGGTATCTAACGCGCCAAGGTAGAAACCACTCTCACCATCCTTGCCCCCAACAAATTCAGGCTGAAGCCTCAACTCCTTTGAATGGAAGAAATCTTTGAGAAGCACTTGCCAAGTCCCAAGGTTAAAAGAGGACTGAAAGATAGTGCGGAGTTCAACGTTGGAATAAATCTTTCCCATGATTTACCTATTTAAACGTTTCTGATATGATGATTCGTGGATCTTCCACTTCCTGCTGGCTATTCCTCTCTTTCCTTGTTTGAGAGTGGTAAGTCTGAATCAAGCCGTCAATCTTCGTGGAGATGTAGTATTCCTTTTCTTTCATCAAGACTCTATCATTATGGAATTCGCCGGCCAGGGCTTTCAAGAAGCGGGGAAGCTGGGCATAAACACCATCATTGATATAATTAATAAGGATGTCACACTTAGCCAGCAAGTCAGAATCCTGCGTTATTTTTTTGACTGTGCGCAGGAAGTTATTAGCACGGAGCGAGGTCTGGTCCAAGTCAACTCTTCTGGCTGTATTATCGTCCCTGGCTTCCATCACGGCGTAAGAGTAACTGTCAAGAGCCCTATTTACATGCTCAAAATGGGTGTTGTCATCACCGAACGGCGCAGGAAGCTCTTCTGGTTTCGCTTTTAGATACTTGACGGCTTCAAGGAAGTCAAGTGGTTCAACTGCCTTAGAATTCACAAGATAGAATTCCGTTTTTACGTTGGATGAGACAAATACTATTGAATTTCCCGAATGCTTTCCTGTGTCTCTCATGACACGGCTCTTCATGGGGAGATTCTTTATCTTGTTATAGAGTTTACGTTCCTTGGCATAAAGCTCTCTCACTTCACGTAGCAGCTGAATCTTCTTATCAACCGCGTCGCGGACATTGCTATCAAACATCTCAAACTGCTTCACGATTTCCTCACGGGAGTAAATCTGGGCGTCCTCTCCGAAGGCTGAGTGGAAGCCTTGCAGTTTCATGAGAGCGTTCTCATAAAGCTGTATCTGGCTATTTCCCTGCTTGGAGGGGTAGAACATATAGTTGTAGATATTCTCAGCCACGGAGCCAATACGATTGACGCGTCCTATGCGCTGCATAAGCCTGGTTGCATTCCAGGGGGAATCGTAATTAACAATTACATTGGATCGGTGGAGGTTGACACCTTCAGCAAGTACATCGGATGTCAGGATAATATTGACCGTGTTAAGTTTGACTGGCGAATTCGCATCGAAGTTCTCTTTAACCGTCTTGACTACCTTGTTACGGTTTTGGGAGGTGACGAGGGTGATATCACAACGTCCCAGCTCGTGAATCATTCTGTCATAGAGATAATTCAACGTGTCAACACTCTCTGAGAAAATGACCAGTTTCCCTTCCTTGTTGATTTCGGGGAGCATTAATTCCTTATCCAGGACCTCCATGAACAAATCATACTTCGGATCATCGTTCTCCTGCTTCCAGTCATCAATTAGGTACTCGAGGACATCCTTATCGTCCTTGAGGAGCTTCAGAAGCTTCGGGTCAAAATCGTCCGGAGAGAAAGTAATCTCATCTGCAAGATATCCCTTTGCAACAGCATACTCGATGATCTCATCGAGTTCCATTCCTTTGGCTTGCAGGTCCTTAACTTTCAAATCGGGAGCGATGATTACACGGCCCTCATTGAACATCCTAATCATGTCATTGGTGATGCGCAGTAGGGTCTGAAGGGACTTCTTAAAAGCATGAAAGCTGCTCTCCAGACGCTTTACCATATGCACCTTATAGATTCCTGCCAGAGATTGACCAAGATGTACGGCATTTTGGTATTTGCTCTGGAACTCAGGTTTCAAGAATTCGATGGCACGGTACCTTGCATACTCTAGATGCATGGGATTTGCCGGCTCTGTCAGGTAGGACAATGTATTGAAGAAACGCTCACTTGTATCTTCATCCATTGCATATTCGAGGATATTTGGCGCAAGAATATTCGGGAATACAATATGCTGGCGCTCGAGATCCTTCCTATAGTCCGGGTCGTTGAGGATGTTATGCCGTGTCCTTCTCACCGTGACCTTATCTATGACTTTCTCACGAATTACATCGTAGATCTTGTCAACTTCCGATGTGATATCACGCTGGTCCCTTTCCCTCATCAACTTTCCATACTCTGCGATATAAGGTGCGAAGAAGGCTTTCAGGTTGGGAATTCCGTCAATAGTACAACTCTGGCTATTCTGGAAAAGTAGAAGCTGGTTCAAAAGATCCTGCGGGCGGTTATTCAAAGGAGTAGCGGAGAGTAGCATCACTTTCTTCTGGAGGCTCCTTAAGAGACCGACATTGGCACACGCAGACTTGCAAATCTTCTGCAATTCATCATATTTCCCGGATTGGTCGCTGCGGAATCCATGGGCCTCATCAACGATAATTAGGTCAAATTCCTCTTTCTCCTTGTACTGGTTCTCTCCGTTGAGCACTTTATGAAGGCTACCATTGGTAATAAACTGAGCCTTGCGTTCTATCCCAAACAACTTGAAAGTCTGCTTCCAGTTGTCTTCCAATGCCGGTGGATAGATAACAAGGATGCTCGTGTTTTTCCCGTTTGCTTCAATATAGCGTTTTGCTATCATCGTCGCAATCATTGTTTTTCCAAGACCCACGACGTCTGCCAGGAAGAGTCCGTTGTGTTTAAGCAGCATCTGGTATCCCTGGATAACAGCATCTTTTTGGTATTTCAGATCCAGGACACCATCAGGAAGTTGGATTGTAAAATCGTCCTCAACCTGATCACCGAAGGTGTCGATGAGAACCTTGATATAGATTTCGTATGGAGTCGGTTGATAGCCGAGGTAGGTTTTCTTTTTGTTGAGTTCTATATCTTCCAAGGAGAGCGGAATTGCCTCTTCCCACAAAGTATCAAATTCTCCCTTACAGTAAGCCACATCATCATAATCCTTCATGGCTACGTTTAGCTCATAGCGAGGAGGTTCTGTGATGCCCAATCCGGAATCGGAGATATTGGAAGAACCCATTATCACCCATCCATCAGTATTCTCATTGTGATTCTGGGGCAGGCATAAGTAGAACTTTGCATGAAGATTCTTTGAGCCATGAATTCTCATCTGAAGCCTTCCGGATGTCAAATCCTCACACATCTGAAGGATGCCCTCCTCGACTTCTTTGCTATACTTGGCGTTGAGGATATCATCCTTGAATTGGTCACTATACACTTTCTTGGCCTTGGTCTCATCCGTAAGCATCAGAAGAGCCTGATTGTGGCGCCTAAACAATTCGTCCACGTTAATGCCCACGAGAATCTTAATCTCGGACACATCTCCTAACTCTTTCCTGAGCTTGAAATACCCAGAGGAACGGAAGAATCCGACGACGGCAAGGAACCGGTCAAAATTGGCCATTCCTTGAGCAATGCCTCTTAACTTCGCGAAGAGAGTATTCTCCCCGTTGTTGTTAAAGAATTTTGAACTCATGTATTTTTTGCTGCTTAATTTGTCAAATATAGCGATTATTTGTGTATCCCTGTAAAAAAAACATGCATACTGTATGCGGATTTTTCTTTTGACAGAGCGTTGTCAAAAACCAGCCAAGACATACAACAAGCCCCGCCACATTATTGATATGGCAGGGCTCGATGTGGGAGGTTATACTAAATCGTTATTTAGCACCCGGCACCCCTGTGCCCTTCGGGAGGCGTAGCCGCCCGTGGCTGCGTGAACGGGAGGGGCCCAACCACAGGTTGGGAGGGATACGGCCGGAGGCCCGTACCGGTTCGAAGGGCAGCAGGGGTGCCGGTGCTAAATCACCATCCGCCGAAACCGCCTCCGGGGCCTCCGGGACCGCCATTGCCACCGGTATAGTTCGTCAGGCTGACTTCCGTCCCGCCGGAGATGCCGTCTGTAGCCCAGACTCCCCCGCATTTGGCATCCCCACTCACGCTCACGCCCTTATAGCCGCCCGAAAGCGAAGGAGCCGAGACGATGAAGCTGGAGATATTCGACGGAGCCTTGAAAGCCGCGATGAAGGAAGAACCGTCGTGCAGAGCGTTCCAGGAACCGGCGTTTGCACTCATGCTGTAGACGCTTTGGGCGGCGGAATAGCCGCTCTCAAGGCCGCCATAAGCGACTACGGTAGCACCGGCGTTGATGTACAGTTTCTTATTCTCTTCAGTATTCGTATCGATGGCGACCTCCGGAGCGCCTTTCGTGCAAATGGCCATGACATAGCCGCCGTTCAGGATGGTATTGCCGTTGGAATCCATCGCATCATTGCCCGAAGAGAAGGCGTAGACGAAACCATTGTTCACGGTCAGGTCGCCCTGGCTGTTAATGGCATCCTCGCTGGTCGAAGAGACATAGGTTTCGCCACCGTCGAAAGTCAGGTCACCCTTGACCTCAAGGCCTTCGCAATAGGTGCTGTTAACAGTAACGGAGCCGCCGCTGACGGTGAGATTTCCCGCATATCCGGTTACTTTGGCGTTGTCCCCGCTGCCTTCCTTCGTCACCCAGCCGATCTTGATGCCCTTGGCAGAGACATCGTTCACCTCGCGGCCGGAGGTAGTGACGGTAAGGGTGCCGCCGGTGATGTAGCTGTCGGAAAGGGTGTGATTCTCGGAGTCGAAATCGTAACTGCCCGCACGGATGCCCTTGCCGCCGTCGCCCGTGTTCTTGAGAGTGAGCGCGCCGCCGGTCATCGCGAAGTAATTGTCCGCCTTGACGCAGGAAGTGCCCGTGTATTCGGCATCCTCGTCGTCGTAGGCTACGCCGCCGGTGGAATTCACCATGTGCGCTCCGCCCTCGACCAGAACGTAATCGTCGGTGGAGATGCCCTTGGCCATGTCGGCTGCGATGGAAACCACCAGCGAGCCGTCCGAAAGCTGGACATAATCATTGCCCTTGAGGCCGTTCCCGGCGCTGCTGCCGGAGTTTATCTTGATGGTAGGGCTCTGCATCAGGCGAATGTAATCGTCAGAGGAGATGCCCGCCTTGCCCGCGGCGTTCAGAGCGTTGACGGTAAGCAGGCCGCTGCCGCTGAAGATCAGTTGGGACTCGCTGAAGATGACGGCCTTGTGGTCTTCGTCATTAACCTTTTCGTAGGCGGCTGAGGCCCCGTCGGAGAGGGTGTTGGAGCCGTAGACCGCAATGTATGTGCGCTTCTTGTTCTGGTTGTTGATGGCCGCGCCATCTGGATTGGTGATGCTCACGCCGTTCAGGACGATGGCCTGTTTCTTGGCCCCGTAGACCTTGAAGAAACCGTTGGAGGTGGAGCCTTTGAGTTCGTATATGAGCACCTGGTCGCCGGTGTTGTTCACCGTCACCTTGTTGCCGTCCACGGTAACATAGTTATAGCTGTCGCCGGTGACGGTGGCATCGCCCGTCTGGGAGAAGTTGACGGTGATCTTCCCCTTGAAGGTAGTGGTGGAGATATCGTCGTCGGAAGTCGGGTCGCCGGTGGAGGCGAAGGATAGCGAGCCGTCGTAGGCATCGCCTCCGGATGTATCGATGACAGTAAGGAGATAGGAGGCTCCGGATGCCGAATAGGTCTCGTCCGCTGCCGAGGAGGCCGAAATCATGGTCGAGCCGGCAGAAATAAGGGTAATGACGCCGCTGCCGCTGATGGTGGCCACCTCCGGCTTCGAGGATTCATAAGTAACGCCTACACTGTATTTGTTCGTGAGCGTGGGGAAAGTGTTCGACGAGCCGATGGTGGCTTCGAAAGAGTCGGAGCTCCAGGCCAGGGCCGGGTCGGTGAGGCTGGTCACGGATTCGTTCCCGTCAAAGGGATTGTCGGGGAAATCCGGCAGATCGATGCCTTCGCAGGCTACTGCGGCGAAAGCTAAGGTTACGAGAAGAGCCAGGTACGGTTTCATACTTCTACAGGTTTTAATACACTGATTGTCGGTAAAGCCAACAATCGTGCCAAAACCACGAAGCGTCCTGCCTCTAAATCAATATGTGTGAATGGATAATCCCCTTGCCGAAGGCAAGTAATTTATGCCCCACCAGCAGATCTGCAGGCACACGAAACTCAGCAGCAGAATCATGCAGGCCGACTGCCACTCCTCCGGCTTGGCCTTGCGCAGGTGCAGGTAAATCAGGTAGCACAGCCAGGTGGCGGCGGCCCAGGTTTCCTTGGGATCCCAGGCCCAGTAGGTACCCCAGGCCTCCTTGGCCCACAGGGCGCCGAACAGCATCCCGAACGTCAGGAAGGCCAGACCCACGTACACCAGGTTGTCGGTCAGGTTGAGATCCTTCTCCGTAGTCTTGTCTTTTTTGATAAGCATATAGACCGCCATGATGGTGGCGGCGCCAAGCAGCGCGTATGAGAACATGTACACGATGACGTGCGGGGCGAACCAGGGGCTCTGCAGGGCAGGCATCAGGCTCTTGGAGTGGATTTCCGGCTTGAACAGGTTCACGCAGATGAACACCAGGGCCAGCAGGGTGCTGAAACTCAGAATCCATTTGTAGCGCCAGCGGCTGTACACGATGATGCCGGCGACCGACAGGAAGAAGGAATACCACAGGCGGGTCTCCCCCATCGTGCGGAGCGGCGGACGTTCCAGGGAGATCCACATCCCGAGGATGAAGGCGAAGAAAACGGCGATGCCGGCAAAGGTGCAGGCATATACCAGCGACTTGCGGCCTTTCCAGGCGAAGAAGGCGCCTGCGGCCCACAGGAGCACCGCTCCCAGTGCAAACCAGATAAACGAATCCCAACTCATTGTCTTACAGGTTTAGGGGCCATAAAAAGCATAAGGCACAGGGCGCCTGCGATCATCATGAAAATGCCGGTGTACACCCATACGATCCAGGGGTCGCGTACCAGCTGGAACACGCTGTAGAGGCTTTCCGGGCCCTTTCTCACGTCATAGCCGTACTGGTAGATCTTCCAGCCGTTCACTTTCAGGGGCTTGTTCACCTCAACGGTTCCCCGGACGGTCTTTCCGTCCTTCGTATACACGGTGACGTCCGAGGCGAAGCGTTTGGGCGTTTGGTCCGGATAGACCTCCATGGTGAACTTGTGCAGCTCGACGGCCAGGCCGGGCTCGTGTACCATTCCGGCGTCGTCCTCGGCCCGCCACTCCGTTTCTCCGGTGAAGACGGTGAGCGACAGGCTCTGCGTGTCAGCGCTGCCCAGCGTGGCGGAGACGATCGCCACCACTACGCCCAGATGGTTCAGGATGAACGGAATCTCCTTCAGTTTCCAGCGCAGCAGGTGGTTCAGCGCCGCCAGGGCCGATATGATCATCATCCAGGTCCAGATGAGCACGAAGGGCCAGAAGCGCAGCATCCGGCACAGCCAGGGCATCCCTTCCTCCTCCACCTGCGGCAGCAGGCCCATCAGGACGGTGAGGGCAGTAGCATAAATCAGGCAGGGCACGGCCGCTCCCGCATGCATCATCCACTCAAAGGCATAGACCTTCCGCCGCAGGGCGAACATCACTCCGACGGCGGCAAGCAGCAGGATCAGCACGATCAGATTGACCGGCCAGGCGAAGAGTTCCCAGCGGATGGGGCCAATGGCCACCTGCAGCAGGATGCCCGCAAGAATAAGGCCTCCTCCGATGAGAAAGCCCTCCTTCATATTCCAGGGTTTAATCCACATAGTAGTTAATATTCAAGCAGTTTACCATTCTCCTTGGCGATGGACAGCCACTGCGGGGCAATGGTTTCCATGAACGCTTTCTTCTTGCTCTCCATGGCAGGCATATCCAGGCCGATGTAGGCCTGAGCCTTGGCCTTGGTGGAGATGTCGGGCATGGGAACCTCGCCGGTGAAGCCGTGCTTGGCAAGCACTTTGGCAATCTTCAGGCGGGCAGTGCCGGCATAGTCGACACCGTCGCCCATGAGGCGCAGCACCTCCTGCGGAGCGTGGAAGGAAGCGCCATGCGAGGCCACGGCGTAATCCCAGCGCCACTGGCTCTTGCGGATGTCCTGGAGGGCGTCTTTCATTTCAGCGTCGGTAGCACCCTTGTCCCAGGCGAACTTGGCCTCTATGTGGGCCTTGGCAAGCAGTTCCTCCAGACGGCCACGGACCTCCAGGCACTTCTCCTGGCGCTCCTCGACATTCTTGCGGAGGGTTTCCTCGCTCTCGCGGTGGCAGTTCAGGCAGGTGCGGTCCATCTTGGCGAGCGGGCTCTGGATGTGGTGATCGGTATACTTCACGCCGCCGTCGGCCACGTAAGGCATGTGGCAGTCGGCGCAGGAGACTCCGCGCTGGCCGTGGATGCCCTGCAGCGAAGTTTCATAGCCGGGATGCTGTGCCTTGAGGATGGGGGCTTTGGACAGTTTGTGGATGTAGTCGGCATAGCCCATCTCGTCGTAGTATTTCTCAGCATCTTCCAGCGTGAGGCCGTACTTCCACGGGAAGGTGAGGTACTGGTCCTTTTCGGGGGTCTCGGGATAATCGTGGAAATAGTACTCGACATGGCACTGGGCGCACACCAGCGAGCGCATCTCGTTGTGCGTGGCCTTATCCACGTCCTTGCCCATGCTGGCAAAGGCCTCGCGGAGGGCCGGACGGCTGATGTGCAGGTCCATCGTTTCGGAATCGTGGCAGTCGGAGCAGCCGATGGGATTCACGACGTCGGCGCCCCACTTGGCCCAGTTGGCCTTGTAGAATTCGGCCGGGCCGACTTCTTCCATCAGGCGCGGCACATCCGGGCCCTTGCAGGTCCAGCAGGTTCCGGGCTGGTTGGAGCCGTCGTAGAGTTCCGTGGGGGAACCGGTGCGAAGGATTTCGCGGTGGTCTTCCAGCGCGTGGAAATGGCCTCGGGGCGAATTGTAGTCCCAGGAGAAGGCGTAGCCGGCCCAGAGCACGACCATGTTGGGGCGCTCTTCCAGCACGTCCTGGATGTCGGAAGACATGTACTTGGAACGGAAATCCGTCTCTTCGGTGGCCTTCCAGGTCTCATATTCGCGCGGGAAGTCGCTCTTGAATTTCTGGTTCTGGGCCACGATGCCCTGCATGGGGTTTTTGCGGTTGTTGAAGATGCTTGCCACCTCGGCGCGGCGCTCCATCAGGGAAGAGACCAGCAGGCCCAGGAGGAAGACAAGGACCATGCATCCGCCGAAAATCAGCCAGCTGTGCAAGGGTTTCAGTTTCTTTTCGCTCATATGGGTGTGTTTTTATTTCTTGTGAAGATTTCCGTGAGGAGACTTGTGGCCGATGGCCTTCTGCAGCCACTCGGGCACGGGAGAGCTCGGGAACGGGACCTTGGCATCTGGGGTGGCCGAGAGGCTGTTCTTGCCTCCGTGCGGGACGTCCCGGTGGCAGTCCCAGCAGGCCTTGCCTTCGCCCGCCTGAGTCATCTTGAAGTCCATCTTGCCCAGCTTTACCATCTCTGTTGTGAGCTCGGTATGGCAGCGGATGCAGTTGTTCATGATCACCTGGGCGCTGGGGTCCTTTGCTGCAGGAACCTGCGGCTCGCTGAAGCTGAGGAAGGCCGCCGTGTGCTTCATTCCGTCCATGCCCTTGAAGGCATATTTGCGCGCCACGTTTTCATGAGGCACGTGGCAGTCGTTGCAGGTGGCGACGGCTCCTTCTCCCCTGCCGTGGGAAGAATGGTTCCACGTGGCGTAATAAGGCTGCATGATATGGCAGTTCACGCAGGCCGAGGGGTCGTCTCCAAGATATGTGGTGAAGCGCAGCATATACAGGAAGAGACATCCCGCGCCTACGATAATGCCCGCCAGGCACAGCAAAAGCACCTTTTGCCAGAGTTTGAGCTTGATGGAGAAAGCCATTAAGTCTTTGAATGATGTGATCCTATACAAAGGTAGGTTTTATTTTCGGTATTGCCAAATTCACGTAAGTGACGTAAAAATCGCTGTCGCGGAGCCACACGATGAACCTGTTTTTTCATATCTTTGTAAGGATCAATCAAAACCAAGCATAAATGAAACATATCATCATCGCAGCCGCGGCCATTCTGATGACCCTGACCGCCTGCGGCCAAAACAACAGGAAAGAAATGAAAACCCTCGTAGCATACTTTTCCGCCACCGGCACCACCGAAGCCGTGGCCAAGGATCTGGCCGAAGTGGCCGGAGCCACCCTGTATGAAATCAAACCCGAAGTGAAGTACACCGCCGCCGACCTGGACTGGCGTGACAAGCAGTCCCGCAGCACGCTGGAGATGCAGGACAAGAGCTCCCGTCCGGCCATCGTCAAGGACCTGAAAGATGCCGACAGCTACGACGTCGTATACATCGGCTTCCCCGTCTGGTGGTACACCGCTCCGACGATCATCAACACCTTCATCGAGGCCTACGGCTTTAAGGGTAAGACAGTTATGCTGTTCGCCACCTCCGGCGGCAGCGACGTGGCCGGTGCCGACAAGCAGTTCCACGCCCAGTACCCCGACATCAACTGGAAGCCCGGCAAGCTCCTGAACGACGCATCAAAGGCCGACATGGAGGCATGGGTAAAGTCCAATAAGTGATGGTAGAATTGAAACTCATAGACGCTATCAAGGCACGGCATTCCGTGCGGAAGTATCTGGATAAACCTGTCGAGCCGGACAAGGCGGCTGCGCTAAAGGCGGCCATTGAGCGCATCAATCAGGAAAACGGGCTGAACATACAGCTGGTTCTGGATGAGCCAAAGGCTTTCAACGGCATGTTCATCACCACATACGGCCAGTTTTCCGGCGTGAAGAACTACTTTGTCGTGGCGGCGCCCAAGGGAAAGGAATGGGAAGAGAAGGTCGGCTATTATGGCGAGGAACTGATCATCCTGGCCCAGTCGCTCGGCCTGAACACATGCTGGGCCGGACTAACCTATAAGAAGATTCCCGGGACTTTTACGCTACGCGATGGCGATATCGTTCACTGCTTCATCTCTCTCGGCTACGGGACTACCCCCGGCGTTCAGCATCCGCAAAAGCCGATGGAAAAGTTCTATGAGTCCGACGGCCTTCCCCCGGAATGGTTCAGGAAAGGCATGGAGGCTGCACTGTTGGCCCCCACTGCCGTCAACCAGCAGAAGTTCAAGTTCATCCTGCACCCCGGTAACGTAGTGGAAACCAAGACTTTCTTCTCGCCCTGGGGCTATACACGCATCGACCTTGGCATCGTCAAATATCATTTCGAGATTGGCGCCGGGAAAGAAAACTTCACCTGGAAAGAGGCATGAGAAACGCTTTAGGATACATTCTTGGATTTCTGCTGTTCGTAGTGGGCATCCCCGCACTGATGTGGTGGGTGTCAGGACGGCCGTTCCCATGGGCTCCGACGCTGCCGTGGGCCATTCCCGCCGTGGTTCTGATGGTTCCGGGGCTGGCGCTGAGCATCTGGAATACAAGAAACGGGTCCCCCGCTATCTGATAAAATGATGAAAGTCCTGTTCTTGTGTCACGGCAACATCTGCCGCAGCCCGATGGCAGACGCGAGACGGGAAGATCTGAAACAATAAATCGAAACTGGCCGAAGTGATGGTAACCTCCCCAAATTCTGGGGGGTTACCCTCAAAAAAGGCCGATTTTGACGGTAACCTGCAAAAAAATGCGACGTTACCGTCACTTGGAGCGACACTACCACCTCGTCGCTAGCTTCAGACCTTCATCTATGCAGGCTACAATCTTGGACTCGATGACACCCGGGGCGCTGTAGTCCATATTCTGGGCTGCGATTGTGGTAAGCTTGCCAAAATTCCAGAGAGCGCCGAGGGCTTTCAAATACTGCGTAGCCTGCTCGCGCGGGTCTCCGGTGGAGATATCCATGCCCCTGGTGGTGATGTAGAGCACTTTCGGTGCCTTGCAGAGACCCTTGCAGGTCTTGCCGGTGTCGGTGAAGGTGACGTCGAAGAGCGAGGTCTGCTCGAAGAAGCACTTCAATACGGCCGGGAAACTCATGTCCCAGAACGGTGCGGCGATGACGATGCGGTCTGCATCCGCGATGGCCTTGGCGGCGTCCATGGCCCATCCCGGAATCTCACCCGCACCCCGTTCCGAGAAAAGGCGGGGATTCAGCGGCACGATGTCCATATCCGGAAGGTCATAGCGGATAATCTTGTAGCGCTTGGACAACGCGGCTACAATGGGCTCAGCTATACGGAGTGTGCGCGAATCGCTCTGGCGGACGCAGGCGTTTATGAATACAAGCTTCTTCATTGAATGTTGGTTAGATTGTCAAATTTACGCATTTTTCATGAAAATCAGCTGGTCTGGGGCTTTGCAGTGCGCTTGGTCAGAGCGGAGTTTTTGCTATCTTTGTGCGATTATGGTAGAAATCGGAATCAAAGGAAGGGAGGAGGCCGTGGTGCTTCCCGAGTATACAGCAAAGCACATAGGCAGCGGAACGATACTGGTCCTGGCGACGCCCATGATGATCGCCCTTATGGAAAGGACATGCCGCCTGTCGGTGAAGCCCTATCTGGATGAGGGCCAGGAAACCGTCGGCACTCATGTCAATGTCAGCCACGACAGCGCCACACCTGTCGGCATGAAGGTCTGGTGCGAGTCGGAGGTCATCGAGATAGACCGCCGCAGAATCACGTTCAAGGTGGCCGTGTACGATGACGCGGGCCTTGTCGGCCAGGGCACGCACGAGCGCTTCATCATCGACGAGAAGAAGTTCGGCGATAAGGTCGAGAGCAAACGGCATCAGTAACATCTGAAAAAGGCAGCCATGATTTACGCGATTATCATCATTGTCAGTGCGGTGGCCATCTTCCTGATCTTCAGGAACGACCACGACGGTTCATACAATACCAGTGAAAACGGTTCCAGGATGGAGCACAAGGCACAGCCCCGGCCCCAGCAACATTTTAGGTATCAGAAGTTTACAGAATCGGCACATAAGGCCGATGCCGCTCCAAAAACTGAACCGAAGTCCAAAACTGAACCGAAGCCCAAGACTGAACCGAAGTCTGAGAAGAAAGCATCCGCACAGCCATTGAAGGAGCAGCTTCTCGGTGAGATTGAGGCCGCAATCAATGCGGCTAAGAAAAATGCCGAGGAGCCGATGAAGGTGTTCGGCGAGGCAATGGGGAAGGCCAAAGAAGCCTTTATGACCGCCGTGAATGAGGCGCAGAAGGGATGGAATACGGCATCGCCCCGGCCGGATGTGGACGAGCAGTTTCAGGACTACGAAGATCCGGATTTTGACGATGAAGAATTGGATTTATCATTCCTTGATAACATCGACTACTCCGAGGACTTGGAGGAGAACACGGAGACCTTCGACATAACCGGTCTCAAATACCGCTGCACCGTACATGACTGCGGCAGGATTGTGGGCGTTGTGCAGCCGGAGCCGTCGAATGCGCACGACAGCCGGGCGCAGGCGGTCATCCGCAATGACGGCAAACTGCTGGGCTACATCCCACACACGCAGCTGGACTGGTATGAGGACTTCAATGAGCAGAATATCCCCTGCCCCTTCGTGGGCGAGATTGAAACTGACGACCGCGGCGGACTTATCGCCGAGATTAAGGTGATCATTCCAAGCAGCCGGGAGTTCGTTGAGGAAGAAATCGAAGACGGATTATAGATTTTTGCGCAATGAAAAAACTACTGCTCTTTTTCGCGATACTGTTTCTGGCCATCGGCTGTGGAAGCAGGAAAGGGGGTCTCCGCAGCGGGGATCTCATTTTTGTAGGACTCCCCGTCGCTTATGACGCCGAGACGGGGACGATGGATGCGGCCATCTCGTCTGCCACCGGAGAAGAAGGGGCGGTGAATCTGATTCACGTCGCCATTGCCGAGGTCGAGGGCGACAGCGTCTGGATCATTGACGCCACCATTGCCCACGGCGTGGACCGGCATCCCCTGGACACCTTCCTCACGGACTTCACGCTGCGGGACGGCTCTTATCCGGAGTTCATCGTTAAGCGCGTGAAAGGCATCGATGCCGATGCCGCCGTGGAAAGGGCCAAATCATTCTGCGGCAGGGCCTATGATCTCCGTTTCCTGCCGGACAACGATGACCTGTACTGCACCGAGCTGGTACAGATGAGCTATCTGGACAAGTCCGGGAAGCCCGTCTTTGAAAGCGAGCCCATGAACTGGCTGGCCGCGGACGGGACTATGCCGGCTTATTGGGAATGGCTCTTCGGCCAGCTGGGAATGGATGTGCCGCAAGGCCTGCCCGGCACCAATCCTCAACGGATGGCACAGTCCGGATACCTGGTTGAGGTTCCGGCACAAATAGCCAGGCTATAAGTATTCTTCCAAGAACTCGCAGGCGTCGGCAACGCAGTCCGGGCAGTCACGCAACGGCTTGCCGGTGCCCACTCCTTTGAGCAGTCTGCACTGGGTGGCACCGTTCCGCTGCTGAAACTTCGTCATCATTTCCTTCATCCGCGCACGGGACAGGTTGCGGTCCCTGGTGACCAGACCCACTATCATTCCGGCACCGACAAGAGCGCCGCAGGTGCCTTCCATATTGCCCATGCCGGTTCCGTAGGCTCCGGCAATGTCCATGGCTGTCTGCTCGGAAAGGCCAACCAGGCCGCAGTATGTACATACCACGGCCTGGGCACAGTTATGTGAGTTGCAGCGTTTCTTTTCCGCTGCGAGATACCTCAGAGTTTCTTTCACGTCTATCTTTCGTTGGTCGGGATACCGCTGACGGAAGTCTCGTCCAAAGGAATCTGATACTGGATCTTGGGACTGTTGTAGGGGATGACCTCGGTCTTGGTACGGCTCGGGAAGCGGCGGTCGATGTCCTTCTTGTTGCGGATAAGGTCCATGGTACGGAAGCCTTCGTAGAAGAACTCGAGACGGCGCTCGTCGAGAACCATATCCACGGGATCGGAATAGCCGCGGCCCGCAATATTGGCTTCAGTCATAAGTGCGTTTCCGGAGAGACCCGCACGGGTACGGATGATGTTCACGTCTGCGATGGCCTCCGCGGTCTTTCCAAGATGCGCATAGGCCTCGGCCCTGTTCAGGATAGCCTCGGAGTAGCGCACCATGATGTAAGACGCATTCAGGTCATATGCCGAACCCTCACGGATGCTGAACTTGTTGCAGAACCATGTGGGATAGCCGCCGGGACGCACGCTGTACAAATTCTGCTCGAATATGGTTGTACCGCTCTTCAGCACCTGGGGAGTAGGCATCTTGTGGCGGACATAGCACCTGGTGTGGGCGTTGTCGTTGAGGATGTAGCCCGGGAATTCGTTGCAGACCTTGGTGGAGGTGTTGTCGGGTATGGCCTTGTATGCCTTGCCGTCCTTGGTGAAGGAGTAGGTGCCGTCGCCGTTGTCGGTGATGCTGGAGACAAGCTCCTTCAGCTCGCAGGGATCGGTCTTGGTGCCGCTGCCGGACAGGATCGCCTCAGGATAGACGTTTACGTTCGTAAGGCAGCCGTTCACTTCGTCGGGCTCGCCCCAGGTGATGAAGAGGCCGTCCACGCCGAGGTGGAGACGGACCAGGTCGGTATAACGCTTGTCGGAGGGGAAACGTTCCATCAGGTCAAGCAGCGGATCCGCCACGTAAAGCTCGCCCCAGCCAATGCCCTGGGTGCCGTTGGGAGAATCGTACATGCTGGCGATCAGGCCCTTTACGCTCCAGTTGACGACATCGGCATCGGTGACGTCTATGCACCATTGAACCTCCTTGTTGTTACTCGCCTTTGAGTACAGGTCGGTGACCTCGGCCTCGAGATGCGAGGCGGGATCGGCCCCAAGGACCTCGGTAGCCACATCGATGCACTTTTGCCACTCCCCTTCATACAGATAAACTCTGGAAAGCAGGGTCTGTGCGGCTTCCTTGGAAACATAACCGTTGTCTCCCCTCTTGGTGGAAGGATCCATAAGGCGTATGGCCTCGAGAAGGTCGGCCTCGATGGCGTCGTAGCATTCACCCACGGTGGCGCGTTCGGTAACGGAATAGTCAGTGCTCATACGGAGCACTACGCCCGGATTCTCCCTGCCGAAGCTGTACGGCTTAGCATACAGGTTGCAGAGCACGAGGTGGAAGAATGCACGGAGGAAGTGGTTCTCGCCCTTGAGCTGGTTGTTCTCGCTCGGGGTGTCGGTCTCCTGCAGGGCGGCGATGTTGGAATTGGCCGCGTAGATCATCTTGTAGCAGGCCATCCAGAAATAGCTGGCGTCGGCCGAGTTGGCATCGTCCATGTACTGGGCGGAGGTCCAGAACGGGTCGGTACTGGTCCACGAGAAGCAGATGTTGTCCGCCCTCACCTCGTTGAGGAGATAATACTGGCGGGCGAAGGTGTTGTTCAGGCTGATGCCGCCGCGGAATTCCTGCATATCCTTCATCATGGAATAGATGCCGTCGGTGGTGTACACCGCGGCCGCTGAATTCTGAGCGAGGGCCTCGCTGTTCAGGGTATCGGACGGAATGTAGTCGAGGTTTATACATCCTGCAGCAAGCAGGGGAAGTAATATGAATGAGAATATCTTTTTCATAACGCGTCCTGTTTTTAGAATTTGAGGTCAATACCGAAAATGAAAGATCTCGGGACGGGATAGTTGTCGCTGAACGTACCGGCAAGCGACGAGCCGCTGCCTTCCAGCCTGACTTCCGGGTCTGCTCCGGAGAACTTGGTGAAGGTGAAGACGTTGTCTGCCGTGAAGTAGATGCGGCCGCCCTGGAGGAAGCCCTTGAAGAGGGGCTTGCCGATGTTGTAGGCCAGGGTGATGTTCTTCACGCGGAGGAAGCTGCCGTCTTCGAGGTAACGGGTGGAGTAGCTGTTACTCTTCTTGTTGCCGTTCTGCATGGGACGGGGATGAGTTGCGATCGCGTGGGTGCTCTCATCCTCGGGATCCCAGCGGACCCAGCCGAGCCCGTTGTTGATGCTCATCATATTGTAGTCGATGTACGAACCGTCGCAGTCGTTGGTGATACGGGAACGGTTGAACACCTTGTTGCCGTACACGAAGTGGAGATTGGCGTCGAGGCTCCAGTTCTTCCATGTGAGGCTGGTGTTGGCACCGCCGGTGAACTTGGGAGTGGCGGATCCGACCATGCGGTAATCAGCCAGGTCGTACAGGTTGGTCGTCTCCCTGTTTCCGGTGTAGACGGGCCAGGGGGTCTCTTCCGTGGATTTTTCGGAAGTGGGGTTTCCGCGCCCGTCCAGGACATAATAGAGGATGGCGCCGTTTGCGTCTCTTTCCTTCTCATACATCCACCAGAGCGGGTCTCCGGTCTCGGGATCGACGCCGGCCCACTCAGGCATGTACCAGGTGTAGATGTCGTAACCTTCGGCAACGATCTGCTCTACCTTCGGGGTGCCGTAGCCACGGCGGAAGGCTCCGTTGGGCAGGTACTTGACGGTATTGCGGTTGAGGCCGAAGTTGAAGCCCACGTTCCAGCGGAAGTTCTTGCTCTTGACGATGTCGGCGTCCGCCGCCACTTCGATACCCTTGTTGTTGATGACACCGACGTTGTCGGTAAAGTAGGTGAAGCCGCTGGATGCAGCCTGGGGCACATCGAGGAGAAGGTCCTTGTTGTTCGTGTTGTAGAGGTCGACGGCGAAGTTCAGGCGGTCGAACATGCGGGCCTCCAGACCGAGGCTGGCCATGTAGGCGACCTCCCATCCGAGTTCCGGATTGGCCATCCGTTCGGCAACGGCCACGACCTTGTCGTTGTAGGTGTAGCTGGTGGAGAACGAATCCATGTAGAGGAACGGGGAGATGTCGGAGTTACCGGTCTTACCGTAACCTACGCGAAGCTTCAGGAGGTCGAACGCCCTGGCGTCCTTCATGAAGTCTTCCTTGCTGATGATCCACGCGGCCGAAGCGCCCGGGAAGAAACCTCCGCGCGTCTTGGGAGCGAATTTGTAGGTCTTGTCGTAACGGATGGAAGCGGTGGCCACGTACTTTTCTTTATAAGAATACTGCGCCTGACCGAGCACGGCCCACGAAGCGGACCGCGAGTCGCTTCCCCATACTCCGAAACCGGAGGCGGTGCTGTTGAGGGCCTTCATGCCGGTGGGCATGAAGCCGCCGGTCGCGCCCATATTCTCGTCATAGCCCCATCCGACCTCGTAACCGACGATGCCGTTGAGGGCATGGGGGCCGAAGTTCTTGTGGGCCTTGAGGAGTTCGGTAAGGCCTACGCCCCAGCCACGGCCGTCGCTCTGCGAGAGAGACCCCTGTCCGAGGGAACCGGCGTTGGTGCGGGCGTCGTTATAGGTCTTGCTGCTCCAGTTGGATGAGGCCAGGCGGCCGGTGCTGGTGAAACTGAGCCAGTCGGTAATGTTCCAGACCAGCTGCAGGTCGGCCACGGACTCTTCGCTCCAGCTCTGGGAGGTGTTGTAAAGAAGCGTGTGGAAGGGATTGTACTGCTCCTTTCCGTACCATGAAACGCCGTCGCCCTCGGGAGTGCCTATGGCATAGGGGTTGCCGTTCTCGTCGAACGGGATGTCCCAGGGCATTCCCTGATAGGCCATGGACAGGTCCTTCCAGTCAGATGTGTAGTCGCTCTGGGCACGGTTATAGGCCAGGCGGATGTTGAGCATGACCTTTTCGCCGATGGGGGCCGAAAGGTTCAGTCGGGCGGAATTGCGCTTGAAGCCGGTGAAGATCAGGGAGCCTTCTTCGTCGTAATGGTCGATGCTGGCGAAATAATTCATACGCCCGGAGATGCCGGCCACGGAAACGTAGTAATCCTGGACGACACCTTTCTTGAAGATGTTGTTGTACCAGTCGTAGTCGCGCTCCAGAAGGGTTTCGGGACGGAGACTGGCAAACTGCTTCTCGCTCATCATCATTCTCTGGGTGTTGTAAAGCTCTTCGCTGTTCATCGGATGGAAACGTCCGGAAAGGGCCTGCTTGATACCGGCGCTGGCCTTGAAGTTGACGTCGGTGCGGCTGCGGTCCTTGGCGTTCTTGGTGGTGACCACTATGACGCCGCCCGCTGCGGATGCGCCGTACAGGGCGGTGGCGGAGGCGTCTTTCAGGATCGTCACGCTTTCCACGTCGTTGGGATTGAAGGTGCCTCCGGCGATGCCGTCGACCACATAGAGGGGATCGGCGCTCGCCGCGATGGAACCTGTACCGCGGATGCGGATCTGGGCGCCTTCACCGGGCTGGCCGCTGGCGTTCATTACAACCACGCCGGCAGCCTTGCCCTGGAGCATGTTGCCCAGGTCGGGAGTGGAGTTGTCAAGGAGTTCCTCGCTGCTCAGGGATACGACGGAGCTGGAGAGCTCGTTCTTCTTCTGGGAGGTGTAACCCATGACGACCACTTCGTCCAGGAAATGGGTATCCTCCTTCATGAAGACATCGATTTTGCCCCTGCCGTTCACCGGTTCCACCACGTCGGTGTAGCCGAGGAGGTTGAAGGTGAGGGTGGCGTCTTTCCCGGCGTTTACCGAAAAATTGCCGTCCAGGTCGGTGACGGAGCCGCCGCCGGTGGAAACAATCACTCCGACGCCGATAAGGGGCTCGCCCGTAACGGCGTCCTTAACCGAGCCTGTGACTGTATTCTGCGCGAAGGCGGCAGTCGCGAACAGGCTCAGGAGGATGAAAGCAAATAGTTTTTTCATCTGTGTAAACATGTTGGTCAACCAAATATATTAATATATTGCGGATTATGCGGCCGGGGGCGATAAAAATATTGTTACGCAGGGTTTCGATGTGACATTTGTCCGTATAAATAATTATATTTGTATGGTTCAATAATAACGTTATGAAAAAAGTTCTTTCAATAGTGGCGGCCCTGGCCATCTGCGCCGGCGCCTTCGCCCAGGCTCCTGAAAAGGACAAGCAGATTTTCAACCACATGGCGGCCGGCGTCACCTTCGGTCTCGACGGCATCGGCCTCGAAGTGGCGGCTCCGTTTACCCCGTACGTGCAGCTCCGCGCAGGATACTCGTTCTTCGTGCCTCCAACCATCAAGGTAAGCAACCTCAGCAAGTTCGGCGTACCCGAATCCATCAAGGTGGAAGAGCAGCAGCGTCCTCTTGGAAGCGTCGCCACGGCAGCCGTCGGACTGAATCTGGGCGGCGGTAAAGCCCTCGCCGACATCTTCGTCATCCCCGACGGCGGCTTCCACTTCACGGTGGGCGCCTATTTCGGCAATCCCCTGATGGTGCAGGCCGACCTCGACCTCAGCAAGGTACTCCAGGCCGACGAATACGCCAGCTATGGATTCCAGCTCGATGAGAACGACCCCAACACCAATATCACCACGGACAAGCAGGGCCACCTTAATCTGGACCTCAAGACCTGGAACGTCCGTCCCTATGTGGGCATCGGCGTCGGGCGCCCGGTCAACACGGAAAAACGCGTCAGCGTGACCTTCGACATGGGAGCCATTATCTGGGGCGCTCAAGGGCTCCAGACCTACGACTACTCCCTCAAGAACGTCAAGACCGTGGAGTTGAGTTCCCAGCTCATGGCGAAGAACAGTTTGACGAAGGGTTTCAGCAAGTACGTGGGCATTCTCGAAGAGATTCCCATCTTCCCCATGCTGAAACTCAATGTTTTCGTTCGTTTATTCTAAATTATCCGCACATATGAAGAAACTTCTTTACTTTACCGCTATCGCAGCCGCGCTGCTCGCGGTATCTTCCTGCAAGGAAAAACCCATCGACCAGCCCGACGTACTTCCCGCTCCGGCCAATGCGGCCTATGCCAAGAAAATGGTGCTGGCCACCAGTGACCTGAACATCAAGTCCATCGAATTCACCGAGGGCGGCCGTTACATCGTCGCCTTCCTCGAGGTGGAGAACTTCAGCGCCGCTCCCACCAAAGCAGTTGGCGGAAACCTCAGCTACCTCACCGGAATCTATACCGTCAGCGGCAATACCTACAAGCTCCAGGGTTTCGGCACGGTTACCATAGATGGAAACACCGTTACGATTAATCCCGACAACGGCCCGCAGATCCAAACCACTTTCTCCGACGCCACGGAGAACCCCGGAGGCGATATTTACACCACCGTGGCCCGCACCTGGAAAGTGGACAACTCGCGCATCACCGTGAATGCGGACGGCCATACCGTCTCCGTTACCAAGGCCGGCTGCGACCTTCCTTCCGTTGCCGCGGAACTTGTGGGCAAGGGAGTTAAGATTAACCCGGACAGGGTCGCCGGTTACGTGGTCAAGGAGGTCATCTTCACCAAGTCCAAGACTTTCTCAGTCACGTTTACCGGAGCCGAGGCATTCGTGGGCGAATTCGATTTGAAGGCCGACAACACCTTCTCTTACGATTTTGAAGGCAACTCGGGCAACGACTTCTTCAATGCATCCTCCAACGGAAGCGTCAACTACGTGGCCGAGGATCAGCAACTGGTCTTCTCCGTGAGTGCAGTCCTCAAAAACGTCGACAACACCAAGACCTACAGCGGTACCGTCACCATGTACCTGTCTGAAGTCAAGTAATCCGTCTTCGTACATCACAACCGCCGCCGGCCCGCAATGGTCCGGCGGCGGTTGTCGCATAAAAAAAGCCGCCTCTTGCGGGGCGACTAAAAGACGATCGTCTGAAAAGCAGATTAGATGCTGGCCTTGCGATACTCCTTGCCGAGTTTCTCGAGAGCGAGGGTAGCTTTGCGGACGCGGGCCTTTGCAGCCTTGTTGTCAATCTTGTCGATGTCTTTCTCGATAGCAGCGATCTGCTCTTTGATTTTTGCGATAATTGCTTCCATTGTGTTGAGGTTTAAAAGGTTTTTCACTGTTACTGTGGCAAATATAATGTTTTTTTTTAATCATTGCTATATCCCCGCAAAAAAGTGTTTTTTTCGCCGGGCCCGTGCTCGAAAGGAATTACGAAATCTAACGAAAGTTTTTCCATTTCGTTTGCTTTCGTATTCTTTTATTATTATATTTGCGGAAAAGACAACCACATGAACATCTATGACACTGGGCAAGGGAGGCGCTCCGCCATTCTTCAAAAACTGCGCGAAGACTCGTCGGTTTCGGTTTCCCAACTGAGCAAACAATTTGGCGTTTCGGAAGTTACGATTCGCAAAGACCTCCGTATCCTCAAGGAACGCAAGCTTCTGATCCGCGTCCACGGAGGTGCCATCAAAGGCGCAGCCATCGCGGCAGCGGAGGAAGGCGAGCAGAACGTCAATTTCAAGAGCCTCGTCCACGCCCGGGAAAAAGAGGCCATAGGGAGAGCGGCGTCGGCCCATATCAAAGACGGCGACACCATCATGATCGACTCCGGCACCACGGCCCTCGAAGTCGCCAGGCATCTCGACCGTTTCCACGACCTCACCATTATCACCAACTCCGTCAACGCCATGATTGAAGCGCTGAAATACAAGCGCTTCCGGGTGTTGCTCGTGGGCGGCAGCGTAAGGGAGTCCAGCATGTCCATGGTTGGTTCCCTGGCCGAATCGAACCTCAAGCTGTTCTACTGCGACAAGCTGTTCCTCGGCGTGGACAGTTTCAGCGTGGATGCCGGCCTTTCCACTCCCAGCATAGAAGAAGCGAGCACCAATCAGGTGATGATATCAAGGGCCCGCGAAGTCATAGCAGTGTTCGACTCGTCCAAAATCAACAAGCGCGCCCTGGCGTTCATCGCCATGCCCGACAGGATAAATACCGTAATCACGGACAAGAATCTCCCGGCTTCGGTAGCGAACCAGTTGAGAAACATGAAGATCAATGTCGAAACGGTAACCGTATCATAATCGAAACGTAGCGAAATAGTTTATTCAGCCAATCAAGTCATTGTTTACCAGTAAGATAACATATAAAGTATTTTTAATCTGACCGCTCCGCTTTACAATTCGACGGTTTCAAAACGAAATTTTATCAAATAATATATATATTTGTGGCAATAATAACCAAACGAAATGGAACTGAACTTCCACACTTACAGGGAAATCCGCCAGCAGCCCGATGTCTGGAAAAAGACCTATGAAATCATCCTGTCCCGAAAAGGCGAGATCAAGTCTTTCCTTGACAAATACCTCAATGCCGGCTATGAAGTCGTATTCACCGGCGCCGGCACTTCGGCATACATAGGCGACGCGCTCGAAACCGCGCTTTCCGACACGCGCCTGCGCGGTGCAAAGGCCGTGGCCACCACCGACATCCTCGTTTCCCCCTGGTTCTGGTTCGACGCCTCGAGCAAGGTCCTGCTCATTTCCTTCGCACGCTCCGGCAACAGCCCCGAAAGCGTCGGCACCGTAAAGGCCATAGAAAAGACGGCCGGCAAAGTCGCCCACATTTTCATCACCTGCAACGCAAACGGCGAACTCGCCAAGATGAAGGGCGACAACATCCTCACGATACTCCTCCCGCCCGAGACGGACGACAAGTCCCTGGCAATGACCAGCAGCTACTCCTCGATGTACATAGCCTGCGCCCTCGTCGCCAACATCGACAAGATAGAGTCGCAGCGCAGCCTCATTGACACCCTCTCCGACAAGGTCGGAAAGATGATGGACAAATTCGAGGACGGCATCCGCGCCATCGCTGACAAAGGATTCAAGAGGGCCGTATTCCTCGGTTCAGGCTCCCTCAAAGGCGTCGCCGAAGAGTCGCGGCTCAAGCTCCAGGAACTCACCGACGGCGCCGTCATGTGCGCATTCGACTCGTTCATGGGCTTCCGCCACGGTCCGAAGGCCCTCGTTACCCCCGATGCGCTCATCGTATACCTGCTCTCCCCCGTCGAAGAAATGCAGCGCTACGAACTCGACCTGATCCGCCAGATCAGGGACAGCCGCGGAGCCATGGCCTATGTCGCGGTATGCCGCAATGCTTCGGTTCTCGAGGGTGCAGGCCTGGATCTCTGCGTGGAAACTGACCTGCCCGCCGGATTCCCCGCCTGCTACGGCGGAGTGGCCTATGTGGTTACAGGTCAGATGCTCGGATTCTTCAAATCGCTCAAGATGGGGCTCAATCCCGACACCCCATCCGTTTCAGGAAACATCTCCCGCGTCGTGGAAGGCGTTAAACTCTATATTTAGTTCCGCATCCAATATGCGGTATCGATGTTTTTTCAACCGAATCAACTACTAACCGATACGACAAATGAAATTAACTCCCATCAGAATCCTGACAGTGCTGGCGTCGCTGGTGCTCTCAGTGACGATGTCAGCCCAGACGCACAACGTTACCGGCAAGGTTACTGACTCCTCCACCGGGGAGCCCGTCATCGGCGCCGGCGTTCTGATCTCGACGGGCGGCGGCACGGTGACCGACTACGACGGCAACTATGTCATCTCCGTCCCGGAGAACGCAGTCCTCACCTTCTCTTCACTCGGATACCAGACGGTTACCAGGGAAGTTGGCAATCAGACGGTAATCAACATTGAGCTTGCTCCCGACGACCTGCTCCTGAACGAAGTGGTCGTACTGGGTTACACCACCCAGAAAAAGACGGAACTTACCAGCTCCGTAGTTTCCATGAGCGGTGAAAAGCTCCGCGACGTCGCGACGAACGACGTCGGCAACATGCTCCAGGGCAAGGTGGCCGGCGTGGTCGTCATGAACGGTTCCGGCCGTCCCGGTGAGAACGCCGATATCCGCATCCGCGGTACAGGTTCCATCACCGCCGGTGCAGGCCCCCTCTACGTCGTCGACGGCGTTGCAGGCGGCAGTTTCAACCCGAATGATATCGAGACCATCACCGTCCTGAAGGACGCATCCGCCACCGCACTCTACGGTGCTGCAGCTTCCGGCGGCGTTATCGTCGTCACCACCAAGAGCGGTCAGCAGGACAAGACCAACATTGAATTCAAGGCCAGCGGCGGCGTCAAGAGGGCCCTTATGGGGCGTTTCCACCCGATGAATTCCGAACAGCTCTATGAATTCACAAGGTCGATGACCGATCCCTCAGCGTTCTCATCCAGCTATCCCGAATCCCTCCTCAACCAGGACTTCGACTGGCTGGCCAACTGCTTCAAGACCGGCGTGGTTCAGGATTACTACACCTCCGTTTCCGGAAAGTCGGGCAAGGTGAACTATTTCATCAGCGCCGACCACTACAACGAGCAGGGCACCCTGGTGGGCACCAATTTCCGCAAGACTTCCGCCCGCATGAACCTGTCCGCTCCCATTGCAGACCGCCTCACCCTTACCCTCCGTCTGAACTATGCCAAGTCGCATGACCGCACGGAGGCCGGCTGGCGCATGATGGAGTATTCCTACTACGCGATGCCTTGGGATATCCCCTATCTGATGGACGAGAACGGAAACTACACTTCCGACTACGTGTTCATGAAAGACAATATCCGTCCCGACAACGGTGAAAAGTGGTGGACCCAGAACCCTGGCAACATCCTTCACTCGGCCCAGTACAACTACGGCGCGGGATGGGGTGACAGCCTCACCGGTGACCTCCAGCTCGTCTGGAATGCAACCGATTGGCTCACATTTACTTCCATGAACCGTTACGATACCTCCAACTCCTTCTGGGAGGACTATTCCGATCCCCGCACGCTCGAGGGCAGCGCCACTGCCGGCGCACTCGACAACAGCAATTCCGAGTGGAACGGCTGGGGCACCACCAACCTCGCCAAACTGTACAAGACCTTCGGCGACCACGATGTCAACGGCATCATCGGCTGGGAGTACGGTGAAGGCTATGCCCGCAGCCTGGGCGTTTCCGGCGACAGCATCCCGCAGGGACAGCGCGCTATTTCCAACACCGCCAACTGGATAGGCTCCGGTTCCGATTATCACACCCGCTCATGGGCTCTGCTCGGACAGGCGCAGTATTCTTATAAGGGCAAATACATCGTAACCGCTTCGATCCGCTACGACGAAAGCTCCAAGTTCGGTCCCAAGAACCGCGGCGGTTACTTCCCCGGCGCTTCCGCAGCATGGATCATCTCCCGCGAGAAATTCCTCGAGGGCAACGAGTTCCTTACTTTCCTCAAGCTCCGCGCCGGTTACGGTAAGACGGGTAACGACAACATTCCCAACTTCGCATACCAGGAGACCTACAGCATGAGCGGCCAGTACAACGGCTCCAAGGCCGGTACTCTGGAACGCATGTCCAATCCCTATCTGGGATGGGAGGAAGCCTACATGGCCAGCGTCGGTCTCGACGCCACCCTCCGCGACAACTGGAACGTGACCGTCGACCTCTACCACACCATCAACAGCAAGATTCTCCTTGAGGCCCCGATGCCGCCTTCCTCCGGCTTCTACGCCGTGATGGACAATGTCGGCAAGGTCCGCAACATGGGTGCGGAACTCGCCATTGACGGTGCCATCGTCAACACCAAGAACTTTGGCTGGAACCTCGGGTTCAACATGGGCTTCAACAAGAACACGGTTCTCGAACTTCCTGAGCATCAGGATATCGTTATGACCCGCGGCGAAGTCAACCAGCTCATCTCCGAAGGCATGGACATCTATTCGTGGTACATGCCCAAGTGGCTCGGTGTCGATCCCGAAACCGGCCTTCCGACGTGGGAGAAACTCGAAACCGACGAGAACGGCAAGGTTACCAGCATCACCGTGGTGAACAACTGGAGCGAAGCCACCAACCAGGTGGTAGGTTCTGCCTCCCCGTGGTTCAGCGGCGGTCTCAACACCGGCCTCCGCTGGAAGGGCTTCACCCTCAACGCCAACGGTAACTTCGTGGTAGGCAATAAGATCTACAACAAGATCCGCCAGTCCATGGACCATGACGGTGCATACATCGGCATGAACCTGATGAGCATCGACAACGGCCTCGGCTGGAGCCGCTGGGAGAATCCCGGCGACAACGCCACCCATCCGAAGCCCGTCAGCGGCCGTAAGGATGGTGCCGAGAACACCTCTTCACGCTTCCTCGAGGACGGCAGCTTCTTCCGTCTCAGGAACGTCACCCTCGCCTACAACCTGCCGCAGACTTTCCTCCAGAAGGTCAAGATGGCCGGCCTCCGCATCTACGCTTCCGCCGACAACATCTTCACCCTCTCCCGCTTCTCCGGCATGGATCCGGAAGTTCGCCTCGATGCCGACACCTACCATCACGCCGGCATGTACACCCAGAACTATCCTATCCCTATGACAGTTACCATGGGCATTGACGTCACCTTCTAACAGAGATCGCATTATGAAAAAGATATTTGTAATCGGGCTTGCAGCCCTGGCGCTGGTCTCCTGCAACATGGACTTCTATTCTTCCGACGCAATGACGGGAGAGCAGCTGGCACAGAACCCCGACGCGCCTCTTTATACCACTGACGGCATCTACACCTATTTTCAGGACAGGATCGCCTACAAGGGCCAGGACGGCGGAGAAAGCGGCAACTACTACGTCCGCCACTATTTCCAGATGTCCGAGCTCCGCGGTGACAACGTGACGGTTTCCGGCATTACGGAAGACCCGTTCATCAACCCGTACCGCTACACCGACGACAATACGGCCAAGAACATCTACTACACCTGGTGGATGGCATACAAGATAATCTACGCGGCCAACTCCAACATCGCGTACATTCCCGAGACTTCCGACCTGTTCTGCCACCTTATCGGTGAGAACTACTTCTTCCGCGCACTCGCCCACTTCCAGATGGTTACGCTCTTTGCGATGCCGTATGCCGACGGGCGCGAGAATCCGGGAGTTCCTCTGCGCACCAGCACCGACACCTTCGGCGCCACCACCCGCGCTACCGTGGGAGAGGTCTACGACCAGGTCGTAGCCGACCTTATCAAGGCCAAGGAGTATCTGGCGAAGGGCGAAGCCCAGCGCACCAACGGCAGCAAGGCTTATGTCACCCTTGATGCTGCCAGGGCCCTCCTCGCCCGCGTGTATCTGTACATGGACAAGAACGACGAATGCATCGCCGAGTGCAACGAGCTTCTCGACCATGCACCTGCAGCCGTAACCGGAGGCTATGATTACGCCGACTATCCCACCCACACCTTCGACCATCCCGAGACCATCTGGTGCATCCGTCTGGAAGACACCCACGAATGGGCCGTCGACCACGGCGAGGCGTCCATCGCTTCAATGTACATCAAGGCTGACGGTATCGGCTGGGGCGAGCACTACTGGAGGGAAGACCTCATCGACCTCTTCCGCCGCTATCCCGAAGACAAGCGCTTCAAGGCTTATTTCCGCATGGTGGATCCCCGCTCGCAGGCTGAGGCCGAAAAGGCCGGGGTGGAATACAAGCCCCTCAAGAATTTCGACGAGATGGAGGCTTCCGTAGACGGCTACCTCTCGGTTGTCTATCCCGTTCCCGGAGGTTCCGGAGAGTACTGCACCGCTTCCTGCACCATCGGCTGCAAGGCCAACAAGGACGGTTCGGTCAACTTCAAGTCACAGGGCGAGCAGATCGGCACCACGCTTGACGGCATGGGCAAGGAGATTCCCGTGTTCAAGTACTACGACCACGTGGCCAAGAGGAAAGTCGAAAACGGCAAGGTTATCTACTATGTCGAGAATTCCGATCCTAACTTCCCCGGCAAGGAGATCGAAGGAGTCAAGCGCGTCTGGATACGTCCCGGCACCGCGGAACCCACTCCCAAGAAAAAGACCAATCCCAACACCGGCGAGAAGTATCCCGAGACTCAGGCCGACGCCAACGCAAGGTATAAGGCTGCTATAGGCCGTACCGACAACGGCGGTTTCTACATGCGCTACTACAACACCAAGTTCAGCGGCCAGGGCGGAAAGCCCATGATGACGTCTCCCGTCTTCCTCCGCTGGGGTGAAGTTTTCCTCAACCGTGCAGAGGCTCTCGCAAAGAAGAACCGTGACGCCGAGGCGCTTGCAGACGTGAACGTCATCCGCAGCAGGGCCGGCATTCCCGAACTCAGCAGCGCAGACATCTCAGGTCTCGGATACAAGAACACCCTCGATCTCGTGCTCGACGAGCGCCGCATGGAGCTCTGCTTCGAAGGCCACCGCTTCTTCGACGTGTTCCGCAACAGGCTCCCGATGGACCGCCGCTATGTAGGTTATCATACATGGGAGATCATCCAGCCCGGAGATCCCAGGATCGCCGTGCTCATCCCGCAGGATGAAATCAATTCCTCCGGAATCCCCCAGAATCCCAGATAACATTCATCAACAACCATAACACAACCCATTAATTATTAATTAAACATTATGAAAAAAGTATTGACTTTGCTGGCAGTTTTTGCCATGTTCGGATTCATCTCCTGTGAAGAGAAACCCGAACCCGAACCAGTCCCCACTACCGCGACCATCACCGCGAATGATGTTACGGTAGACGTTGGCAAGACCGTTAACATCGGTGCTACCACCAACTCTTCCGCCGCAATCACCTATGCTTGCGACAACGCTGCAGTTGCAACCGTGTCCAACGCAGGTGAGGTTACCGGTGTCGCCAAGGGTACCGCCAACATTACCCTCAAGGTCGCCGAGGTTGCCGGTAAGTTCACCGCTGCCGAGAAGACCATCAAGGTTACCGTAAACGAAGAACTTCCTCCCGTTCCTCCCGCTCCCACCGCCAACATTACCATCGACGGTGACTTCTCCGACTGGGCCGAGCTTCCCGAAGGCTCCTTCTCCCAGACCTATGGCGATGAGGAAGCCACCCATCCGGCCCTCACCCACTGCAAGGTCTTCGCAAACGCTGAGAAGGTCTATGTCTACATCGAGTGGGATACCGATCAGATCACCTATGAGGCTGACGTAGAGCACGTTCCCTTCCACTGCTACATCAACACCGACGGCGATGAAAGCACCGGCGGCTTCGCAGATCAGTTCTCCGACGCCTGCACCGACATCCTCCTCGAGGGCTTCCTCTATGACGGTGGCGTAATGGGACCCTATGTTCCCTGGGCATTCGCATGGTCCGGCGATCCCAATGGCTCCGGCTGGAGCTGGGATGATGCCGGTGAGGTCGAGTCCGACGGCGCAGGTGTAGACGGCAAGTATGAGTTCTGCCTCGCACGTGCTTCCTTCGACGCTTTCGGCTTCCCGATTGCTGACACCTTCTCCATTGGTTTCGACATCCAGCAGAGCTGGGATTCCGTCGGTATTCTCCCGAATGCCGCTCCCAGCGAGGACAATCCCTCCGGCACCATGCCGTCCCTGAAGGTTGTCACCTACAAGTAATCGCTTGATTATTAATTTTATCCCATAGGCGGTGCCCCACCAAAGGGGCCTGCCTATGGCTTTTAAATAAAAAAAAACGTGAACAGAATCAGCAAAATTGCGCTTCTTGCAGCGCTCCTGCCTCTTCAGGCCCTCTGCTCATGCGAGGAAAAGCCCATAGTCATACCACCAGAACCGGAACCGGTCGAGGCGAGAGATACGGTAGTTTATACCGCTTCCGACGAGATTTTCCCCAACCCGGAAAGGGGCTTCTACACTGCTGCTGAAATGCATTCCGCCGACGGAAAGGGACTTTCTCAGGCCAGCATCAGTGCCGCCAGACTGCAGAGCCGCACCCTCTTCCTGCTGGAATTCTATCTCACGGACTATGTAAACTGCGATATTGCCGACGATTATCTCGCAGCGATACGCGCCAGATTCGAGTCGCTGCGCGAAGGCGGAGCGAAGTGCATACTCCGTTTCTGCTACTCGAACGGAATGGACGAAAAAGACAAACCCTGGGACGCCACACCGGAGCAGGTTCTCCGGCACGTAGCCCAGGTTAAACCCATCATCCAGGAATATGCCGACGTCATCATGGTCGTCCAGGCAGGATTCATAGGAAGCTGGGGCGAATGGTACTATACCGAGAATTTCACTTCCATGTCGTCCAGGAAAGAACTGATGGACGCACTGCTGGATGCGGTTCCCGCCGACAGGCAGATAGAACTCCGCACCCCGTATTACAAAATGAAACTTTACGGCTACTCCAAAGCCGACACCATAACGAGGGCCACGGCACATCAGCCTACCACTCAGGCCCGCTTGGGCGGTCACAACGACTGCTATGTTTCAAGCTCCAATGACGTAGGCACGTACAACAATGTCAACGAACGCAACTACTGGGGCTCCGAGAGCCTCTACACCATAATGGGAGGCGAATCCTGCGCACTCACCGAATACTGTCACTGTGAGGGCAGCGACAAGTACCGTGGAGCCCTTAAAGACTTGGCCTTCAACCACATGACCTACCTCAACAACTCCTATCACCAGGCCGTTCTCAAACGCTGGAGAGACGAGGGTTGCATGGATGAGATCAAGAGGCGCCTCGGCTACCGCTATGTCCTGGAATCAGGCGAATTCCCAAAGACTCCCAAGGCCGGGAAGACGTTCTCCCTTACCCTCACCCTGCGCAACGACGGCTTCTCTCCCGTCCAGAATCAAAGGGATGCCGAGCTCGTCCTCGCCGACGCCTCCGGCAAGGTGGTGAAGACCTGGCAGCTTGACAGCGACCCGCGCTACTGGATGCCGGGTCAGCAGACCGTTATAACACAGGACATCGTCCTTCCCGAAAACATTTCCGGAAACATGACTCTGTACCTGAATCTTCCCGACCACAGCACCAAGCTGCACGACAATCCCCTCTACTCCATACGCCTGGCCAACGAAGGCACCTGGATGGAGGATACAGGATTCAACAAGCTTTACACTTTCAACCTATAACATTACAAGCAACATGAAAAAGATTCTTACCCTGTTGGCAGTATTTGCCATATTCGGCTTCATCTCCTGTGAAGAGAAACCCGAACCCGAACCAACCCCCACTACCGCGACCATCACCGCGAATGATGTTACCGTAGAGGTTGGCAAGACCGTTTCCATCGGTGCTACCACCAACTCTTCCGCCGCTATCACCTACGCTTGCGACAACTCTGCAATCGCTACCGTAACCGCATCCGGCGAAGTTACCGGCGTAGCTGCAGGCAGCGCCAACATTACCCTCAAGGTCGCTGAGGTTGCCGGCAAATTCACCGCAGCCGAGAAGGCCATCACAGTAACTGTGACTGGTGCTGATGTACCTCCAACTCCTTCTCCCAAGGGCATCACCATCGATGGTGATTTCTCCGACTGGTCGAAACTTGAGGATGGAACCTATGCCAGGGCCGCGTGCGACCCCAATGCACCCTGGGAATCCGTACAGGAAATCCGCTGCTACGCTGCAGACGACATGGTGTACTACTATATCAAGTTCGACGAAGAGTCTCTCGCCGAAGTTGCAGACTGGGCTACGAAGGAAGCTCATCTCCGCCTGTGCATCAACACTGACGATGAGTTTGAATCCGGCTACGCCAACTACTTCCTTGAAGCTTATGACTTCATCGTGGAAGGCTGCTTCCTCTCCGACGGCGCTTTTATCGAATTCGACGGAACTCTCCATCAGAGAATCGGCAGCTGGGTATCTCTTCTTGAACCGGGTAACGACCTCGTTTACGGCGTTGGCAACGGCAGCGAGTATGAAATCTCATTCAACCGCACTATATTCAACCAAGTTGCAAACACCAGCACTGTTCCCATGCCTATGGGAGACCATTTCCAGACCGGTATCCGCTTCTATTGCAACGGTTGGGACGAATGGTCCAACATGCCTAACTGCGACATGGACGAAGAACAAGGCAACGGTTGGGGCTACCTCATGAGGGTTACTTTCAACTAGCAGATTCACGATGAATAAAATCATCGTTGCGTTTCTCCTGCCCTGTTGCCTGCTCTGCTGCAAGCCTACAGAGCAGGAGAATATTGTAACCGCTACCATCACGGCGGCTGACATCAGCGTCGAGGAAGGCGGGAAAGTGAGTATCGACGCCAGCACGAATTCCACCGCCACCATTACCTATGTTTCGGCCGACGAAGCCGTGGCTACGGTTTCCGCTGACGGCGAAGTGACCGGCGTGAGAGCCGGCTACACCACGGTGACACTCTCCGTGGAAGCGGTGGAAGGCAAGTTCACCGATGCCCGGAAGACGATAAACGTTTCGGTTTCTGCCGCTCCCCTGCCGCCGGAGCCTCCCGTGGACGACGGCAAGCCCAAGCCCGGAGTCTATACTTTCAAGGTATCTTCTCTGAAGGGCGCCTGGCAGGCCGGCGACAAAATCTACATCCAGGGCGGATACGGGCCTGCAGCCCAGGTCATCACACTTGGCGCTGACCAGATCTCAGCAGACGGCACCACCGCCTCCGCGGAGCTCACAGGCGACCTTTTCAAGTATCTGACCACTCCCGACCCGCTGTATGCCGTCTGGCCTGCCGAGGCTGCGCAGAAGGAGGATGGACTAACCGGACAGGTAATCCATTATGCCGTGACCGATTGTCTTCTCACCCAGGCATATCTGGTCGGGACCGAATTCGCCTTCGCCGATATCACGTCCTTCATTTCATTTACCGTTTCCGGCGGTTACGACCGTTTCATAATTGCCGGCGAGCAGCGCCCGGGGCTCCGATACACCGGTGTCTATAAGAACGAGTATTCGACGGCAAAGAAGCAGGCAGCAAAGCCAAAGGACGACGGGTATCCATTCCGCGAATGCGAGCTTGAAACGGGCGAAAACCACGTCTGGTTCCCCGGTGGCATAACCTTCTACGGAGGCTTCACGCTCTATTTCGCAAAGGGCGACGACTGGACAGCCGTATACACCTACTCCGAAGACCTGCCCCTCAAGGTCGGACACAAACTGGAGCTCGGAGACATCACAGCCAGCCTTGTCCCCTACTCCGGCGGCAAGCCCCACATGCCGGAAGTAGTGAATTACACCAAGTACACGGTCCAGGTCAACGAGTTTTCCGGCCTTTGTCTGAGCGAAGACAAATCATTCCTCTGGGCCATTGACGACAATGGCAAGCTTTGCCAGATAGA
>JAILQG010000105.1 GCA_024699055.1 Bacteroidales bacterium
CCTCGGCACTGACCTTAAGAAGGAGTACCACATCTGGGTACCCGTCAAGATCAACTACGACTGGGGTTGGTATGAGACTGTCGGCGACGACATGATCAAGATCACCGTAAAGCCTGCTGAATAATCAGTAAACTCTCAATAATGAAGGGCGCCTCCGAAAGAGGCGCCTTTCTTTTTTATCCGGACTTTTATTGCTATTATTGCAATATGAGAAGTACGATTATTACTTTTTTACTTGTCTCCATAGCTACTTTTGCTCTCGCCTCTTGCTCCGGGCGGAACTCATCTTCCACTGAGCCCGGGCGTATTGAATTCAAGACTTATAAGATAGACAAAGGGGAACTCCCCCGCGGATGCACCGAGAAGTACGAGTTCGAGTATAAGAACGTAGGGAAGGGCCCAGCGCAAATCCTGGGTGTGAGCTATATGTGCGGCTGCACCGAGGCTGAATACTCCACTGATATTCTCAAGCCAGGTAAAAAAGGCAAACTCACGGTAACCTTCCGTAGCCGCAATATGGCCGCAGGACCGTTCAGCAAGCAGGTTCTGATTATCACTAACCTTGCAAAAGAAGGTCCCGACAAGGTGATAACCGTTGCCGGGACTCTGGTAGACTCAAAATAGTATTGTCAGCTATTCTTCGCCGCTCGTCCACACCAGAACGTGGCGGTCGAAGGTCATGTAGCTGAGCTGGAAGTCTTCTTCGTAGCCGTCTTTGTGCACGAAGGTGGCTTCCAGTTCGCCTTCTCCCTTGGGGCGGAAGGAATCGATTTCTATCTGCTCCGCAAAATCCACGTGATACTGCGAGATCTTCTTGTACACCGCCTCTTTTGCGCACCAGTAGATGGCGAGCTGCTCGTTGCGGCGCTCGTCTTCGAGGTCTTCGATTTCTTCTTCGCTCAGCGCCTTCTTTTCAACCGCCGAGAAATCGCGGTCGAGGCTTTCGCAGTCTATGCCGACGTCGTCGTGGTCGTTGAGAATGAGCGCCACGTACCTGTCGGTATGGGTGATGCTGATGTTTACGGCATTGTTCTCTATGTAGGGCTTGCCGTTGTCGTGATGCGAAAGGTACACCTTTTCATCGAACATGCAGTCCAACAATGCCCTCACAGCCAGTTTTTGCTTGCGGAGAGATTCGCTTTTAATGAATGAAATTTCCTCCATTTCGTCGGAGGGGATGCTCGTGAGCTCTCTCAGCTCGGATTCGGATTCGGTAATGTGCCACACGCCCAATCGCGAGTGGCCATCGTCATCGAGGTCTTTGGTAAGTAGAAGTGCCATATTTAACGCACAAAGATAATGTTTTTTTTAATACCTTTGTAGTCCTAAGATGAAATCTAAAAAATCGATATGATGAAATACTTAACCGAAGATAAGCTGGTAATAGTCGGAGCCGCCGGTATGATAGGCTCCAACATGGCCCAGTGCGCCCTCATGCTCGGGCTCACTCCCAACCTCTGCCTTTACGACGTATATGAGCCCGGTCTCAAGGGCGTCCTGGCAGAAATCAACCACTGTGCATTCCCCGGAGCCAACGTCACCGCAACCGCCGATCCTGCCGTCGCCTTCAAGGATGCCAAGTACATCATCTCTTCGGGTGGCGCTCCCCGCAAGGAGGGCATGACCCGCGAAGACCTCCTCATAGGCAACTGCAAGATAGCCGCGGAGTTCGGTGATAACATCAAGAAATACTGTCCCGACGTCAGGCATGTGGTCGTGATATTCAATCCCGCCGACATCACCGGCCTTGTGGTGCTGCTGCGCTCGGGGCTCGATCCCCACAGGGTTACAACCCTTGCGGCTCTCGACTCCACCCGTCTCCAGACGGCGATTGCCGAAGTATTCGGCGTGCAGCAGAGCCGTGTCACCCACGCCTACACCTATGGCGGTCACGGTATGGCCATGGCTGCATTCGCTTCCGAAGCTCTTATCGACGGCAAGCCCATTTACGAGTTCAATCTCACCGACCGCCAGTGGGAGGAAATCCATCAGACCACCATCCAGGGCGGCTCCATCATCATGCGTCTGCGCGGCCGTAGCTCTTTCCAGAGCCCGGCCTACAACTCTGTCCGTATGATCGAGGCAGCCATGGGCGGTGAGCCCTTCACCTGGCCTTCCGGCTGCTACGTGGGCAGGGGAGAGTACAAGAATGTGATGATGGCTATGCCCAGCACCATAGATATTTCAGGCGTGCATTACACCGTGCCTCTCGGCACCGCCGAAGAAATGAAGATGCTGGATGCTTCTTACGCCCATCTCTGCAAGATGCGCGACGAAGTCATCGCCCTCGGCCTCATTCCTCCCGTCGAAGACTGGAACAAGGAGAACAAGTTCATGTAGGCCGTTCGCGGCACCATTTTTCAAAAGACAGTCATCCGTGGCTGTCTTTTTTGATTTTTATTCTGTATATTTGTGAACGGACAAATCCTAACGTTACCAATAATGAAAAAGAATTTATTGCTTAAAGTCGTCGCAGTGGCTCTCATCGCCATCGCATTCATTTCCTGCAAGAAGGAAATCCAGCCTACCGGCATCAAGCTCAATCAGACAACCCTCGCTCTCGAAACCGGTGGCACGGCCAATCTGATTGCTACCGTAGAGCCCGCTGGAGCCGTCGGTTCAGTGAGCTGGAGCAGCTCAAACGATGGCGTCGCTTCCATCGCAGACGGCGTAGTAACCGCAAAATCAGCTGGTTCCGCCACCATCACGGCAAAGATTTCCACCTTTTCGGCCACCTGTACGGTTACGGTTACCGACCCGTACGTGAAGGTAACTTCCGTCACTATCGACAAAACAAGCCTTGATATGGTAGAAGGCGACGCTGTCCAGCTTACCGCTACCGTTGCGCCCGACAACGCCACCGACAAGGCTGTCACCTGGAAGTCTTCCGACACCAAGGTCGCAACCGTCTCCGCTTCCGGCGAGGTCGTCGCCGTAGCTGAAGGCAAGGCCACCATCACTGCCACCGCCGGCGACGCATCTGCATCCTGCGAAGTTGCAGTAGCAAAGAAAGTCATTGCAGTAGAGAGTGTTACCCTTAACAATACTGCTCTTGAGCTCACCGAGGGCGAAACCGCTACTCTCACTGCTACCGTTCTGCCGGACAATGCCACCGACAAGACCGTCACCTGGACTTCCGACAACACCGCCGTTGCGACCGTTGCTGACGGAGTGGTCACCGCCAAGGCAGAAGGCACCGCGAAGATTACCGCCAAGGCCGGCGATGCCAGCGCAGTCTGCACCGTCACCGTCAAGAAGAAAGTCATTGCCGTAGAAAGCATTACCCTCGACAAGACCACTCTTGAGCTTACCGTCGGCGGCACCGCCACCCTCACCGCCACTGTCAAGCCCGACAACGCTACCGACAAGACCGTCACCTGGTCTTGCGACAATACCGGCGTCGCAACCGTTGCCGACGGAGTGGTCACCGCCGTTGCCGAAGGCACCGCGAAGGTTACCGCCAAGGCCGGTGACGCCACCGCGGTCTGCACCGTCACCGTCAAGGCAGATGTCGTAAAGGTTACCGAAATCACCATAAACGAGGTCGACTTTAGCCTCGGCATTGGTGATACCAAGGCCCTTACGGTTACCGTCAAGCCCGACAACGCTACCGACAAGTCCGTCACCTGGAGCTCCGACCAGCCCGGCGTCGCTACCGTATCGTCCACCGGCGTCGTCACTGCTGTAGCGGCTGGTAATGCCAAGATAACCGCCAAGGCGAACGGCGGCGACGTCTCCGACTTCGTGAACGTTACCGTAACTGCTGCAGAGCCCGAGGGAACTAGCTTCGAAGACTGGATCGGCACCTGGAACGCCAAGTCCGGTGTCAAGAAGAACACCCTGGAAATCACTGCAATCAGTGATGGTGAAGGCAATATTCTCGAGAATATGTACTATGTGTACGGTTGGCAGAAGTTTGAAAATGTTCCTTTCTTCGGCAGCTTCATGGATGGCGATCTCGCCTTCGTCGGCGGTGATGGAATGCCCATAATCGAAGATGCGGTGCTGTTTGATGATGATCCCGAAGAGTACGACCTGATTGTAGTCGGCTGGTTCAAGTATCAGGGCAGTGAATATTTCCTGACCGGTGAAGACCCGTATATTACTGCCACGGGCTCGCTTGATGGCAATAAGTGTACTATGGAAGCTGCTTCCTTCGAGCTGGAAGGGGAGACTTTCACCTTCACGAAAACTGAGTTCCTTGTCAAGCAGAAGACCGGCGATGACGCGGGCGAATATTACAAGATAACCAACGAGAATCCGTTGCCCTACCCTGTCAAGCTCACCAAGTCTTCCAGCGGTGCTCCCGCGAAGGCAAAGTCCGCTGTCAAGGCTTCCGGCGTCAAGTTCGAGAAAGTTCCCGTCAGCGAATTCGCCTTCAGGCGCTAACCCGGCACGCATAACCTAAAGAGAGGCCGACTTTTTGTCGACCTCTTTTGTTTGTGTGAGAAGGCGGTCAAAAAAACCGCCATACAATGGCGGCGGGGTATTATAGGGGCAGGGCCCCTAGGCATAAAAGCAATGCGGCAGCTTGCTGCCGCAGGGGGTAATAGGGGGCGGCTTAGCCCCCTTATAATATCGGTTTAGTCGGGGTGACATGACTCGAACATGCGACCCTCTGGTCCCAAACCAGATGCGCTACCAACTGCGCCACACCCCGAAATCGGTTGGCCGGGCGTGGAAGCCACCCAGCCTCCCGAAGGACTGCAAAGATACCAATTTTTTTTATCTTTGCACGGTATGATCATCGAAGCACGCGACATTCGGAAATCCTTCGGCAAACTGGAGGTCCTTAAAGGCATAGATTTCTTTGCCGAAAAAGGTGAAATTGTGGCTGTTACAGGCGCGTCCGGCGCAGGAAAAACCACTCTTCTGGAAATCCTCGGCACACTATCATCACCCGACGGCGGCACCCTCGTCATCGACGGCACCGACGTCCTTAAGCTCGGCAGCCGCGAGCTGTCGTCTTTCCGCGGCCAGCGGATCGGCTTCGTCTTCCAGTTCCATCATCTCCTGCCCGAATTCACATCTGAAGAAAACGTGATGATACCTGCCCTCATCGCCGGAAAGAGCGAAGGTGCAGCCAGGGCCAAAGCCCGCGAACTGCTTGATACCGTGGGACTTGCCGGCAGGATGAGCCACAAGCCATCGGAACTTTCCGGGGGAGAGCAGCAGAGGGTGGCGATCGCCCGCGCGCTGGTCAATTCGCCCGCGGTGCTTTTCGCGGACGAGCCCACCGGCAACCTCGATTCCGTCACCCGGGAAGAGATCCATTCCCTTTTCTTTGACCTTCGCGACAAACTTGGGCAGACGATAGTCGTCGTAACCCACGATGCGTCGCTGGCGGGCCTTTGCGACTGTGCCCTCACGATGAAGGACGGACGCTTCGTATAAGCTATATTGTCTTTGAGTTATACGCATTTTGTTGTAACTTTGCAGGATATACGCAATAACCTGCAAAGACATCAGAATACGCTATGACGTCCAAAGAAATAAGAAAGCAGTTCCTGGATTTTTTTGCATCCAAGGGGCATACCATTGTGCCTTCGGCTCCGATGGTGGTGAAGAACGACCCGACGCTCATGTTCACCAATGCGGGCATGAACCAGTTCAAGGATATTTTCCTCGGCAACCGCACGGCTGGAATGAAGCGGGCGGCGGACAGCCAGAAGTGCCTTCGCGTGAGCGGCAAGCACAACGACCTTGAAGAGGTAGGTCACGACACCTATCACCACACCATGTTCGAGATGCTGGGCAACTGGAGCTTCGGCGACTACTTCAAAACTGAAGCGATTGACTGGGCCTGGGAGCTGCTTGTCGACATTTACAAGATAGATCCCAAACTGCTGTATGCCACCGTTTTCGAGGGCTCGAAAGATGATGGTACCACTCTCGACGAGGAGGCCCGCGAGGCCTGGCGCAAGCATCTTCCCGAAGACCACATCCTGCTTGGCAACAAGCACGACAACTTCTGGGAGATGGGCGACACCGGCCCCTGCGGCCCCTGCAGCGAAATCCACATCGACCTCCGTCCCGACGACGAAAGGGCGCGCATTCCCGGCGCCTCCCTGGTGAATACCAGCGAGCCCCGCGTGATGGAAATCTGGAACCTCGTCTTCATGCAGTTCGAGCGTAAGGCCGACGGCCATCTTGAACCCCTTCCCGCCAGGAATATCGATACCGGAATGGGCTTCGAACGCCTCTGCGCGGTACTCCAGGGCAAAAAGTCCAACTACGACACCGACGTGTTCACCGGCCTTATCTCGCAGATCGAAAAGCTCAGCGGTCATTCCTACCACGAAAGCGAGAAGACCGAAGTGGCCATGCGCGTAATCGCCGACCACATCCGTGCCATTTCCTTCAGCATCGCGGACGGCCAGCTGCCTTCCAACGTAAAAGCCGGCTATGTGATCAGGCGCATACTCCGCCGTGCCGTGCGCTACGGCTATACCTTCCTCGGCTTCGGCGAACCTTTCCTTTGCCGCCTGGTACCCCAGATGGTGGAAGACATGGGCGAAGCCTATCCTGAAATCGCCGCCCAGCAGAAACTTATCGAAAACGTCATCCGCGAGGAGGAAATGGCCTTCCTGCGCACGCTCGACCGCGGCATCAAGCTGATGGACGACTATATGGCCCGCAACGCCGATACGAAGGTCATCCCCGGAGTGGACGCATTCGTGCTCTACGATACCTACGGTTTCCCCGTCGACCTTACCGGTCTCATCGCCTCCGAAAACGGCTACAGCGTGGATATGGACGGCTTCCAGGTGGAGCTCGGAAAGCAGAAGGAGCGCGCCCGCAATGCCACCAGCAACACTTTTGGCGACTGGACGGTATATCACGAAGGCGAGAATGTGGCGTTCACCGGCTATGACGAAACCATCCACGAAGGCGCGTTGCTCCTGAAGAGCCGCACCGTAGTGGAAAAGAAGAAGGAGATGCTTCAGCTGGTGTTCGACGCCACTCCGTTCTACGGAGAGATGGGCGGTGAAGTGGGGGACAGCGGCGTGATAATATCGGCCGACGGCGAAGTGATAAAGATCCTGAACACCGTCAAGGAGAACGACCTCACGATCCACGTGGCGGAAAGGCTCCCCGCGAACTGCACCGGTGCCTTCACTCTTAAGGTAGATGCCGCCAGAAGGCGGAAAATCGAGGCTAACCACAGCTGCACCCATCTCCTCGACCAGGCGCTTCGCGAGATCGTCGGCACCCATGTCGAGCAGAAGGGCTCGTATGTCTGCGACAAATACTTCCGCTTCGACTTCTCCCATTTCGAGAGGCTGAGCCAGGAGCAGATCGCTGCCGTCGAGCACCGCGTAAACCAAATGATACGCAGCAACTTCCCGCGCTGCGAGAAGAGGGACGCCACCATGGAGGAAGCCAAGGCTATGGGCGCCATCGCTCTCTTCGGCGAGAAATACGGCGACCGCGTGAGGGTGGTGAACTTCGGACCCAGCACCGAGCTTTGCGGAGGCTGCCATACCAGCGCCACCGGCAACATCGGTTTCTTCAAGATAGTGTCCGAAAGCGCCATTGCCGCCGGCATCCGCAGGATCGAGGCCGTCACCGGCGAAGAGGCTGAACTGATGGTAAACGGTATGCAGGACGACATCCGCACCGTTCGGGCGATGCTCGGAAACGCTCCCGTCATGGTCGACGCCATCCGCAGGCTGGTAGACGAAAACGACGGTTACAAGAAGCAGCTCGCCGAAGTGGCAAAGGAAAAGACCCTGAAATACAAGGAGACCCTGCTCTCCGAAGCCAAACCCTTCAATGGGCATAACGTTGTGATAATCAAGGAGACACCCGATTTCACCATGCTTCGTGATGCGGCCGGTCTCCTTCAGAAGGAGGCGTCCGACATGGCCGTCGCCGCAGCCGTGAGTTCCGACGGCAAGCCGCAGCTCCTGCTCATGTACTCGTCTGATCTGGTGGCTGCCGGAAAGAACGCCGGCGCCGACATCCGCGAGGCTGCGAAGTGCATCCAGGGCGGTGGAGGAGGCCAGCCCGGCCTTGCAACTGCGGGCGGCAAGCTTCTTGCAGGACTCTCCGAGGCTTTGGAAATTATGTTGCAGAAGATTTAGCTTCACCGACCGTTCAGCTTGAAAAAACTCGACCAGTTCATCCTCAAGTCTTTCGTGGGACCGTTCGTCGCGATCCTTGTGATCGTCGTGTTCATCCTGATGCTTCAGTTCCTTTGGGTGTACATCGACGAGCTGGTAGGCAAAGGCTTGAGTTTCAAGGTCATCATGGAGTTCATGTTCTGGGGCAGCTGCACCACTCTGCCGCTGTGCCTGCCGCTGGCCACGCTCCTCGGCTCGGTCATGACCATAGGCCAGATGGCGGAGAACAGCGAACTCATGGCAATCAAGTCCGCCGGCATCTCCCTCACCAGGGTGATGATGCCCATCTTCGCAGCCTCGCTGCTCATTGCAGTCGCCGCATTCTTCGTAGGCAACAATCTGGTGCCCAAGGCATACAACGAGATCTATACCCTGCGCGACGATATCGGCCGCACCAAGAACGAGATCAAGATTCCGGCCGGAACTTTCTACGACGGCATCGACGGATACGTGCTCCGCGTGAAGGAACAGGACCACAGTATACTGCGCGACGTGATGGTGTACGACCACACCAACAACAAGGGCAACACCTCCCTCTCGCTGGCCGATTCCGCCGTCATCAAGATGAGCAAGAACAAAGACTACCTCATCTTCACGCTCTACAACGGCGTCAGCTACATGGAGACCAACACCCGCCAGTTCGGAAAGAGCTCCCTCGAGCTGCAGCACATCGATTTCGACAAGCAGGACCTGGTGATTCCGCTCGAGAACTACTCGTTCGAAAAGTCCGATTCCAGCCGCTACGGCGACCAGGCCAAGGCCATGAAGCTGACGCAGCTCTCCCACCAGCACGACTCGCTGGGAGCCCTTTTCCATGCGGCCCGGGACAACAAATACAAAGACATCAGAAGAACCGGTCCGTTCATTCTCAGGGATGAACTCGACACCGCCAAGCTTGCGAAGAAACCGCGTTCCGCTTACTTCTCCGACCCCATGTATATGAAGTGGAAAAGGGGCACCGACAAGGAGCAGGCGTACAGCAGGGCTATCGACGCGGCAAGGCGCGCTGCCGGCGAAATGCATAATTATGAGACCGATACCTTCGAATACAACGCCCGTCTCAAGAGGACTGACATCGAATTATACAAGAAATTCGCCCAGGCGCTCGCCTGCCTGATGCTATTCTTCATAGGTGCGCCGCTAGGTGCGCTCATCAGGAAGGGAGGCCTCGGAACCAGCGTGATCGTGGCGGTGCTGTTCTTCGTGCTGTATTGGGTGGTGGATATCTCCGGCACCAAGCTGGCGCGCGACGGCTCGGTTGACGCATCCATCGGCACCCTGATATCCGCGGTGGTGCTGGCGCCGATAGGGTTCTTCCTCACCAACAGGGCCATACACGACGCCACCTTCTTTGACACCGACCTCTTAAAGACGTCGTGGAGAAAGATTACCAGCCTCGTCGGCCGCTTCTTCAAGCCCAAGCGCATCGTGTTCATGGGTACGCCCGAATTCGCCGTGGCTTCGCTCGACGCCCTCGTAAAGAAACGCTACAAGGTGGTGGCTGTGGTCACCGTCGCAGACAAGCCTGCCGGGCGTGGGCTCAGGGTGCAGGAAAGCGCCGTGAAGCAATACGCCGTGGCCCACGGCATTCCGGTGCTTCAGCCGCTCAAGCTCAAAGACCCGGCCTTCCTTTCGGAGCTGGCGTCCTACAAGCCGGATCTCTTCGTGGTAGTGGCGTTCCGCATGCTGCCCGAAGAGGTGTGGAAGATGCCAAAGTTCGGCTCGTTCAACCTTCATGCGGCCCTCCTGCCTCAGTACAGGGGCGCGGCTCCCATCAACTGGGCTGTCATAAACGGCGAGAAGATCAGCGGCGTAACCACGTTCATGCTCGACAAGGACATAGACACCGGCGGAATCCTGCTCAGGCAGGAATGCCGGATTACCCCCGAGGATACGGCGGGTTCGCTCCACGACAAGCTCATGCCGCTCGGCGCCCAGCTCGTGATAGAGTCGGTGGAGGGCATCTTCCAGCGCAACATCGAAACCCGCGTGCAGCGTTCGTTCATCCAGGGCAGCGAGGTCCTGCATCCGGCGCCCAAGCTCACCAAGGAAAACACCCGCATCGACTGGTCGCGACCCACCAGGGAAATCTACAACCTGGTCAGGGGCCTGAGCCCGTATCCCTCGGCATGGACGACGCTGGTATCGGCGGACGGCACCGCCACCGAGTGCAAACTCTTCTTCGGTACGGAACTGCAGGACGGCCCGGCTCCGGCCGAGAGCGGAACGATTGCATCCGACGGCAAGACTTATCTGGCCGTGGCGACCGGGGACGGCTGGTATTCCGTCACGGAGCTTCAGCTCTCCGGAAAGAAGCGCCTGAGCGTAGCGGATTTCCTCAGGGGATTCCGCAGTCCCGAGCTGTACAGAGCCGTCTGAGCGCGGGCTCCATTTACTTTAGATAAACGTTACTATTTCGGTAAAAAACAGTAACTTTGCATTCCGATGCCTAAGTACGTATTCAATCCTATAACCCTTCAGTATGAGGTGCACGAAGGCCCCCGTTGGGAGCGTCCGGTGCGCATCATAGTGGCGGTCATCGCCGCAGTCGGGTTGAGTTGGCTGTACTTCTGGCTGTATACTTCGGTGCTCGGGAAAGACCTTCCCAAAACCGCCGCGCTCAAACGTCAGGCCGCCGAATGGGAGGCGCGAATGTCGGTCGTGCATAGGGAGCTGGATCTCTACGAAACGACTATGGAGGGGGTTGAGGAACGGGACGACCATGTGTACCGTTCCATCTTCGGACTGAATGAAATCCCGGCTGAAGCGAAGGTCGCCGGTTTCGGGGGCGACGCCCGCTACGAGTATCTCGACGCGATGGGCGCGACTTTCAATCTCAAGAACACCATGCGCCGTCTCGACCAGCTCACCAAGAGGGCCTATCTTCAAAGCACCTCGCTGGACGAGGTGTACGGCATCTCCCTCACCGCCGGCGACATGGTTTCGCACATCCCGGCTGTTCCTCCGCTGCTTCCCGACAAGTCCCGCATCCATATGGCAAGTCCGTTTGGATACCGCAGCGACCCCATCTATGGCGGCACCCGTCTCCATGAGGGGCAGGATATGGCCACTTTCTCCGGAAATCCCGTATATGCCACGGGCGACGGAATCGTGGTCAAGACCGACTTCAAGTTCACCGGATACGGCAACGAAATCGTCATCGACCACGGCTTCGGCTACCGTACCCGTTACGCCCATCTTTCGCGCATAGACGTGGCTGAGGGCATGGAAGTGAAGAGAGGCGACCTGATCGGGGCCGTGGGCTCCACCGGAAAGAGCACCGGTCCCCATCTGCATTACGAGGTGCTTTACAAGGGCGCTCCGGTAAACCCCATGCAGTATATGAACATGGACATGTCGCTGGAGGAATACAGGGCCATGGTCGCCAAGCGCCGCGAAGAAGCGGCGCCCAGGAAGAAATCCTCGCTTGAACTCCTTGATAATCTGGGCAGATGATGAAGAAAAGGCAATACGAATTCGACCTGAAGAACGTCAGCGTCCGCAAGGTGGGCTTCGATATCCTGAAGCTCCTGCTCGGGGTGCTCAAGGTGCTCATCGTATCACTGTCGCTCTTCATCGTCATATACGCGGTGATGGCCAGTTTCATCAGTACCGATACCGAGAAACGCCTCCGCAGGGAAATCCGCGCCTATGAAAAGGTGTATCCGCAGATAGAACCCCGCATGAAACTTATCCGGGAGAGCCTTTCCGCGGTGGAGGTGAAAGACAACGACATTTACGAAAGCGTGTTCCACAACGCGGCGCCCAGCGTGGACCCGATCAGCTCGCTTCAGATACTACATGGCGCCGACACCATCCCCGACACCAAGATAGTCAATTACACCAAGGCCAAGGTGGAACGCCTCACGGCGCAGTCCGAATTGGTACGGGAGGCCTTCGGGGACATCTACCGCAGCCTGGCCGGGAAAGACTTCGTGCTCCCGCCGATGATCCTGCCCGTGGACGATTTCTCCTATCCGCAGACGGGAGCGTCCTGCGGCCCCAGGCTGAATCCTTTCCTGAACGCCGAAGTGCGCCACAACGGTATCGACCTCATTGTGCCCCGGGGAACTCCGGTGCATGCCACCGCGGACGGCACTGTGACCAACGTGACCAATTCCACCAAGGGGGACGGCAACTGCGTCACCATCAGCCACGCCGGGGGGTATGAGACCCGCTATCTGCATCTGTCCGAAATCAAGGTGCAGACCGGCCAGAGCGTCAAGAAGGGCAGGGTGATCGGCACTTCGGGAATGAGCGGACAGGCGTTCGCGCCGCATCTCCACTACGAGGTAATCCTGAACGGAAGGGCCATGGATCCGGTCAGCTACATCTTCGCATCGGTCTCTCCAAAGGACTATTCGAACATGTTGTACATGTCGGTAAATACAAGACAATCAATGGATTAACTATATGGAAAAACTATTTTGGACAATCGGCGAAACCGCGGAGATACTTGGGGAGAACGTCTCCCTGGTACGCTACTGGAGCACATGGTTCTCTTCGATACTCAAGCCTTCCCGCACCAGCAGGGGCAACCGGCTGTATACGGCCGGAGATATCGAAACCCTCAAGCAGATCCATTACCTCGTCAAGGTCAAGGGTCTCTCGCTGGACGGCGCCCGCCAGCAGCTCCTTTCCGACAGGGCGAAGGTCAAGGGGAAGGTGAAAGCCCTCGATTCCCTCAAGGCTATCCGCGCCCAGCTCGTGGAGATAAAGAAAAGCCTCTGAATACCGGATTTTTCCATAACTTTTCATAACTTTGTATCTCTTTAACTGCATATAACAATCTTTAAATATGGCAACGACAAAAAAAAGCACCAAGAAAGTGGAGACTCCCATAGATGAAAGGGAAACTTTCGTCTCCCTTCAGAAGAACTTTGCGGATTCCGCCCAGAGCGTCCAGGATAAACTCAGGCTGCTCTATACCCTTCAGGCCGCCGACAACGAAATAGAAAAGCTCGTGCTGCGCCGCGGCGAACTTCCCGCCGAGGTCGAGGCTCTCGAAACCGAAATCAACGGGCTTCAGGAAAAGGTGGCCCGCTTCAAGGAGGCCATAGCTGAAAGCAACGCCAAGATCGAGGAAAGCAAGAAGACCATGGTGGAGCACGACGCCGAGATAGACAAATACCAGAGGCAGCTCCAGGGCATATCCAACAGCCGCGAGTACGACTCCATCAGCAAGGAGCTCGAGAATACCAATCTTCTCCGCCAGATAGACCAGAAGAATCTCGACGAGGCCAAGGCCAGGATCGAGGACCTCAAGGAGAAGATCTCCGCCGTCACCGACCAGATCGACATCCGTCTCCAGGACCTCGCTGCCAAGAAGGACGAGCTCGACGTCATCGTGAGCTCCACGGCTAAAGAGGAGGAGAAGCTCGTCGAAACCCGCAACTCCATCGCCGCCAACCTGGACGCCCGTACCCTCAGTGCCTACGACCGCATCCGTGGCAGCGTTCACAACCACCTCGCAGTGGTTCCGGTGTACATGGGCAACGCCTGCGGCGGCTGCTTCAACACCATCACTCCGCAGAGGCTGGTCGACATCAATTCCGGCAACAAGCTCATAATCTGCGAGCATTGCGGGCGCATCATCGTGAATCCCGGTAAAAAAGACTAGTTCATGCCTTCCCAGAAAACAGGCGGCAAAAAGACCGACAGGAAGAGAGACCTCGAAAACCTTGGCCTTGAGGTAGGCAACAAGCCGCCTCAGGCCCTGGATGTCGAGGAGTCCGTCCTCGGAGCCCTGCTGCTCGACCAGAGCAGCCAGAACCTCGCATTGTCGGAGCTCACCAAGAACTGCTTCTACGACCCCCGCCACCAGATGATCTTCGAGGCCATCCAGGCCCTTTCGGCGGAACATTCGGCCATCGACATCGTGACTGTGTCCGACAAGCTCCGCAAGCAGGGGAATCTCGAGGCCGTCGGAGGAGCGGTGGTGCTTTCCGGCCTGAGCGAGAAGGTGGGTGCCGCCAGCCATCTGGAATTTTACATCAAGATACTCAAGCAGAAGGCTATCCAGAGGGATCTCATTTCCGCTTCGTACGACATCCTGCGCGATTCCTTCGACGAGTCCATCGACGTGGACGACCTCGTCGACGCCGCCCAGACCAAGGTCTTCGACGCCATCCAGAGCAACGTGCGCAGGGAAGTCCAGGCCATCGGCAACGTCATCGAAGTGGTGATACGCGAAATCGAAGGGCAGCAGTCCCAGACCGGCCTGAGCGGCGTGCCGTCGGGCTTCGTGAGCATCGACAGGGTCACCCAGGGATGGCAGCCCTCGGACCTCATCATCATCGCCGCCCGTCCCTCGGTGGGTAAGACCGCCTTCGCCCTCAACATCGCCCGCAACGCCGCGGTGGACCATCACAAACCCGTCGCCTTTTTCTCGCTGGAAATGTCCAGCAAGCAGCTGGCCAAGCGACTCATGGTGTCCGAAACCGGCCTCAGCGCCGAGAAGATCAAGGGCGCCCTCAAACTCGAGGATTACGAGTGGCAGCAGCTCGACTACCGTATCAAGAACCTTTCCTCCGCACCTCTGTACATCGACGACACTCCCAGCCTTCCCGTAATGGAGTTCCGCACCAAGGCCAAGAATCTTGTCAAGAACAAGGGAGTGCAGCTGATCGTGGTGGACTACCTTCAGCTCATGCAGGCACCCGAGCAGGCCAAAGGCGGCCTCCGCGAGCAGGAAGTGGCTTACATCTCCCGCACCCTCAAGGCCACGGCCAAGGAGCTGGACATCCCCATCATCGCGCTTTCCCAGCTGTCGCGCAATTCCGTGCAGAGGCAGGGGAGCGGCGGCAAGCCCATGCTGAGCGACCTCCGCGAATCCGGCTCCATCGAGCAGGACGCGGACATGGTCATCTTCATCCACCGTCCCGATTACATCGGTCTTTCCGACAATCCGGAAGACAAGGAAAAAACCCAGATTATCATCGCCAAGCACCGTAACGGCGAAACGCTCGACCTCGACATGGTGTTCAAGAGCGAACAGGTGCGCTTCATGGAGCCCGAGGATGCACTGGACGTATACGCCCAGAGGCCCATCCAGTCGTCTATCAACCGCGAAGAATTCGAATAAATGGCGGAAGTGATATCACATGAGGGCCGTATAGTCGATATTACGTCCCAGTTTACCACCGTCGAAATCATTTCGGCCTCAGCCTGCGGCAGCTGTCACGCCGCGGGGCTGTGCGGGGTTTCGTCAGCGGTCACGAAGGTTATTCAGATTCCCACCACCACCGGTAACTGGAAAGAGGGGCAGATCGTTGAGGTTTGCCTGAAGAGGAGCATGGGCTTCAAGGCCGTGTGGCTGGCCTATGCCATCCCGCTCCTGCTTCTCCTCGCAGTGGTGATAGGGCTTTATACGCTCGGGGTGAAAGAGCTTTACGCAGGGCTTGCCGGAATCGGTGCCGCACTGCTTTACTATTTGATACTCAGGCTTTTCAAGGAAAAGCTCTCGAACGAATATTCCTTCTTCATAAAAGAAAAGACATGACTTCCACACTTATCTGGACGATAGTAATCCTGTCCTGTCTGGGGCTCCTGCTCGCCCTTCTGCTTTACCTGGTGGCGCAGAAGTTCAAGGTCGAGGAAGATCCCCGCATCGACGAGATCGAGGCCGTGCTGCCCGGGGCCAACTGCGGCGGATGCGGTCGTGCCGGTTGCCGCGACTTCGCGAGCTCCGCGGTGGCGGCTCCCAATCTCGACAACCACTTCTGCCCCGTGGGCGGCAATGCCGTCATGGAAAAGGTGGCCGCCATCCTCGGTTACGAGGTGGTCAAGAAAGCTCCCCAGGTAGCTGTGCTGCGCTGCAACGGCACTTGCGCGGCCAGGCCGAAGGTGAACGTCTACGACGGCGTAAAGAGCTGCCGCGCCGAGGCTTCGCTTTATGGTGGAGAGACGCTCTGTTCCTTCGGCTGCCTCGGACAGGGGGACTGCGTCGCCGCCTGCAACTTCGGCGCCCTCTCCATGGATCCTGAAACCGGCCTTCCGGTAATCGACGAAGGGAAGTGCACGGCCTGCGGCTCCTGCGTGAAGGCCTGCCCGAAGGGGCTCATCGAACTGAGGGACAAGGGGCCGCGCGGAATGCGCATGGTGGTAGTCTGCCGCAACCAGGATAAAGGCCCCGCCGCGAAAAAGGCCTGTGCGAACGCCTGCATCGGCTGCGGGCTCTGCTTCAAGACCTGCCAGCACGAGGCCATCACTTTGGAAAACAATCTGGCTTACATAGATTTCGGCAAGTGCAAGTTCTGCCGCGAATGCGAGGCCGTGTGTCCGACCGGCGCCATCCACGAAATCAATTTCCCCAAGCCTCTCGACAAAGAAGCGGTTAAGGAGCGCATTGCAGCCAGGAAAAAAGCATCACCAGAGGAGGGCGGAAAATGAAAAGACTGACATTCAGCATGGGCGGAGTCCATCCGCATGACAGCAAGTTCGCAAAGGATTGCGCGACGGAGGTCCTGCCTCTTCCGAAAACCATGTATGTGTCTATGGCACAACATCTTGGCGCTCCTGCAAAACCCATCGTAGCGGTTGGGGACAGCGTCAGGACCGGTCAGCTCATCGCCGAGCCGGGCGGGTTCATTTCGGCTGCGGTGCATTCTCCCTGTTCAGGCAAGGTAAAGGCCGTTGCCCCTTATACCGACCTTTCGGGACGCATGGTTCCCCACGTTGTCATAGACGTCGAGGGAGATGTGTGGGCGGACGGCATAGACACTTCCGACACCCTTGTCTCCGCTATCCCAGATGACCGCCAGTTCATCCTCGACCGCATCAAGGCGTGCGGCGTTGTGGGCCTGGGCGGAGCCACCTTCCCCACCCACGTCAAACTCAATCCGGCTCCTGGCAGCCCGAAGGCTGAGGCCCTTCTCATCAACGGCAGCGAATGCGAGCCTTTCCTCACGAGTGACTACCGCCTGATGCTTGAGCGTCCGAAAGAGATACTTGTGGGCGCGGCCATCATGCAGAAGGCGCTCGGCGGGCCGCAATGTTTCATCTGCATCGAAGACAACAAGCCCGAGGCCATCAAGGTCATGGAAAAGGCACTGCAGGAGCTCGGCTTCGCCGGCATGACGGTGCAGCCTCTCAAAAAGAAATATCCGCAGGGCGGTGAAAAACAGCTTGTAGACGCCGTCATGCACCGTCAGGTGGGTTCCGGCGCCCTTCCCATCAGCGTGGGAGCCGTGGTGCAGAACATCACCACCTCGTTCGCAGTGTACGAGGCCGTCCAGAAGAACAAGCCGCTCATCAGCAATATCCTTACAGTTACCGGCGACTGCCTTCAGGCGGACAGGCATCACAACTACTGGTTCCGCATCGGCATGCCCCTGAGCTATGTCGCCGAATGTGCCGGAGGCGTGCCCTCCGAAGCCGGCAAGATCATCAGCGGCGGCCCCATGATGGGAAAAGCCGTGGTGAATCTCGATGCCGCTACCGTAAAGGGCTCATCTGCACTGCTATATCTCAAGTACGAGACCACCAAGCGCTGGCAGGAAGGTCCGTGCATCCGCTGCGGACGCTGCGCCGACGCCTGCCCCATGGGGCTCGAACCTCTCCTTCTCAACCGCCTCTACAAGGCCGGCGACAGGCTCGACGAGCTCGAGAAATACGCTGCCCAGGACTGCATCGAATGCGGGTGCTGCCTGTACAGCTGCCCTGCCGGCATTCCGCTACTTGACAACGTGCGTCAGGCCAAACAGCAGGTTATGGGCGTCATCAAGGCCCGGGCCGCCGCAGCCAAAGCGGCGGCAGAAGCCGCCAAGGCCACTAAAAACTAAATGAAATGGCAGAGACTTACCTGATTACCCCCAATCCGCACTGGCATTCTCCGGTATCCACCAAAAGGCTGATGCTGGATGTAGTCATCGCGCTGTGCCCTGCGGTCATAGCCTCCATCCTTTTCTACGGGTGGAGCGAACTGGCGATCCTGGCCGTGAGCGTCGCTTCGTGCGTACTCATCGAATGGGCCGTCACCAAGTTCCTCCTCAAGAAGCCTTCAACCATCGGGGATCTCTCCGCAGTGGTTACGGGCATTCTACTTGGCATGAACCTTCCGGCCGGCATTCCGCTATGGATAGTGTTCATAGGCGCAATTGTCGCCATCGGCGTTGCCAAGATGACCTTCGGCGGCCTCGGGCAGAACGTGTTCAACCCCGCAATCACGGGGCGCGTTTTCCTGCTGGTCAGCTTTCCGGCGCAGATGACCACCTGGCCTGAGCCTCACGGGTTCATTCCCAATGTAGATGCTTTCAGCGGCGCCACCCTCCTCGGACAGGTGAAGCTCCTGGGCGCTGACAAGGCGGACGCCCTCGTGAATCTTTCCACGCTGTTCCGGAATATCGGCGGTTCCGCGGGCGAAGTTTCCGCCCTGCTGCTGCTCGTAGGCTGGCTGTACCTTTGCATCCGCAAGGTCATCAAGCCCTGGATCACCCTCAGCATCTTTGCGACCGTGGCGGCCATCGCCGCCATCTTCCACGGCATTAACCCCGAGGCCTACACCGGACCTCTCTTCAACCTTCTCACCGGCGGCATCGTGCTCGGAGCCTGCTTCATGGCCACCGACTACGTCACTTCCCCCGTCAACACCTGGGGCGGAGTTCTCTACGGCTTCGGCATCGGCTTCATAGTCATGATGATACGTTACTTCGGCTCGTATCCCGAAGGCATGTCGTTCGCCATTCTGTTCATGAACATGACGGTTCCGCTCATCAATATGGCGTTCCATCAGAAAGTTTACGGGAGGAAGTAGATATGGCGGCAAAAAGCAATTTACTCAACATGACCCTCGTCCTCTTCGGCACCTGCCTCGTGTGCTCGGCTGTCCTGGGCCTTGTGAACGAGGTTACCAGGGAGCCTATCGCGGCTGCTGCTGCGGCTGAGGCGAAGGCGGCCATAGCCGAAGTGCTTCCCGAAGGCGGGGAGATCTCCGAGGCCAAGACGACCGAAATCGACGGGGTCAAGTACGAATACTACGAAGAATACGGCGGCGGCCAGACGGTCGGCTACGCCGTGAAGTCTTCCACCGCCGGTTTCGGCGGCACCCTGTCACTCATGGTGGGAGTGCTCCCCGACGGCACCATCTTCAACACCAAGGTGCTCTCGCACTCCGAGACTCCCGGCCTCGGTGCCAAGTGCACTTCCGACAAAAAGTTCATGGACCAGTGGTACGGATTCAGCAAAGACGGCAATCTCGCCGTCCGCAAGGATGGGGGAGACGTGGACGCCATCACGGCTTCCACCATCACTTCCCGCGCCTATACGCTGGCCGTGGCCCAGGCGCGCAAGCTTGTGAAAACCCTCGACCCTGACGCCACCACCGGCGCCAGCGTCATAAAGAATAAGGAGAATTAGCCATGGCGAACAAGCTTTCCCTTATAACCAACGGGCTGCTCAAGGAGAATCCGACCTTCGTGCTGGTGCTGGGCATGTGTCCGACGCTCGCCACCACCACCTCGGCCGTCAATGGCATGGAGATGGGCCTGGCGACGCTTTTCGTGCTGGTACTCAGCAATATAGTTGTTTCCCTCGTGGCTCCCATAGTGCCCGACAAGGTGCATATTCCGGTTTACATCGTAATCATCGCCACCTTCGTCACGGTGCTTCAGCTGCTCATGCAGGCTTTCGTTCCTGACATCTACCGTACGCTCGGCCTGTTCATCCCGCTTATCGTGGTGAACTGCATCATCCTCGGCCGCGCCGAGGCCTTCGCCAGCAAGCACAACTGGTGGGAGTCGGCCCTCGACGGAATCGGCATCGGCCTGGGCTTCACCCTCGCGCTCACGGTCATAGGCATTGTCCGCGAAATCCTGGGCAGCGGCTCCGTCTTCGGATGGAAGTTCATCCCCGGCGACGGCATCCTCGCCTTTGTGATGGCTCCCGGTGCATTCATGGTGCTGGGATATCTCATGGTTCTGTTCAACAAACTGGCTAAGAAGAAGTAATCATGGAGTATTTTCTCATCATAATATCCGCGATATTCGTCAATAATATCGTGCTGGCCCAGTTCCTCGGCATCTGCCCGTTCCTGGGCGTGTCTAACCGGCTGTCCACTTCGACCGGCATGAGCCTGGCGGTGTGTTTCGTCATCACGCTCGCCACTGTGGTCACCTATCTGCTGAACAGTTATCTGCTCGTGCCATTCGGCCTTGATTTCCTGCAGACCATCGCTTTCATCCTGGTGATTGCCGCGCTCGTGCAGATGGTGGAGATTGTGCTCAAGAAGGTGTCACCCTCTCTGTATCAGGCCCTTGGCATCTACCTGCCGCTCATCACCACCAACTGCGCCGTGCTCGGAGTGGCCATCACCGTGGTCACGAAGGAATTCAGCTTTGGCACCCAGGTGCCCCACATGCTCAATCTCGCCGAATCCACCGTGTATGCATTCGCCACTTCGCTTGGTTACGGCCTTTCCATGGTGCTGTTCAGCGGTTTGCGTGAGCATCTCGCCCTCAACGACGTCCCCAAGCCCTTCAGGGGCCTTCCCATCGCGCTTATCACCGTGAGCATCATGGCGATGGCATTTCTTGGTTTTTCGGGGATTGTTTAGTATATTTGACACACTAATTCTTAAATCAAACTGGCAAAATGAAAAAACTCTTAGCTATCGCAGTTGCCCTCATCGCTTTCGCAGCAGTGGCAAACGCACAACCTAAGGCATTCGGTGTCCGCATGGGTTACGCCGACGGCGCATCCTATCAGCACTGGCTCGGCAACAACTTCCTCGAAGTTGATGCAATGTTCTGGATTAATACCGGTTTCGCCGCTACCGCCATCTACGATTTCCGCATTCCTATCAGCAATCAGGTAGCCCTTTATGCAGGTCCTGGTATCAACGGTGTTCTGTTCAACGGCGGCGGCCTCCACTTCGGTGTTGCCGGCCAGATCGGCGCTGAATGGGAAATCCCGTCCGTACCGCTCAATGTCTCGGTGGACTGGATGCCCGTTTACTGGTTCGGTGCAAAGGTCTTCAACTATACCGGCGCAGCCCTCGGCATCAGGTACAGGTTCTAAACGCCTTATATCGTCATTTAAAGAAGTCTGGTTTCCAGGCTTCTTTTTTTGTGCCCTGTCGCGTATTAATTGTATCTTTGTAGAAATGTTCAAGATACTCGAAAAACAGATGCTGAACCCGGTCATAGCCAAAATCGTGATCGAGGCTCCCCGCGTTGCAAAGGCGGCCCTTCCGGGGCAGTTCCTGATTGTGCGCGACGGAGAAAAGGGCGAGCGCATCCCCTTGACTATCAGCGATTCAGACCCGGTGAAGGGCTCCGTAACCGTAGTAATCCAGCTCATCGGAGCCTCCACCCGTCAGATGGTTGAGGAATACAACGTGGGGGACAGTTATTCGGATGTGGTGGGCCCTCTGGGAAATCCCTCGGATTTCGTGAACATGAGCCCGGAGGAACTCCGTGCCCAGCACTACGTGTTCATCGCCGGCGGTCTGGGAACAGCTCCGGTTTATCCGCAGGCCAAGTGGCTGCATGACCGCGGCGTGGCGGTGGACGTCATCATCGGAGCCCGCACTAGAGACTTGCTCATCTACACCGCTGAACTCGGAGGCGCCTGCGACAATCTCTACCTCTGCACCGACGACGGTTCCGTCGGGTTCAAGGGCGTGGGCACCGCGAAGCTCGAGCAACTCGTGAACGAAGAAGGGAAAAGCTACACCACCTGTGTCGCCATCGGCCCCATGATCATGATGAAGTTTGCCTCCCTCTGCTGCGGGAAGCTCGGTATCCCGATCGTCGTGAGCATGAACTCGCTCATGGTCGACGGCACCGGAATGTGCGGAGCATGCCGCATTTCCGTCGGCGGCGAGACCAGGTTCTCGTGTGTGGACGGTCCTGAATTCGACGGCGCCCTCGTCGACTGGGACGAAGCCATGAGGCGTTCGCGTCAGTACAAGGGCGAAGAAACCGCCGCAATGGAGAAGAAGTGATGGCAAACAAGATTCCAAGAGTGCCTGTCCGTGAGCAGGATCCCAAAGTTCGTGCACGCAACTTCGAGGAAGTATCTTACGGCTACAACAAAGAGGAGGCTATGCTCGAGGCTTCGAGGTGCCTGCATTGCAAGAAGCCCCTGTGCGTCACGGGCTGTCCCGTGAACATCCGGATTCCCGACTTCATAGAGCAGGTGGCCGGCGGAGATTTCAGCGCCGCCGCAGCCGTCATAGCCGCTGATTCCAGCCTTCCGGCCGTGTGCGGCCGAGTGTGCCCGCAGGAAACCCAGTGCGAGGGCAAGTGCGTGCTCGGTGTGAAGGGTGAGCCTGTCGCAATCGGCAAACTGGAGCGTTTCGTGGCCGACTGGCAGCACGGCAATCCTGCTACCGGCAGGGACGCTTTGCCGTCTCCGGCGGACAACGGTCCTGTCTCCGTGGCCCCCTCCAACGGCCATAAGGTGGCTGTCATCGGCTCCGGCCCCGCAGGCCTCGCATGCGCTTCCGACCTCGCCAAATGGGGCTACCAGGTTCACATCTTCGAGGCCCTCCACAAGGCCGGCGGCGTCCTCGCCTATGGCATCCCTGAGTTCCGTCTTCCGAAGGAAAAGGTGCTCCAGAAGGAAATCGATGCCGTGATGGCCCTGGGCGTGACCATCGAAACCGACGTCATCATCGGCCGCACCGTCAATATCGACGACCTCTTTGATAAAGAGGGCTATGAGGCCGTGTTCGTGGGTACCGGTGCAGGTCTGCCCCGTTTCATGGGCATCCCGGGCGAGAATCTCAACGGTGTGTTCTCGGCAAACGAGTTCCTCACGCGCAACAACCTTATGAAGGCATTCCGTGACGACTACATGACCCCCATCCACGCAGGAAACAGGGCTTGCGTCGTCGGCGGCGGCAACGTCGCCATGGATGCCGCCCGCACGGCGCTCAGGCTTGGGGCCGACACCACTATCGTATACCGCCGCAGCGAGGCGGAACTGCCCGCCCGCCGCGAGGAAGTACATCACGCAAAGGAAGAGGGCATTCGCTTCGAGCTTCTCACAAATCCGGTCGAAATCCTCGGCGACGAAAACGGCTGGGTCAGGGGAATGAAGTGCATCCGCATGGAACTGGGCGAGCCCGATGCCAGCGGCCGCCGCAGCCCCGTCCCCATTCCCGGCAGCGAGTTCGTGGTGGAGTGCGACACCGTCATCATGAGCCTCGGCACCTCTCCGAACCCCCTTATTGCCAAGACCACTCCCGGTCTCGAGCGTACCCGCAAGGGCGGTCTCGTTGCAGACGAGGCCGGCGCCACCACGCGCCCGGGCATATTTGCCGGAGGCGATGCCGTCACCGGCGCCGCCACCGTCATACTCGCCATGGGCGCAGGCCGCAAAGCAGCCTCCGCCATCGACGCTTATATCAAGGGAAAGTAGGGGCGCCGTCCCGGCCGGACGCTACCGTCAGATCACCAGCTCCACGGGGCAGTGGTCGGAACCGAAGATTTCGTTGTGGATGTCGGTGGAGACGATCCTGCCGGCGAAGTTCTCCGAAACCAGGAAGTAGTCGATGCGCCACCCGACGTTCCTTTCGCGGGCGGCCATGCGGTAGCTCCACCATGAATACTTTACCTCTTCGGGATGCTGGCTGCGCCAGGAGTCCACGAAACCGGCTGCGAGAAGCTCGGTCATCTTGCCGCGCTCCTCGTCGGAGAAGCCGGCGTTGAAGTGGTTGGTGTCGGGGTTCTTCAGGTCTATTTCGTTATGGGCCACGTTCATGTCGCCGCATACGATTACACCCTTCCGCGAGGCCAGGCCGCACAGGTGAGCCCTGAAGGCGTCTTCCCAGCTCATGCGGTATTCCAGCCTGCGCAGGCCGTCCTGGGAATTGGGCGTATAAACGTTTACCAGATAGTAATCGGGCATCTCGAGCGTAATCACCCGGCCTTCGGTGTCATGTTCGGGGATGCCGAGGCCATAGCTGACGGAAAGCGGATGCATCCTCGTGTAGATGGCCGTTCCCGAGTAGCCTTTCTTTTCGGCGTAGTTCCAGTAGGAAGTGTATCCGGGGAATTCGAGGTCTATCTGCCCGGCCTGGAGTTTGGTCTCCTGCAGGCAGAAGAAATCGGCGTCAAGCCCCACGAAGATATCGGCGAAGCCTTTGCCGGCCACGGCCCGCAGACCGTTCACGTTCCAGCTGATGAATTTGGTCATTCCAGAGTCCATTCTGCTCCGTCTTTGGTGTCTTTTACGTTGATCCCCAGCGCTTTAAGAGAATCGCGGATGTGGTCTGACAGGGCCCAGTCCTTCTCTTCGCGGGCCTTTGCGCGCTCTTCCAGCACCATCTGCATGAGGCCGTCCACAACCTTGAGGGAATCGCCGCCGGTTGCGTCTTCGTCCACCAGGCCGAGCACTCCGAAGACGATGTCGTCGAACAGCTGCACCAGGGTGTCGGTGTCGGCTTTGGAGAACTTTATGGAGCCAGCTTTCGCAGAGTTGATGAGACGCACCGCCTCGAAGACCTGCGAGAGGGCCACCGGAGTGTTCATGTCGTCGCAGAGGGCTTCGTAGATTCCGTCGAAGACCGCCTTCACTTCCGGGGAAACGCCTTCGGGGCAGACATCGGGAGCGATTCCGGTTGGGAGCTCTCCGTATGCGAGGACGGGCTCCTTGCGCCCGGCCATTGCGTAGAGGTCCTTTGCGGCCTGCATTACGCGTTTGTATGCCTTTTCGGAGGCCTGCAGGGCTTCGTTGCTGAAGTCGAGCGTGCCGCCGTAATGGGCCTGAAGGATGAAGAAACGGACCGTCATGGGGCTGTAGGCCCGCTCCAGTTTGGGATGCGAGCCGGTGAAAAGCTCGGAAAGGGTGATGAAGTTCCCGAGGCTCTTGCCCATTTTCTGGCCGTTGATGGTGATCATGTTGTTGTGCACCCAGTAACGCACGCCCATCGTGCCGCGCTCGGCTACATTCTGGGCTATTTCGCATTCGTGGTGGGGGAACATGAGGTCCATCCCGCCTCCGTGGATGTCGAATTCTTTGCCGAGATATTTCTCACCCATGACCGAACATTCCAGATGCCAGCCAGGGAAGCCCTCGCTCCAGGGGGACGGCCAGTGCATGATGTGCTGCGGCTCGGCCTTCTTCCAGAGGGCGAAATCGTAAGGCGCTTTTTTGTCGGACTGCCCGTCAAGGGCCCGGGTGCCTTCGAGGGTGGCGTCAAGGGTGCGGCCGCTGAGGATGCCGTAATGATGGTCTTTGTTGTACTTTTCGACGTCGAAGTAGACGCTGCCGTTGGCGACGTAGGCGTAGCCGGCATCGAGTATCTTTTTGACGGCTTCGATCTGCTCGACGATATGGCCGGTCGCCCTCGGCTCGATGGACGGCGGGGCCACGTTGAGCTTCCGCATGGCTTCGTGGTAGCGGAAGGTGCAGTTCTGCACGACCTCCATCGGCTCGAGCTGCTCGAGGCGGGCTTTCTTGGCTATCTTGTCTTCCCCTTCATCGGCATCGTGCTCGAGATGCCCGACGTCCGTGATGTTGCGTACGTAACGCACCTTGTAGCCCAGGTGCCTGAGGAGTTTGAAAAGCACGTCGTAGGTGACTCCAGGCCTTGCATGGCCCAGGTGAGCGTCGCCATATACGGTGGGACCGCAGACATACATGCCGACATGACCCTCGTTTACGGGTTTGAAAAGCTGCTTGGTACGGGAAAGGGTGTTGGTAAGATAGAGTTCGTGCATAATGTTTCTGAAAAGCATGCAAATTTAATAAAATAATTGCCTAAATTTGTGGATAGATAAACTCTGCACATCATGAAAAAGATTCTTTTGCTTTTCGTGGCTGCGCTTGCGCTCGCAGCCTGTTCCCAAAAAGGTCCGATCAAGACTGAAATCCCGCCGCGTCCTGCCGGCCAGACCGACGTTCTCGGCCTCGTCACTCCCGCCCTCGACACGGTCCGCGTAGGCTTCGTCGGCCTCGGCATGAGGGGTGGCGACGCAGTCGTCCGCTACACCTATGTTCCCGGTGTCAAAATTACCGCTCTCTGCGATGTGGAGCCCGACAGGGTGGAAGAATCGCAGAAAGACCTTGAAAAGCGCGGTTTCCCCGCAGCTGCAGGCTACAGCGGCGACCTCGAGGCATACAAGAAGCTCTGCGAAGATCCCAACGTCGACCTCGTCTACATCGTCACCGACTGGGTGCATCACGTACCGGTGGCCCTGTATGCTATGGAACACGGAAAGCACGTGGCTATCGAAGTGCCTTCGGCTTATTCCCTGGAGGAATGCTGGGCACTCGTGAACATGGCCGAAAAAACCCGTCTGCACTGCATGATCCTCGAGAACTGCTGCTATGACTTCTTCGAGCTCACCGCCCTGCAGATGGCCCAGGAAGGCCTCTTCGGTGAAGTCATCCACGCCGAAGGCTCTTACTGCCACAATCTCGATCCCTACTGGAGTGCATATTGGAAGAACTGGAGGCTCGACTTCAACCAGACCCATCGCGGAGACGTTTATCCCACCCACGGTTTCGGTCCCGTCTGCCAGGTGCTGAACATCCACCGCGGAGACAGGCTCAAGACCCTCGTCGCCCTCGACACCAAGGCATACAACGGCCCCAAGCACGTTGCCGCAAGGGGTGGCGCCAATCCTGAAAAGTTCGCCAACGGCGATGTCTCCACCACCATGATCAAGACCGAAAACGGCAAGACCATACTCATCGAGCACGATGTCATGACCCCGCGCCCGTACAGCCGCATGTATCAGCTGGTCGGCACCGACGGTTATGCCGCCAAGTATCCTGTAGGTCAGCTCTGCTTCCGCGAGGAGTCCATGGACGGAGGTTCCATCGACTACCAGAACCTGCAGGGCGAAAAGACCATCATGGGCGATGAGCTGGATGCATTCATGGAGCAGCATCGCAACCCCATCCTCACTCCCGAACTTGAAGCCCTTGCAAAGCAGGTGGGCGGCCATGGCGGAATGGACTTCATCATGGACTACAGGCTCATCTACTGCCTCCGCAACGGCCTGCCGCTCGACATGGACGTATATGACCTTGCGGAATGGTGCTGCATCAGCGAGCTCTCCGCCATCTCCATGGAGCACGACGGCGCGCCGGTCGAGGTCCCCGACTTCACCCGTGGTCAGTGGAAGAAGATAAACGGTTTCTCCTACGCTTTCGCAGAGTAGAGCTATGGACACTCTCGAGATTATCAGGCATTTCGCCCTCGACGGCAAGGCTGTCGAGGTAAAGCCCCTCGGTGACGGCTTCATCAACGACACCTTCGTGGTCAAGACCGACGGCCCGCGGAAGTACATCCTTCAGCGCAAGAACAAGTATGTCTTCCCGGACGTTCCGGCTATGATGGACAATATCGTGGCGGTTACCACCCACATCAAGAAAAAGGTGCAGGATCCGCTGCGCGAGACGCTCACCGTGATTCCCACCACGGACGGCAAATACTACTTCCAGACCCCGGACGGGGAGTTCTGGGCGGTCTGCCTCTTCATTGAAGACACTGTCACCAACGACATTGCTTCCACTCCGGACATGGCCCGCCAGGGCGGTCTGGGCATTGGGCATTTCCAGGCCCTCCTCTCCGATTTCGACAAGCCTCTCGCCGAGGTCATAAAGGGCTTCCACAACATCCGCTGGCGTTTTGTGCAGTGGGACGAGGCCCTCAAGGCTGACAAGGCCGGCAGGAAAGACGGCCTTTCCGAAGAAATCGCCTTCATCGAAGGCAGGCGCAAGGAGATGCTGGATTTCTGGAAGATGGTCGAAGACGGCGTGCTGCCCATGCGCGTCACCCACAACGACACCAAGCTGAGCAATTTCCTCTTCGACAAGGCCACCGGCAAGGTGCTCTGCGCGATCGACCTCGACACCGTGATGAGCAGCACTTCCCTCAATGACGTGGGAGATGCCATCCGTTCATATGCCAACAATACCGTCGAGGACGATCCCGACTATTCCAAGGTCTGGATAAGGCTCGACATGTACGAGGCCTACATGGACGGCTACCTGTCGGAAAGGAAGGCTACCCTGAGCGAATCCGAGAAGGAATGGATGGCCTTCGCGCCGCTGTACATCACCTACGAGCAGGTGCTCAGGTTCCTGATGGACTACATCGACGGGGACGTCTATTACAAGGTCAAGTATCCCGAGCACAACCTTGTGCGCACCCGCAGCCAAATGGCCCTGCTCCGCAGCATGGAGGACAATTATCCCGAAATGCGCAAGATAGTGGCCGAACTGCTCGCAAAGGCGTAGGCCGGCTGTCGCGTCCGTTTACTGTGGCGGCTCTGCGTTTTATGCAGGGCCGTCACGCTTTTTTCTTGCGGGAGATGAAAATCTGAAGTACGGCAACCAGCACGGCGCCGATGACAAAGAATGCTGCCGCCCAGGGAATCTGGGTGTCGAGGACCATGTCTCCGGGAACGACGCCTGCCAGTTTGATGGCCTCTGCCCCGGCCATGTCGCCCGCGCGCCGAAGCTGCGCCGCAGCGATGGACACTTTGTCGGCCCAGGGCCAGATGGCCACGAGGAAACCGAGCACGAAGCCGAAGAGGACCAGCATCGTGGGCTTCCCGTGCCTGTCAAGCAGCCAGTGGAGAATCTTCGAGAAAGCGACTATCCCCACTATACAGCCGGAAACGAAAACCAGCAGAGCTCCCCATTGGGCGGTGCCGGAGCCTCCGAGCACATGTGACACCGTGCCGTTGAGCACGTCCAGCATGTAGTTGAAGTTCCCCATCATCACCAATATGAAGCTGCCGGCGATGCCGGGAAGAATCATGGAGCATACCGCAAGCGCCCCGCTGAGGAAGGTATACCAGAGCGCGGTATTGGGATTGTTCTGGTCGGGATGCTTCACAAGGCAGAGCGATACGCCTATGCCAATGCCGAGGGCGAGCCACAGCACGTCGGTGAATTTCCAGCCCTTGATGTCGGCGAGAAGCCAGATCGTGGACACCAGAATGAGCCCGAAGAAGAACGACCAGGCCGGTATCGGATAATAGTCGAGTGCCCATTTCACCACCCTTGCAAGGATGAGGAAGCCCAGTATCATGCCGATTCCGACGGCCACCAGGAACTGTCCGTTGATTGCTTTCCAAAAGCCCTTGACGTCGCCCTTGAAGAGCATTTTCCAGTTTGCGACCGTAAGGAGGGCGTTGAGTGAATCGATGAGCGGCTGGAATATGCCGGTCATGAGGGCGATTGTGCCGGCGGATACGCCCGGGAACACACCCGCTCCCATGCTGAAGCCTTTAAGGCCATCTGCGGCGGCTTTGAGGAAATTCATTGTATCGTACTCAGAATATAGGTAATCTGCCTGAACACTTCCGTCTGCGGGAAGGATCTGCCGGCCGGGTCACTGACCACGATGTCGAAGACCTTGCCGTGCCTGAGCTGGAAGCGCCCTGCCTTGACTTTGGCCTTGCTGGAGCGTGCGACCCATGAAAGGTGCCACGACGGCGCGGGGAGAAGCGAAATGAAGAGGTCGACCTTGCGGCGGGACCAGATAAACCGTTTTTTATGGACGGCCTTGAGCCGCATGGAGATGCCTTTACCGCGGAAGAACGATTCTGCCGCCAGCGCGGCCTCGGCGAAGTCGGGGGCGTCGGCGTCCAGAAGCACTATCGCATTCTGCGTGCGGGAAAGGAAAGTATCAGCCATTGCACTTGTCTATGAGGTCGCGGATTTCGAGTTTGGCTTCTCTCCAGCGCGGGATATCTATCTTGGTGCCGACCACCTCCACCACTTTGGCGGCTATGATGCTGCCTATCTCGCCGCAGGTCTTCAGCGGAAGGTCCTGGGCAAGGCCGTAGAGGAAGCCTGCGGCGTAGGTGTCGCCGGCGCCGGTGCCGTCGACGGGGTTGGCCGGCCATGCCGGAATGAAATGCTGCTCTTCGCCGCTGCGGACCCAGCTGCCGTCCTTGCCGGCTTTCACCACGGCTATGCTGCACATCTTCGAGAGTTCCCTGAGGCCGTCTTCGGGCTTTTCGCACTTGGTGAAGGCGCGGCTTTCGCTTTCGTTGGCGAAGACCACGTCCACGTATTTGTCCACCAGGTTGTGGAGGAAGGCGTCGTTGCTTTCCACCACGTTATAGGAGGCCATGTCGATCGAGATGAGACAGCCCGCCGCCTTGGCCATTTGCACGGCACGTGCAATAAGATCTTGATTCTGAACCAGATAGCCTTCTATATGGAAATAATCGTAACCCCGGAAATACTCTTCCTTGAGGTCTTCGGGACCCATGTCGAGAGCGGCGCCCATGTAATCGGCGAAGGTGCGCTCGGCGTTGGCTCCGGTGATGAAGACCATGCACCGGCCCGACGACTTGGGGCTGAGCAACATGGTGGTTTTCACTCCGAACTGCTCCATGGTGCTCTTGAAGAGCTGGCCGAGTTCGTCGTTGCCGATCTTGCCTATGTAGCCGGAAGGCATGCCGAAGATGGAGGTACAGGTGATGGTGTTGGCGGCGGATCCGCCGGGAACGTATTTGACGCCTACTTCCTTGAGGGATTCCCAGATGCGGTCTCCGGTTTCCATGTCTACGTGCTGCATGCTTCCGAGGGGAAGATGGTATTGCCTCAGGAGAGTGTCGTCCGGCAGTATGGCCAGAATGTCGGTGAGGGCGTTGCCGATGCCGAGGATGGATTTCATGGGTGATAGCGTTGAAGTACAAATTTAATGAAAATTGGCAGAATATCATTACCTTTGCAGCCGTATGGGCAAAAAGTTTTGGAATGTCGCA
>JAILQG010000025.1 GCA_024699055.1 Bacteroidales bacterium
ACCGCTTGCAACCCCGCACAAAAAAAATGCTAAAATGAACAACTATCTTTTCACCTCCGAGAGCGTCTCGGAGGGCCATCCCGACAAGGTCGCGGACCAGATTTCCGATTCCATTCTAGACGAATTCCTCAGGCAGGATCCAGAGGCCCGCGTAGCCGTTGAAACCTTCTGCACGGCCGGCCTGGTGATAGTAGGCGGCGAAGTCGCCTCGCAACATGCCTACGTCGACATCCCCGCAGTCGTCAGGGCCACCATCAGCAGGATAGGCTACACAAAAGCCGAATACGGATTCGACGCCGCCTCCTGCGGAGTCATCTCCACCATTCACGAGCAGAGCGGCGATATCGCCCGCGGAGTCGTCAGGGCTGCCGCCGAAGACCAGGGGGCCGGCGACCAGGGCATGATGTTCGGTTTCGCCTGCAAGGACACCCCGGAATACATGCCGCTGTCCCTGTATCTGTCGCATTCCGTGCTGCAGATCCTTGCCGACATACGCCATTCCGGCAGCGCCATGCCGTACCTGCGGCCCGACTCCAAGGCACAGTTCACAATAGAGTTCAGCTCAGACACCCACATGCCGGTGCGCGTTCATACCATGGTTCTCAGCACCCAGCACGACCCCTTCGACCCGTCCGACGAAGTCATGCACGAGCGCATCGAAAAGGACGTCCGCACCATAGTGCTGCCCAGGCTCATAGAATCGCTGCCCGCAGACCTGCAGGCCCTGTTCGACGACAAGCTCATCCTCTACGTCAACCCTACCGGAAAGTTCGTGGAAGGCGGCCCTGCGGCCGACACGGGCCTCACAGGCAGAAAGATAATAGTGGACACCTACGGAGGGCGCGGAGCCCACGGCGGCGGCGCCTTCAGCGGCAAAGACCCGAGCAAGGTGGACCGCAGCGCTGCCTATGCCGCCCGCTGGCTGGCGAAGAACCTGGTCGCGGCAGGGGTGGCCGACGAATGCCTCGTGCAGCTCTCATACGCAATCGGGGTGGCAAAGCCGCTGAGCATCTTCGTGGACACCTATGGCACGGCGCACGTCGGCAACGCCTCCCGCGTGGCCGGCTCCGTGAGGGCGGTTTCCGAAACCGACGCGCAGATCGCGACCAAATTGGGCGAGCTTTTCGACCTCACCCCCGCCGCCATCATCCGCCGTTTCGGGCTCAAGAACCCCATCTACGCCCCCACCGCCGCCTACGGCCATTTCGGGAAGAAGCCATACGTGGAAAACGGAATCCAGTTCTTCGGCTGGGAGAAACTGGACGCCGTCCCTGAAATCCAAAAGGCATTCCTATGCCCAGCTTCCTCCAGATAGAGCATATTTCCAAGTCGTACGGGCCCAAAATCCTGTTCGAGGACATCAGCTTCAACGTAAACGAGGGTGACAAAATCGCCCTCATCGCCCCCAACGGCACCGGCAAGACCACGCTCATGCGCATCCTGTCGGGCAAAGACCACAGCGATTCCGGGGGTAAAATACTGTTCCTCAAAGACATACGCATCGCTTTCCTGGAGCAGGACTACCCTTTCGACCCGAAAAAGAGCATCATGGACCAGATCCTTTCCGGCAGCTCCGCCTGGACCGGGCACCTCGATTCCGCGCAGATGGAAGAGTACCGGAGGCGCATCGTGAAGCATCTCACCAACTTCTCCCTCCCCGACCCCGAAGTCCCCATGGGACAGCTCTCGGGAGGCGAGGTGAAGCGCGTGGCCATTACCGCCCTACTCGCCGCCGAGCCCGACTTCCTCATCCTGGACGAGCCTACCAACCACCTCGACATCGACGCCATCGAATATCTCGAATCGCTGCTTGGCAGCTCCCGCAGGACGCTCCTCATGGTGACCCACGACCGCTACTTCCTAGACCGTGTCTGCAATACCGTAATGGAGCTCGACCACGGCGCAATCTACACATACAAAGGCGATTACGAGAACTACCTCGAGAAGCGGCAGGAACGCATCGAAAACTACGACGCCGAAACCGACAAGGTACGCAACCTGCTCCGCCGCGAGCTGGAATGGATGCACGCCACCCCTTGCGCCCGCACCGGAAAGGCCAAATACCGGAAAGAGAACTTCTACCGCCTCCGGGAGCGCGCCGAAGCCGTCTACAGGACTGGAACCGTGGACATGAGCGAAATCGCCGGGAGCGCCAGGCTCGGCAACAAGGTCATCGACTGCAAGCACCTTTCATTCAGCTACGGAGACAAGCCCATAGTGCGCGATTTCACCTACAGTTTCCAGAAAGGCGAGAAGGTAGGCATAGTAGGGCCGAACGGCGTGGGAAAAAGCAGCTTCATCAACGTCCTGGCCGGCACCATTCCCGACGGCGGCACCCTTTCCGGAACCATAGAGCGCGGAGAATCGCTGAAGGTGGGGCTCTACAGGCAGGAAGGCATGCATTTCAGCGAAGGGCAGACGGTACTCGAAACGGTGCCTGACATCCGCCTGCTGGGGCGTTTCCTTTTCTCCCACGACATGCTGAACACCCGCATCAGCAAGCTCTCGGGCGGCGAGAAGCGCCGGCTTTACCTGCTCACCATCCTCATGCAGCAGCCGAACCTGCTCATCCTGGACGAGCCTACCAACGACCTCGACATAGTGACCATGAACGTGCTGGAAGAGTATCTCTCGGAATACGCGGGAACTCTCCTGATGGTATCGCACGACCGCCATTTCCTCGACAGGCTGGCCGACCATCTGCTGGTCTTCACCGGCGACGGCGGCATCAAGGACTACGTGGGTCCTTTCTCGGAATACCGCGAACTGGAGAAAAACCGCAGGAAAGAAAGCCGGCCCAAAAGCCCGAAACCGGTCCAGGCCGTGCCGAAACCTCCGAAGCCGCAGCGGCTCAGTTTCAAGGAGAAACGCGAGATGGAGCAACTCGAAGCGGACATCCAGGCCCTCACCGCCGAAAAGGCGGAACTCACCTCGCAGATGAACGGCGGGACGCTCGACTATCAGGCGCTTCAGAAAGCATCTGCGCGTTTCGGCGAAATAGGCCCCCTGCTCGATGCCATGGAAACCCGCTGGCTCGAGCTCTCGGAAAAAGAAGCTTAACTAGCTGATCAGCAGGATTTCGCGGTACTTGGGAAGCGGCCAGATGGCATTGTCGGTAATCTCCTCGAGGCGGTCGACCGGCTTGCGGGTCTCTTCTATCAATTCCGCGATTCCGTGGTAGGCCACGGCCTTTTCGAAGTCATTTTCAATCAGCTCTGCCTGTTCCACGGCCTCGTCGAGCGCGGCTGTGTCGGACCGCAGCACCGCCAGCTCCGAAACTATGGTGCGGACTATCTCTTCGGCGGAAGCATCGTGAAGGCTGGGGCCGAACACGTTCTTTTCGAGCGAGAGCCCCTCCAGCAGCCGGCGCTTGTACTCGAGCACGGCCGGGATAATATGGTTGGTGACCATGCGGCTCATCACCCGCGCCTCTATCTGCACCTTCTTCACGTAGCGGTTCCAGTTCACTTCGTTGCGGGCCTCGAGCTCCTTGGCCGTGAAGACGCCGGTGCGGCCGAAAAGGCTC
>JAILQG010000039.1 GCA_024699055.1 Bacteroidales bacterium
TTTCTTACTTTTGTAAGCTATGGCATTATTCAATTTCTACGGCAGAGGCGAGCACCGGGTGTTCGACCACAAGCCCATATATTACGATCCTGAAAAGGACAAGCTCCGCAGGTATTTCGGCGAGGTCGACGGAAGCGGCGAAAAAGAGGAATACAAGCCAGGAAGCTACATCCGCGGCTCATTCAGGGACAGCAAGACCAACGGCCTCGACAAGCCCATGAAGAGGGTTCAGACCATAATCACCGTAGTCACGATCATCCTCGTGATTGCGCTTATGTTCTTCATCCTCAAGTTGTACCCCTATCTGTTCGCGCAGCAATAATGGGTAAACTGAAGGTACTTCCGGCGCAGGTCTCCAACATGATCGCCGCGGGAGAGGTGGTGCAGCGCCCCGCTTCCGTGGTGAAGGAGCTGATGGAAAATGCCGTGGACGCCGGCGCCACTCAGGTGACGGTGGTCATCGCCGACGCCGGGCGCACGCTCATTCAGGTCATCGACAACGGCAGCGGCATGAGCCCCTCCGACGCCGTCCTCTGCTTCGAAAGGCACGCGACCAGCAAGATCTCATCGGCCGAAGACCTCAATGCCATAGACAGTTACGGCTTCAGGGGAGAGGCGCTGGCCAGCATCGCCGCGGTAGCGGAAGTAACTCTCAAAACCAGGCGTGCAGCAGATGAAACCGCCACTCAGGTGGTCATCAGCGGAGGCGGCAGCGTGAAGACTTCCTCCGTCGCCGCACCCACGGGCAGCAATTTCGCCGTGCGCAACCTTTTCTACAACACCCCGGCCCGGCGCAAGTTCCTCAAATCCGACAACGTCGAGCTGAAACACATAGTGGACGAGTTCACCCGCGTGGCGCTGACCCGTCCCGACGTCGGCTTCTCGCTCAGCTCGAACGGCCGCGACCTATTCGTGATGAGGCCGGCCAAATCGCTGAAATTCAGGATATTGGATCTGATGGGCTCTTCGGTGGCAAGCGACCTGGCAGACCTCTCTGCCGAGACCACGGTCGCAAGCATTTCGGGTTTCGTGGGCAAGCCCGAGAGCGCCAGGAAGACGGTCGGCAACCAGTACTTCTTCGTCAACGGGCGCTATTTCCGCAGCCCGTACCTGCACAAGGCGGTGATAAAGGCCTATGAAGAGTTCATCCCCGAAGGTCTCACGCCGTCGTATTTCATCTGGCTTCAGGTAGATCCGCATTCGGTCGACGTCAATATCTCGCCCACCAAGAGCGAGGTCAAGTTCGAGGAAGACAACGTCATCTTCCAGATACTTTACGCCTGCGTGAAGGAGACGCTCGGGCGGAATGCGTACGGCAGAGGGATAGATTTCGATGCCGCCCAGAGCATCCAGATGCCCCACATCGGCAAGCACTATGAGGATGTGCACGGGCCGGTGACCGCACCCGCCCTGAAGCTCGACACAGACTACGACCCGTTCGCGGTGAACCTGGGTTTTGAAACCCATTCCGGAGAGGCTCCTGCCCCGCAGCAGTACAACCCCCGCAGCCAGTCCGCGGAAAAGCTCTTCGAAGAGAAATTCCAGCCCAACGCACTTGTGGTCAAGGGCAAGTATATCGTATCTCCCGTGGCCTCCGGCCTTCTGGTCGTCAATATCAGAAGGGCTGCCGAAAGGATAGTCTACGAACGCACGCTGAAGGCGCTGAGCCGCAGCGAACACGTCACGCAGCAGGCCCTCTTCCCGGTTTCGGTGCAGGTAGGCCCGGCCGCACGGCTGCTTTTCGACGACAAGGCTCCGCAGCTCTCGGCCGTGGGCTTCGACATCACCGGCTTCGGGAACGACACCGTGGTGGTGAACGGAGTGCCGGAAGGCTTCTCCTGCGAACCCGGAAAAGTGCAGCAGATGGTGCAGGACCTGACGCTCATCCTGTCGGACGACACCGGCGGGCTCTCCGACCGGGTTAATGCCTCGATAGCGGCAAAAATCGCCACCCTGGGCTCGCTGAACGCCGATGTCCCCACGACTTCCGCCCAGGCGCAAACGTTTATAAACGCTTTATTCGCCTGCGAGAACTCCGAACTCACCCCCTCGGGCAGACGCATCATGACGATAGTCAGCACTGAAGAACTGGAAAAGAAATTCTAGATTATGCAATACTATTCCCGGCGCTACGGGCAGCTTCCCCAGGCGACCGTCAACCTCATAATAGTCAACGCGATAATGTTCCTGGCCACACTGATCAACCAGGATTTCATGATTCGCACGTTCGCGATGTTCCCCCCGGAATCGCCGTTGTTCCGCTGGTGGCAGATAATCACCCACATGTTCATGCACGGCGGGTTCTGGCACATCCTGTTCAACATGTACACCCTGTTCCTGTTCGGAATGGTGGTGGAGCGCACCATAGGCACCAAAAAGTTCCTGGTGTACTACTTCCTGTGCGGGCTCGGCGCGGCCGCCCTGCATATCGGAGTGCAGTCTCTCAGCGGCGCGTCGCTTTACGTTCCAACGCTGGGTGCATCGGGCGCGGTGTACGGGGTTCTGCTGGCTTATGCCTATCTTTTCCCCGACAGCAAGCTCACCCTGCTTTTCCCGCCGGTCACCCTGTCTGCCAAGTGGATGGTGCTGATTTTCCTTGGGATAGAGCTGATTACCGGCATTACCGGAACGGCCGAGGGCGTGGCTCACTTCGCGCATCTGGGAGGAGCCCTGATGGGCTGGCTGCTTATGATCTGCTGGCGCAAGAGGGGCAGGCTTTTCAATCAAAACTGGTGGTAAGATGGACATTCCTTCCATAGTTTCCGAAGCCCTGGCGGTGCTGAAGCGCGGCGGGCTCATCCTGTATCCGACCGACACCATCTGGGGTATCGGCTGCGACGCGACCAACGAGGCCGCTGTGCAGAAAGTATTCGAACTCAAACGGCGCAGCGGGGCCAAATCGCTCGTGCTGCTGGCCGACAGCCTGGATATGGTTGCCCGGTACGTAAAGAAGATTCCCTCGATAGCGATCGACCTGGTAGAGGTAAACGACTCCCCCATGACCATCGTGTACCCCGATGCGGTGACCGGCACCTACGGCCTGGCTCCCTCGACAGTGGCCGAAGACGGGTCGGTAGGGATACGCATTCCGCGAGTGACTCCGGGCCCGGACAACAAACCCGTCAGTGCCGGGGCGGTCTTTTGCAACAAATTGATTTTCAAGCTTCGTGCGCCGCTGGTGAGCACTTCGGCGAATATTTCCGGAGAGCCCTCGCCCGAGAATTTCAAGCAGATTTCCAAAGAGATTCTCGACGGCGTGGACTACGTGGTACCGAATTCTTTCCTGGAAGGAGGCCGGAACCTGCGTTTCGACGACAGCGCCTCCGGACGTTCTTCGCAGATAATCAAACTCGGCCCGGGCGGCGAGGTTGAAATAATCCGGCCATAATGGAGATCTTTTATTCAGACGAAGTTTTTGACGGATTCCTCCGGCTTCCGGCGGAAGAAACCGCCCATTGCATGCGCGTCCTGCGGCACAGGCCCGGGGACGAAATAGACGTGATCGACGGCCGGGGCACGCTGTACCACTGCGTGTTGCAGGAAGAAGAAGGCGCGGCCAGGCACGGAAAAAGCGTCGGGCAGACGGCCCTCGCCCGGATTGTGGGTTCGGAAGCCTCCTGGGGGTCGCACCAGTACCGCCTTACCCTGGCGGTGTGCCCGACCAAGAATCCCGACCGCTACGAGTGGATGGCGGAGAAAGTGACCGAGGTGGGTATCGACACGCTCGCTCCGGGAATCGGGGAGAGGTCGGAACGCCGGGGGCTCAAGACGGACAGGCTCCACCGCATCCTGCTTTCCGCCACCAAGCAGTCGCTCAAGGGCGCGATTCCAGAATTGCTTGAGCCGCAAACGGTTATGGAGTTCATAACTGGGCTGGGCGAAGCTTCCGCCGACGAACTCCGCCTCATTGCCTACTGTTCCGACGAAGTGAAGCCGCGGGCTTTCATCATGGAGCTGCTCGCAAAGATTAAGGCTCCGGAGGCGACACCGCAGGTCACCGTACTTATCGGCCCCGAAGGGGACTTCAGTCCGGCGGAGGTACAGGCCGCCATGGCCGCAGGCTTCGTGCCGGTGAGTCTCGGCAGTTCGCGTCTCCGCACCGAAACTGCCGCCATCACCGCCGCCGAGGCCGTATATCTATCCTTTCCATTTGAGTAATCACCTATGAGTAAACGATTTCCGCACCGCGTTTTTCCGGCTCTGCTGATGCTGGCCCTCATACTGGAGGGCTGCGTGAGACAGAGCGGCTATGTGCGGCTGGAAGGGTATGCGCAGGGCGGCACCTGGAGCGTGAAATACAACACCGCTGGGATCAAGGCGAGCCCGGCTGAGGTGCAGAAAGGCATCGAGGCCATCCTGAAAGACATCGACACCACGCTGAGCGGCTACAACAAGAGCTCGCAGCTCTCGCGCCTGAATGCCGGCGACACCATCAAGCCAAGCAAGATGCTCATCGGCATGTACGATTACTGCTACGGCATCTGGAAGGAGACGGAAGGTGCC
>JAILQG010000036.1 GCA_024699055.1 Bacteroidales bacterium
TGAAGCAGAGCGGAGTGATGGATTTCGACGACATCCTGATGCAGACGAACATCCTCTTCCGCGACAATAAGGATGCTCTCGCCGACATCTCCGGGCGATTCTCGTACATCATGGTGGACGAGTATCAGGATACCAACTACGCCCAGTACCTCATACTCAAGAAACTGGCTTCCCCGCATCACAACATCTGCGTTGTAGGCGACGACTCCCAGAGTATCTACGCTTTCCGCGGAGCCAAGATAGAGAACATCCTCAATTTCCAGAAAGACTATCCGGAATGCGCCGTGGTGCGCCTTGAGCGCAATTACCGCTCCACTTCCAACATAGTGCAGGCGGCCAATTCGGTGATCGCCCACAACGAGGGCCGCATCCCCAAGAAATGCTATTCCATTGGGGAGGAGGGCGAGAAGATAAAGTTCTTCAAGGCTTACACCGAGCAGGATGAGTCCATCATGATAGTCTCCGACATCATCTCCCGCATGCAGCGGGAAAGGGCCAGATATCAAGACTTTGCAATCCTGTACAGGACCAATTCCCAGTCGCGCGCGCTGGAAGAGCAGCTGCGCCGCAGGAACATCCCCTACATGATCTATTCGGGCAACTCCTTTTTCGAGAGGGCTGAAATCAAGGACATGATGGCCTATTTCAAGCTGGTCGTGAACCCGTCCGATGACGAAAGCTTCAAGCGGGTGGTGAATCTGCCGGCAAGGGGCATAGGCGGAACGTCCCTGACAGCCCTGGCGGAGTGCGCCCGCGCAAACGGGCTTCCTCTCTTCAGGGCGGTGTTCATGCCCGAGCTCGAAGCCGTATATGGCCTCAGGGCGGCCGCAGCCTCCAAGATCCAGGCTTTTTGCTCGCTCATAAACGCCCTTGCGGCGAAGGCCTCCGTCACTGACGCTTTCGAGCTCGCCCGTGAGATCGCCGACCGCAGCGGCCTGTATGCCATGTACAAGGCCGACACTTCCATAGAAGGGCTGGCGCGTACCGCGAATCTGGACGAACTCCTGAACTCGGTGCAGGCTTTCATCGAGGACAGGCAGGACGAGTTCGCTGACAACGAAGTCCCGGAGGATGAATTCCCCGTGGTCACGCTGGCTGATTTCCTCGAGAATACGGCGCTGCTCTCCAACGTCGACGCCACTGACGAGGAAGATGCCGCCAACAAAGTGGCCCTCATGACCGTCCATTCCGCAAAGGGGCTCGAATTCCCCTTCGTGTACGTGGCGGGCATGGAGGAGAATCTCTTCCCGGGCGGGGGCATGATGGCGAAGCCGTCCGACATAGAGGAGGAGCGCAGGCTCTTCTATGTGGCGCTCACCCGCGCCAAGAGGAGCGTCTGTGTGTCGTTCGCGTCTACCCGCATGCGTAACGGCAAGCATGAGAGCAATCCTCCCAGCCGCTTCGTACGCGAAATAGACGAGCAATACGTGCAGAATCCTCTGCCGAAGAGCGATTTCTTCGCGTCTTCGGACGATTCCGCTCCGGCGTTCGGAGGCTTCGGCCACAGGTCCGGCTCTTTCGGCCAGCGCCCGACCGGCTTCGGGTCCGGCAGGGGAGGTTCATCCATGCGTTTCGGCTCCGGCCGTTATCCTGCCGCCACTACGCCGTCTCCCTCCGGGAGGCCTGCCGTGGTGAGGCCGTCGGCCACTCCACCGGTGATCGACCCCGACTTCGTCCCCGTGCCCATGACCGAACTGTACGAGGGCGAGCGCATCGAGCACAACCGCTTCGGCGGAGGCACCATATTGCAGATTACCGGGGAGGCTCCCGAGATGAAGGCCGTGGTCGACTTCGACGACTACGGCAAGAAGCAGCTTCTGCTCAAATACGCCAAGCTCCGCCCTGAAAAGAAATGAAGCCGCTGGTGGAAATATGCTGCGACGGCGTGGACGCCGCCCGAAAGGCCGTATGGCGGGGAGCCAGGCGCATCGAACTGTGCTCTGACCTGCCATGCGGAGGCATCACCCCCGCCTTCACCGACATTTTTGCGACCCTGAATCTGGGGGTTCCGGTGAACGTGCTCATACGTCCGCGCTCCGGCGATTTCGTCTACAGCTCGAGTGAAGTGGAAAAGATGTCGCGCGAGATAGCCTGCTGCGGCCAGGTGGGCCATAACGGTGTGGTGCTGGGCGCTCTTACTCCCGAGGGCCGGGTGGACATCCCTGTCTGCCGCGACCTCATCGCCCTCGCGCGGTCTTACGGCCTGGAGATTACCTTCCACCGTGCCGTGGACGAGGCCCTTGCCGCCGGCGTTCCGGTGAAGGAAATCATGGACGAGATACTCTCGCTGCGCGTAGACCGCATCCTTACCTCCGGCGGTGCCGCCAACGCATTTGAAGGCCGCGGAGTAATAGCCGAGATGACGCGTATCGCAGCCGGCCGCTGCATAGTCATGCCCGGCTGCGGGGTGACAGCAGAAAACGCCGGCGCAATCATCGACTGCACCGGCGCTTCGGAAATCCATGGCTCGCGCCTTTCCCTGCTCGACCTCTAATATCCTATTACACTCACGCGTATGGTCATGACGGATGTCATGTCCAGGGGATCGAAGCCGTCGAGGTCCTGAAGGATGAAGGTGACCGCGCCCTCTTCCCATTCCATGCGGAGGGTTTCCGGGGCGATTACGGTAGTGCTGTGGCCTTCGGAATCGGTTTCTGTGATTTCAAGGGGATAGACGTACGGCAGCGGGGTCCATGCGCCGAGGTTCTTGGCAGTGTCATATATGACATAGACATCGGCATGTACGGACCCGGCATTAAGCACTGACGGGGTTATCCACTGGTTCTCTTTGGTGACATACAGGTAGTTGAAGGCGCCCGGTTCGAGATCGCCGGTGTTGCGCTGCCAGTCGGCGGGAACGATCTGGTAATCATCGGTGTGGACGGAGATTCCATCTACTATGTATTTCCTGGAGCATCCCATTGCGGCGACCGCAGCAAGGAGGATCACTAATATCGCTTTTGCTTTCATAATGTTATTCCTGGGGATTATCGGGGGTTTCGGGAGCGTCGCCGCCGCCACGTTTGACGGCGTCTTTCACGTCTTCGGCCATTTCCTTCGCCTTGTCGGCTACGTTGTCAGCCACTTCCTTCGCCTTCTCGGTCACGTTGTCTGCAACTTCCTTTGCCTTGTCGCCGACGTCCTTGACTTTCTCTTTAATCAGATCCTTCTCCTTATCGGAGAGATGGTCGTTCACGAGGAAGATGGCGGAGAGCACCAGCGCCGCGGAGACCAGTAACCTGCCGAGGAAGCCGAAGGCGGACCCGCCGAAGTTGAGGATGCCGAACACCACGTAGATGGCTGCGGCCAGGCCAACGAGGGCGAGCGTATACTCCTTGGGCTCGAGTTTTTTGTCGGCGAACACCACGATGTAGCAGGCCACTGCCGAGAGGGCCATGAGCACGATGGGCAGCACGGAGAACTGACGGAACAGAAGCGCCGCCAGCGCCGCACCGAAGATGAGGTACAGCAGGTTGTCGGCCTTGTCAAGCTTGTAACCGCCGGTGGTGAAATAGGGCCGTGCAAGGCAGAAATAGAGGCCGATGCACAGCATCGAAGCAAACCACATGCTGGGGCATATGCCGCCGTTCTTTGTGAAGAGAGCGGCGATGAAAGCTATCAGCGAGAAGACTGCGCTCACGCATCCGGCGATGATGGCGACTTTCCTGAGATCCATTTTGTTTTCAGCCATTTCAAATAGTTTTTTGTGTCTGTAGGACTACAAATTTACAATAAATCTTCTTTATCTGTGTCTTTTCCCTCGGTTTTTTTAACTTTGTAATGCTATGCTTAATACACTGAAACTGTTCTTTTCAGGCGCGGCGCTTATGCTCGCCAGTATCCTGCCCTCTGCGGCAGCCGCCAAGACAATCGATCTTTCTTCTCCCGACGGCCACCTGAAAGTGGTGGTGAACGCGGACAATGGAATCAGTTATTCCGTCTTTTATGACTACCAGGCGCTCATCCTGCCTTCGCGAGTGGGCATCACACCGGTAGGTGCGGCCGAATACGGCACCCTCCGTCCCGGCAAGGTCACCAGGCGTACCGTGGACGTCACCTTCGACGCCATCGCCTACAAGAGGGCGCGGGTCAGGGACAATTTCAACGAGGCTGTGATTTCCTTCAAGGACTGCGATTTTGTGGTGCGCGCCTACGACGACTGCATCGCCTGGCGCTTCGTCTCAAAGAGCAAGGTGCCATTCAGGGTGGCATCCGAGCGTGAGGAATTCAATTTTGCCGGCGGATGGGACAGTTACGTGGCCTACATGGACGATTTCATCAATTCCTACGAGAATACCTATGAACACGGTCCGCTGAGCGGAGTGTCCGGGGAACGCCTGGGCCTGCTGCCGGTGATGGTTGAAGTGCCGGACGGCAAGAAGATAGACATCATGGAGGCCTCCCTGTTCAATTATCCGGGGATGTACCTTCAGGGTACGGGCGGCAACTCGCTGAAAGGCATCTGGGCACCGCTTCCCGATAACGTCAAACGGGAGGGGCACAACATGCTGGAAGGCGTGGTGGAAGACCGCCACGATTATCTGGCGGAATGCTCTCCCGGCGAGGTTTTCCCCTGGAGGATCGTAGCCGTCGTGCAGGAGGATATCCAGCTCACCGACAATGACATAGTTTACCGCCTGGCCGACGCTCCCGCTCCCGGTTCCGACTGGAGCTGGGTCCGCCCCGGCAAGGTTGCGTGGGACTGGTGGAACGACTGGAACATCACCGGCGTGGACTTCAAGTCGGGCGTGAATACCGCCACATACAAGGCGTATATCGATTTCGCTTCGGATTATGGCATCGAATACGTCATCCTCGATGAGGGCTGGTCTGTGGACGGCGTGGCCGACCTCATGCAGATAGTGCCGGAAATCGATATGCCGGAAATCCTGTCCTATGCTGCTTCCAAAAATGTCGGGATCATCCTCTGGGCGGGCTACTGGGCATTCAACCGCGACATGGACAATGTCTGCAGGCACTATTCCGAAATGGGTGTGAAGGGCTTCAAGGTAGACTTCATGAACCGCGACGACCAGGAGATGGTGGACTTTTACGTCCGGGCTGCTGAAACTTGTGCGAAATACCGGCTGCTTGTCGATTTCCACGGCGCTTTCAAGCCGGTGGGGCTGAACAGGCGTTTCCCGAATGTGGTCAACTACGAGGGCGTGTTCGGGCTCGAGAATATGAAATGGACTTCCGCCGATGTGGACCAGCCCCTGTACGACGTGTGCATTCCGTTCATCCGCATGGCTGCCGGGCCTCTCGACTATACCCAGGGCGCCATGAAGAATGCGGCGAAGGGGCATTATCATCCGGTTTGGAGCGAGCCCATGAGCATGGGTACCCGCTGCCACCAGCTTGGGGAGTATATGATTTTCGATTCGCCCCTGTGCATGCTCTGCGATGCACCTTCAAACTATCGCAAGGAGCCGGAATGCACCGGATTCATTGCGAAACTTCCCACGGTATGGGACGAGACGCTCCCGCTTGCCGGCAAGGTTGGGGAATATGTGGTGATGGCCAGGAAGAAAGGGGACGTGTGGTACGTGGGAGGCATCACCAACTGGGACGGACGCGACGTCACTGTGGACCTCTCCTTCCTTGGCGAGGGCTCCTGGGAGGCCGAACTGTTCCGCGACGGAGTAAACGCCGACAAGAACGGCACCGACTATAAGCGTGAAGTGTTCCCGCTTGGAAACTGCCGGACGCTTCCGCTGCACATGGCCCCGGGAGGCGGCTTCGCGATGGAGATCCGCCGCCGCTAGGCAAGTTCGAGCCCCAGCTCCGCTATGAAGGAGAGAGCGTCGGCGCTGAAACCTCCGCTGATGAAGGAGGCTTCGGATGGAAGGAAATTGGCGTTCTCGAGTTCTGCTGCGAACTGCTTGCGTGCCGAAAATAATTCTGATGCTGACATATCTTTGTTCCGTTATTTGTTCACGGTGCAAAGATATGTCAGCATTTTGACAGGTTTCGTCAAAAAACCCGGGGCGGAAATATTTTTACATTATCCGGGTAGAGGACTACTCGTAATCTACCGGGGAGCTGGTGCCGACGGCGGCCGATTTGGCATTGTCCACGTGATAGCCGGCGTAGTCGTAGTAGTAAGCGCCTTCGACCGATTTCGCCGGAGAGACGGAGGCGTTAGGCCTCTGCACGTATGCCAGGATGCGGAGGTTGTCCTTGTTCGCAATCGAGGCAGGAATGTCGATGGAGTAAGTCCTGGTCTTCTTGATTGAAGGATTGCCTATCTCGAGGTTTTCCCCTGCGATGTCCGTAAACGAGGCCCTCGCCACGCTGTTATGTTCGTAGTTCGCGCCTCCGCTGGCCTGCTGGTGGATGATTTTGTCTTCCAGCAGGAGGACGGTGAGCAGGAAATTGTCCTTGACTTTCGAGCATACCGTAATGTCTGCGATAATCTTTCCGCCCTCGATTTTGGAGGAAATCTTTATGCCCGTGGCCGACGGAACGACAGCCGCCTCCTTGACCAGTGACGAGAAGACGGATGCGGTGACGTCCGTGGAGTTGTAATTCGGAACTTCAGCCCTGCAGTCTACTATACCGGTGGGGAAACCCTGGACGGAGAATGTGTTCTCGAGCTTGTTCACGCCGGGTGTGGGAAGGTCGGAAGAGCCGTCATGCAGCGCAACGTATTCGATCTTGCCGGGATTGGCCGCCATGGCCTTCTCGGCCGCCTCGTTCATCATGGGGCAGTAGCCGCACCAGGTTGCGGTGAAGCGCATGAGCAGGGAACGGTGGGCGAAGACCTTGTCGAGCCAGACAGCTTCGTCGCTGGCGCCTGCCTGGGTCACATGGACTTCAGCGGTGACGCCGTCGGTGGTGGTATAGCGTATGATGCCCTCCCGGGGCTCTGAGGAGTCGGTTTCACCCACTTTGTAGAGATATGTGGAGACTCCGGCACTTACGTTCCATGTCTTCTGTTCTATCCATGATGTCTTCTCGGAGACGTCGAATTTCGAATCGCTCTTCACCACTACTTCGAATTCTCCGCCTTCAGCCGTTATGTCGACGCTGGAAGGGCTTGCCTCGATTGTACTGGCTACAGGCTTTTCGACGCATGCAACTGCCATAAGGGTTGCGAGGAACAGGTAAAACTTCTTCATATTCGGTTAGTTAAAATGATATATTCACATTCAGGCCGCCTCCCGTATAGGCCGGGACCATGCGGCAAACGCCTCCGGAACAGAGGTATCCGGCTTTGTAACGGCCCCACGACAGGCTTACCATGAACGGAGCCTTTGTGAAGCTTACTCCGGTGTTGTAATAGTTGTTTTTCGTGCCGCCCACATTGCACATGTCGGCAAAATAGACGCTCCAGCTGGGAGCGAAGTTGAGTTCAAGGAGTGCCGCAGCCCAGTCTCCGTTCTCGCGCGGGAGCACCGAAAAGTACTGTTTTGTGAAGAGATACTGCAGCTCTGCGCGCATCGAGAAGGCGTCCGTGAATTTGTAAAGGATGTCGGATACCAGGATGTGGGCGCGGTTGCGGGTGTCGTCGGTGCCGTAGCTGGGGCTGAATTCCTGCAGGCTGTAGAGCAGGTTGAGCCTGAGTTTCTTACTGAAGGACTTTTCGATATCGGCGCTGAAGTCGCGCATGAGCATCCCGGCGGGCCTGTAGGAGTGCGGGCCGTCGATGCTGTAGTAGGTGGAAAAGTTCATATGCACCCTCGTGCCGCGTTTGCCGCCAAGCGGGGTGCCCCTGCGGAAGCGATAGAAGACATCTATCTGCCCGCCGGTCTCACCGGCCACAAGACCGTCGCCCGGCATGGCATGATAGGGATGCATGCCAGCAAGCATGTAGGTGTATTGGGTGCAGAGCGCCGGAATGTAGTTGAGCAGGTTGACCAGAGAAAGCTTTTCGGGGATTATCTCCGCATTCATCCAGTCGAGGCGCCTCAGGTTGACGTTCACTCCCAGGTTTCCGCCATTGTAGCCCAGCTCGGCCAGCTGTGCGTTCCCGCCCTGTGCGTTCCCCGCGCCAACGTATTCCAGCCTGGCGAAGAAACCCGACCAATCGAAGTTCGCCCTCGCGGAAAAGCCGGTTTCGCTCGTGCCCGCCGCCTTTCGGAGCGTGTTCAGCAAAGATGCCTCCAGCGACACGGAAAGCTGCGACTCAGGGAAGAATGCCGTGGGTGAGAAGGCCAGGTCGCCTCCCCGGACCCAGGTGCCGCTGTCAAAAGCGATACCGTAACGCGGAGTGCCCCATAGGGCCTTCATCGACAGGATGCCTGCAAGATTATAGCTTGCGCGGGCGCCGAGGACGGTGTTGTTGATGCCTATGTTCCTGTCTTCCCACGAGCGGAAAAGCAGGCCGCTGCCGAACTGCTCGTAGATGGTGCCTGCAGTGAGCGACCAGTTGGTGTCGGTCCATGCGGCATAGGCGTTCGAGAGCGAAAAGCCCTTGAGTTCTAAGGGATATCCTATGATAGCCGGGAAATAGCCTTCGCCCTGGACTCCGGCGGAGAAACGCCCTTTGAAGAAATCCACCTTGAGGTAGTCGTTGCTTGCGAACCACTTGCCCTCTTCAACTGTTCCGGTGAGGGGATCGCTAACGTAGGCGTTGCTGCGGCTTTCAAGCGCAGCCTTCACCACAGCGGTGCTGTCGTTTGCGTGCAGAGTGCAGACGATAGCCGTCAATGCGGTGATTATGAGGAAGATGCGTTTCACTTGAGCTTAAGTATCTCTTTCAGGAGTTCGGATTCGGAGCCGGGAGTATAGCCGGTGTGAGAATACACCAGTTTCCCTTTTCCGTCGAAGATGAAGGTCTGGGGCGTGAGCGTGACGTTCATCGCCCGGGCGAAGTCCTGGTTGAGGTCGTAGAGCAGGACGTAGTCGTCGGTCCAGCCCTTTCCCTGGGCCATCGAGCGAGCCTTCGCGATGGAACGGCTGTCGTCGGTGGACACGGCCACGACCCTGAAGTCAGCCTTTTCCTGCCAGTCGGGGAGCGCGTCGTAGATTGCGGAGAGCTCCTTTATGCAGGGGATGCAGTCGCTGCGCCAGAATGACACTATCACGGGAGTCTTGCCGTCAAGTATGGCTTTCCCGCTTTCGATCTGCCGGCCTTTGTGGTCTTCCAGTTTCACGCCGGGCACCTGTGCGAGGCAGCCGGCGGCGAAGGTAAGGGCGAAAAGAACAAGCAATAAACGTTTCATGACTGCAAATATAATTCAATAAAATGATGTATGTATTCCTCGAGCTCGGGGGAATCGACTACTTTGACATGATCCGCCAGTCCTATCGCGAAGCGCCCGACGCCCTTCAGGCCTGACACGTCTGTCTTGAGGAGCCATCTGTCTCCCATTGGGGAGATGTCCGCAGCAGCCGTGGGGAACTCCTCCTGCAGCAGGTCGCGCGCATGGAGGTCCATCAGCAGTTTGACGTGGATATTGCGTTCCCCGCTCATGCGGAAGATGTCCGTCTGTCCGGTGCGGTGTTCCTTCGAGTGTTTCCATTCCTCCTGCTGAAGCACCTCCACTTCGCCTATGCGGGCGATGCCGAACATTTTGCAGCGGCCGTCTTCGAGATCGTAACCCCAGATATGTATGTAGTTGGTAGTGAATGCGAAAGGTTCGATGTGCCTGTCCCTCGAGTTGCCTGACGAGGACTTGAAATCGTGCAGGATCACGCAGCGGCGGTCCTGTATGGCATTCGAAAGCTCCCTCACGTTCATGGCGTTGGACTTGCGGCTGATGAACTCCGTCACGGGGGCCACATCGTAGATGGCCGCAAGTTTCTGGTGGAGGTTCTGCTTGAGGGCGTTGGTGTTGTCGAGACTCTCGATGAGGCCGTTCACTATCCCGGCCTCCTCGTCGGAGAAATAGACCAGCCGGTCGATGTCGCGGGTGCGGCGTCCCATGGTAACCAGTTCGTACACGCCGGTACGCACCTTCCGCACCGCGAATCCCGCTTCGCGGAAGGTGTCGATATACCGGTATATGCTGCGGTATGACGTGTCAAGCTTGTCTGCCAGCTCCTCCACGGTATAGGTGGTGTTGCCGGTCATCAGCTTCATCAGCCTCAGCATTCTCTGTACTTTCGGCTGGTCCATGGCAAAGCTATTTGCACCAGCGGTCGAGCCAGTCGAAGTAGGTGCGATGCCAGTAGAGGGCGTTCTGCGGCTGCAGGATCCAGTGGTTCTCTTCGGGGAAGACGACCAGCTTGCTGGGAACTCCCATCATCTGGGCGGCATTGAAAGCCGCCATGCCCTGGGTGTAGGGGATGCGGAAGTCCATGCCTCCGTGGATGCAGAGGATGGGGGTATGCCAGTTCTGGATACCGTCTTTCGGGGAATGCGTGTAGTGGCGTACGGCCTTGGGCGCGCTGCTGTAGGGAGCGCCGGCCTGGGCTATGCCGCCCCATGCGTTCTCTCCGGTCTTGCCAATGTTCTTGCCCATGGTGAGATCGTCGGCGAAAGAGGCGATCTGCAGGCCGCCGTTGTCGAAATTGGGGAACCACATCTCTTCGGTGGTGAACCAGAGTCCGGCCTCGTCGAAAATGCCGGCGTGCGCCACGAAGCAGTCGAAGACGTCGCCGTGTATACCCATGAGGTAGTAGGCGCTGTAGCCGCCGTAGGAAGCGCCGCAGCAGGCCATCTTGCCGACGAAGGGCTCAGCCTTGAGCTCCTTTGCGGCGCAGAGGTAGTCCTGCATGTTGAGGCCGATGTAGTCGCCGCTGATTTCCTCCTTCCATTCCTGGCCGAAGGCGGTGGTGCCGCGGCGGTTGGGCATCACCACGATGTATCCCTGCTGCGCCATCAGGCGGTAGCACCAGCGATAGCTCCAGTCCTGGCTGTTGGAACCCTGCGGGCCGCCGAGGACTATGGTGATGGCGGGATAGACCTTGCTCTTGTCGAACTTGGGAGGATACATCACCCAGGTCTGCATACTCTTTCCGTCGACGGTGCGGATCTGCCTGCTCTCGCAGGTCGGGGCGTCGAGCTGCTCGAAAATGGCGTCGTTCTCGTGCGAGACGGCCTCGAAGGACGGTTCACCCTGCGAGGGAAGCGTTACCTTCACCAGCTCGGTGGGGAAGTTGAGCGACATGTAAGTGCAATAGAGTTCAATGCCTTCTTCGGTCGGCTTAATGGCCCAGGGGGAGCCGAAATCGTTCCACCAGTCGCCCGGGGTGAGACGTTCCACCCTGCCGTCGAGAGAGGTGCGGAAAATGCTCTGCACGGCCTCGTTCATGAGGGCGTTGAAATAGATCTCGCCGTTGCCGTTCCACACTATGCCGGCACAGTCGTGGTCGAAGTCCTCTCCGAGCCTGCGGATGCCGGAAACTACTGGTGATTCCGGGGTGGAAAGATCCACGTCGCAGACCATAAGCCTCTGCTGATCAGCCTCATAGCCGTCACGGGGCATGCTTATCCAGGCGAGATGTTTTCCGTCGGGAGCCCATACCGGATCGGTGTCGTAACCTCCGTGCATGGGAATCTGCACGGTGCTTCCGGAGACGATGTCGTAGATGTAGATCTCGGTATCGGTGCTGAATGCATAGCGCTTGCCGGTGAGCTTGCGGCAGGAGTAGGCGATATGCCTGCTGTCGGGAGCCCATGAGAGCTGCTCGATGCCTCCGAAAGGCTCGGTGGGAAGCTCGAAGAGTTCGTCGGCGCCGAGGATGTCGGTCGACTTTTCAGGAGTGATGTCGTCACTCAGCTCAGCCACGTAGGTGCGGGGGATTTCGGTCACCCAGTGGTCCCAGTGGCGGTACATGAGGTCTTCGGTCGCATAGGCCTGAGCCTTGTCGAGCCCCGTGTCGGCGGGAGTCTCCACCGCGGAATGGATGGTGGAGATGTACATTATCTTCGTGCCGTCGGGGGAGATGGCGAATTCGCTCACTCCGGCCGGAACATCGCTGATCTTCACTTTCTTGCCCAGCTTTCCGCCGAGGAAGGGAGCCTTCCAGATCTGGCCGCCCTGGACGAAGAGAACGGACTTTCCGTCAGGCATCCAGCGGGCGCAGTTCACGCTCTTCGCATAGCGGGTGAGCTGCACCTTGCCGGTACCGTCGAGATTGCTCAGGAAGAGGTTCCTGCAGCTTCTGTTGTCGGCGATGCTCTGGTAGCTTACGCCATAGAGCACCTTGGTGCCGTCGGGGGAGAGCTGGGGGTCGCTCAGGCGCCCGAGCGAGAGCATCACTTCCGGGGTCATGACACCGTCGGTGACCTTTACATTCTGCGGCCCTACGTAGCCGCTTTCATCTTCTTTTTTCATGCATCCACAGATTGTCGCCAGCACGACGGCGGCGGCGATTAATTTGGTTGTTCTCATATCAACTTATTTTGCTGTAATCTTTTATGTCGTATTTGCCTTTACGGAGTTCCTTGACCAGCAGGGCATTGCGCCTGTCCTCAAGGCTTGGGTCGGCTTCCAGGACTTTTTCCGCCACAGCCCGGGCTTCGTTCAGAAGCACGCCGTCGCGGGCGAGGGAGGCTATCGCCAGGTTGATGGGCATGCCGCTCTGCTGGGTGCCTTCGAGGTCGCCGGGCCCGCGCATCTTCATGTCTTCTTCTGCGATTTCGAAACCGTCGTTCGTGCGGCACATCAGTTCCAGCCTTTCGCGGGCCTCCTTGCCGGTCTTGAAATCGTACACCAGCACGCAGAACGATTCGTCGGCGCCGCGTCCGACCCTCCCGCGGAGCTGGTGGAGCTGCGAGAGTCCGAAGCGTTGGGAGCTCTCGATGACCATGACGCTGGCGTTGGGGACGTCCACGCCCACCTCAATCACCGTGGTGGAAACCAATATGTCGGCCCGGCCTTCGGCGAAGGCCTTCATGTTGAAGTCCTTCACGTCCCCTGCCTGCTGCCCGTGGACTATCGCCACCTTGTAGTCGGGCATGGGGAAGTATTTGAGGATTTCCTCGTAGCCCAGCTCGAGGTTGTTGAGGTCCATCTTTTCGCTCTCGAAGATGAGCGGATACACCACGAATACCTGGCGGCCGAGGGCGATCTGCTTCTTCATGAAGCCGTATACGGTATTCTTCCTGTTATCGGGGACGAGGATGGTCTTAACCGGCTTGCGGCCCGGGGGCAGCTCGTCTATCACCGATACATCCAGATCCCCGTAAAGCGTCATCGCGAGGGTGCGCGGGATGGGAGTAGCAGTCATCACCAGCACGTGCGGCGCTATGCGGTCGCTATCGGGGTGGGTATTGCCTCCGAGAGGCGTGCCACCCTCGGCAGCGGGTCCTTTAGCCCATAACTTCGACCTCTGGTCGACGCCGAAGCGGTGCTGCTCGTCGATGACGGCGAGCCCGAGCCGGTGGAACACGACTTTGTCTTCGAGCAGCGCATGCGTACCCACGATGATGCCGATGCTCCCGTCTTCGAGTCCGGCGTGAATTCCGCGCCTCTCCTTTGCGGTACTGCTGCCGGTGAGGATCGCACAGTTCACCCCGGTGGGCTCAAGGTATTTGCAGATATTCGCGTAGTGCTGCCGGGCGAGCACTTCGGTAGGCGCCATGATACATGCCTGATAGCCGTTGTCGATGGCCAGCAGCGCTGCCAGCACGGCGACCATCGTCTTCCCGGAACCGACGTCGCCCTGCAGCAGGCGGTTCATCTGGTGGCCGCTTTTCATGTCTTCGAAAATCTCCCTGATTACCCTCTTCTGGGCTCCGGTGAGCTCGAAAGGAAGGGAATTGTAGAGGGAGTTGAAGGCCGCTCCCACCTTGGGCATGGAAAGCCCGGGATTGCCGTGCGAGCGGATGTATTTCTGTTTGAGCAGGAACAGCTGAAGGAAGAAGAGCTCTTCGAATTTCAGTCTCCTGGTAGCTTTCTGGAGGGCGTACTGGTCTGCGGGGAAGTGGATGTTGCGGAGCGCGTAGTTCAGCGGACAGAGGGCGTTCTCCGTCAGGATGTAATCGGGCAGGGTTTCCTGGATTTCGGGAAGGCAGAGGGCCAGAGCGGCACTCTGCATCTTGCACATGACCTTGCCGGTGATGCCGCCGTTCCTGAGCTTTTCGGTGCTGGGATAAACTCCGGTGAGACCGTTCTGCAGGACGGAGCCTTCGGGCAGGGGTGCATCGACCTCGGGATGGACCATGTTGAAGCGCCCGTTGAACTCGGAAGGCTTTCCGAAGAAGACGAAGACGCTCCCGGGCACCATCTTCTCCCAGTTCCAGCGTATGCCCTTGAAGAATACCATCTCCATCTGGCCGGAAGAGTCTTCCACGATGACGCTGAGCCGCTTGACGGCGTTCCACAGGATCTTGGGCCCGTCCGCGGGCACCACGCTGCTCTGGGGGCCGTACAGGGTGCGGCTCACCACGCGTGCCTTGACCTGGACGAAAGCGTCGCCGCCGATATCGGCTATCCTGTAGATGCGGGAACGGTCGATATATCTGAACGGGTATATGCGCAGAAGGTCGCCTATGGTGGCGATGCCTAATTCCGACTTGAGCAGGGCAGCCCTTTTAGGGCCTACCCCGCTCAAATACTGAATATCGGAATCAAGGTTCTTCAAACTAGAGCTTCGGGCCTGCCTTTACAAGCTTCTTGCCGGCAGGATTTCCTTCGTATTTGTGGAAATTCTTGATGAAGCGACCGGCAAGGTCTTCGGCCTTCTTGTTCCATTCCTCTGCATTTGCATAGGTGTCGCGGGGATCGAGGATCGCGGGATCCACTCCCTCGAGCTTGGTGGGAACGGTGAAGTTGAAGTACGGAATGGTCTTGGTGGGAGCGCTGTCGATGCTGTGGTTGAGGATGGCGTCGATGATGCCGCGGGTGTCGCGGATGCTGATGCGCTTGCCGGTGCCGTTCCAGCCGGTGTTCACGAGATAGGCCTTTGCGCCGCTCTTCTTCATCTTCTTGACGAGTTCCTCGGCGTACTTGGTGGGATGCAGCTCAAGGAAGGCCTGGCCGAAGCAGGCGGAGAAGGTGGGAGTGGGCTCGGTGATGCCGCGCTCGGTGCCTGCGAGCTTGGCGGTGAAGCCGCTCAGGAAGTAGTACTTGGTCTGCTCGGCGTCGAGGATGCTGACGGGAGGCAGCACGCCGAATGCGTCGGCGCTCAGGAAGATGACCTGCTTTGCTGCGGGGCCGTGGCTGTCGGGACGGACTATCTTCTCGATGTGATAGATAGGATAGCTGACGCGTGTATTCTCGGTGACGGACTTGTCGTTGAAGTCGATCTTGCCGGCCTTGTCGACGGTGACGTTCTCGAGGAGGGCGTCGCGGCGGATCGCGTTGTAGATATCGGGTTCGCTTTCCTTGTCGAGCTTGATGACCTTGGCGTAGCAGCCGCCTTCGAAGTTGAAGACGCCCTTGTTGTCCCAGCCGTGCTCGTCGTCGCCGATGAGAAGGCGCTTGGGATCGGTGCTGAGGGTGGTCTTGCCGGTGCCGGACAAGCCGAAGAAGATGGCGGTGTTCTCGCCGTTCATGTCGGTGTTGGCGGAGCAGTGCATGGCAGCGATGCCCTTCAGGGGCAGGTAGTAGTTCATCATGCTGAACATGCCCTTCTTCATCTCGCCGCCGTACCAGGTGTTGAGTATGACCTGCTCGCGGGAAGTGACGTTGAAGGCCACGCAGGTGTCACTGCGGAGGCCGAGCTCCTTATAGTTTTCGACCTTGGCCTTGGAAGCGCAGTAGACCACGAAATCGGGCTCCTGGTCGAATTCCTTCTGGTTCTTCGGACGGATGAACATGTT
>JAILQG010000109.1 GCA_024699055.1 Bacteroidales bacterium
TCCATCCTATCATGCATCCCGTTCCAGAACTCCTTCATCATGCACTGGTCCTGCGACGAGAAGATCGACATGCTGGTGGACAGCTGCCTGGTAAAGTGCTTCTCGGGCGGCAAAGAGGTTGCCGGGAACAGGGGCAGCAGACTCGAGGAGGGCGGCTGGGGCTGCAATCTGGGCGGTCTCACGCCCAATACCGGATACCGCCTCCTGATTCAGGTCTACCGCCGCGGCGACATCATCTTCTCCGGCGAAACCACAGGCACCACCCTCTCCCAGAGGAGCGGCATCTCCCCGTTCATCTACCTGAAGAACGGTCCGCGGAATTCGGACGGCAGTTTCCCAAAAGGTGCCCGCATACCCCTGCAGGTATTCAATTCCTCAGGGGCGCAGAGCATCAGGTGGTTCTTCGACAAGCAGAACATCTCGGCCGGAAGGGACGGCCTTTACACGCTGGAGAAATCAGGTACGCTCAGGGCGGAAGTATACTGGGAAGACGGCAGCCACGACGTTTTCATAAAGGAGATTACGGTGAAATGAGAAAGACGCTCATCATATCGCTCGCATGCCTGTTGCTCTGCAGCTGCGTGGACGACCGTTTCATAGAACCGTTCGTCCAGAAAAACGTAGTGACCATGGAGCAGGAAGGAAACACCGTCTTCAGATACGACCCGCTCACCTGCCAGCTTTCCTTCAACCGCGACAGGTGCGAGTTCCGCGCGTCCACGGACAACATGTCCGACTATTTCGTCCTCGTGCTGGACGAGATTCCTTCGGAGAAGGAGCAAAAAGTCACCGGCACCCTCACCTGGACCACTCCTACAGACATCTACATGAAGAAAAACGCCACCTTCCAAACTGTGCGGCTGGAAGGTGACATGATATGGCTCTGGAGCCACAGCGGCCATATCGGCCTCGTGGTCAGGATGCTCGATTAGTAGCTGAGGGCTCTGTCATCAACGGCAAACAATCGTAGTGGAACCGTCTCTCAGCAAGTAGTGGTCCAAATAGGAAGGGAGGAAATAAAACGACAGAGAGAAGCTGTCTCCTTTATAATCCGGAATAGGTTTCACGATGAAACGATACTCACTTCCGGATTTTTGCTCCATACTGAAAAATTCGTCTTCATACTGGACAAACGATTTGTCGAAACAGTCCTTTACGATGTACTTTTTTACAGGGCCTAAAGCGGGAGCATGATAGCACGCCTGGAAGATATATGAATCCCCTTCACTCACAACCATAAAATCTGCCCCATTTCGCAAATCAACCTCAGTCATTTCCGGATATACGCCCAATGGTGAATTGTCCGGGGGTGGCGGCAACAAATACCAACGGCTAGGGACCGCCTCAATACCGGACAGGAGTTCTGTCACTACTTTCGAGGACTCTGCCGAACCTGCCACGACTGATGCAAGATCATTGTCCTCCAGAAAAAACGCCACAGTCTCCGTCGGCAATGCGGACGCCTCGTCTGACCAAGTCATGTGAATGCTTCGGTTTTCTCGCATCAGGGTGATGGATGAGGGGGGATTCTCCTGGCTCAAACTGTCTTTAAGCCGCGACCATGTTTCATGGACAAGAAGCAAGGTCGTCCTGCTGCCGTATGGACTCTCAGGAAGAGCCTCAGCTTCCGTCCGGAGAAGGATATCAGCCACATTCAATTCAACAGTAGAGCCGACAATCTCCGGTTCGGATGTTTGGGAACAAGCATACACCAGAAAAAAGAGTGCAATGAACACCAAATAATGTTTCATGATTCCATACATATATGTTGGTCCTTAATTTCAACTGCGATTGTAAAAATCACAACTGCTTTTTTAATGGAAACCATACACGGTTTCGTATACGCAATTATAATTGTATGGATTGTCAAAGAAAGTGGAGGACAAGTAATACCATGTCATCGCGCCGGCGGTATTCTCCTGATTGAATGTGCTCAGCCAGCCCCAATTTATGCCTACGTATTCCCGTATTACAGGGAGCCCCTCATCAAACATCAACTGATGTGTTTCGGAGTTTTCATACACATAGGTTGTAGTTTCCCGAACCTTTTTATAGCCGTCAACGACTATGGAATGTCCCGAATACAAAGAATCGTTCACAGAATGATACACACTCATTATTAATGGATTCTCCGCCAAAACTTGTTCGCGAATCCGGCTTTTGCTGAAATCGGTAGCTAATGAACATTGTATTGAGAACTCCGATGTGTTGAAAACCGTCGGAATATTCGTGAGATGAACCCCCGTCCCATTTCGATAGTATTTGGCGCCAAGCAATCGTCCAAGCCTGACCATAAGAGTCGACACACATCCATACTCGGCATCTGTATGACCTGCCTCAACTCTTTGAGGCATTGATGCCCATGTACTTGAGACATTGTTTGAAAAACTAACATTGCTGTCATTCAGAAGCAAATAAGAGTCATCACCATTCGGAACGTACGCATTGCACGAACTCAAGCTATACGCAGTAGTCGGTTTGTTAATGTATCCGTGAAGATAATACAGGACCTGCGCAGCCGCCACCATTGTACATCCAGTGTAACAATGCGTAGTCAGTGTGGAATCTTTGTAAGGTGCTCTGCTGTACCATGGACCGTATTGGTACCACTGGGTATTCAGCAAATGTTCTTGAATATCAATTGTTTCCGAAGTTGTAAAAGAATTCACATATACCCAAATCGGATCAAGGCGCGTCCCTTCTGAACGGTTCAACCAATTGCTATTTCTGTCATCAGGATCAAGTTCTTTTTCAGAAACTATTTTGGAAAAAAAATAGCCAAGGCGCTCCAGATATTCCGCGCGGGGCGGGCAATCAAATAATTGCGCTTGTGTCATGTGACCCCTTTCGCTCATGGCAAGAACCTTAGGCGCGAGTTTGTTGGCAGACATCAACTCCCAACCGTCATCATGGTTTACGAGATACATCACGGTGTCCCGTCCAAAAAGGACAGGTTCAATTGTGGATTCCCCTGCCTTTGTACAATCTGACAATCTGGTTTCCGCAATATACTTAGCCACATCAGTAATACTGACTTTCAAACTGAATGTAGCCGTCTCAGACTGAATTGTTGTTTCACTGCTCATCTCTTTCGAACAGGAAAGCACCGCCCACACAAAGGACAAAATGGCTAGTATCTTGGCTATTTTCATACACCACTAATAGCTGAGGGCAATTCCGATAAAGTCTTCCGGTTTGAGCGCGGCGCCGCCGATGAGGCCGCCGTCGATATCTTTCATTGCGAACAGTTCAGCGGCATTCGAAGGCTTGCAGCTGCCGCCGTAGAGGATGGTGGTGTCTTCGGCCGCCTCCTTGCCGAACTTGCCGGCAAGCACCTTGCGGATGTAGGCGTGGATTTCTTCGGCCTGCTCTGCGGTAGCGGTCTTGCCGGTTCCGATAGCCCAGACGGGCTCATAGGCCACGACAATGTGCTTGAGCTCTTCGGCGGTAAAGTTGAAGAGGACGTTCTCGATTTGCTCCTTCACGACGTCGAAATGCTTTCCGGCCTCCCTCTGCTCGAGATTCTCGCCCACGCAGAGGATGACGCCGAGACCGCCGGCGAGGGCGAGCCTGACTTTCACTACCAGCTTTTCATCGGTTTCGCCGTAGTACTGACGGCGCTCGGAATGACCGAGGATGGTCCATTTGCAGCCTACGCTCTTGAGCATGTCCACGGAAACCTCTCCGGTGTAGGCACCCTTTTCGTGGTCGGCGCAGTTCTGGGCGGAAAGCTCTACCCTGGAGCCCTTGATAGCCTCGGCCACGGCGGCCAGATGAGTAAAGGGAGGAGCCACGATAAGGCCTACGTTTTCGGGGAGTTCGGCAGATTTTGCAGCGACTGCCTTCGCGAGTTCAATTCCTTCGGGAACGGTGGTGTTCATCTTCCAGTTCCCAGCTACGATTTTTTTACGCATATTTATGTGTTTTAAGTTTCTCCGGATTGCAAATTTAGCAATAATTGCCCAACTTTGCAGGTCAAATCATTAGGAGATGAAAAATTTTGTAGAGGAACTCAAATGGAGGGGGATGATCAAGGACATCACCCCCGGGACTGAAGAAGAACTCATGAAGGGCCCGGCCTCCGCTTACGTGGGCATAGACCCCACCGGAGACTCGCTTCATATCGGGCACCTTGTAAGCATAATGATACTGAAGCATTTCCAGGCCTGCGGCCACAAGCCTTACTGCCTGGTGGGAGGCGCCACCGGCATGATCGGCGACCCTTCCATGAAGAGCCAGGAAAGGAACCTGCTTGACGAGGCCACCCTGGCCCACAACGTGAGCGCGCTCAAAGCACAGCTCTCGAAGTTTCTCGACTTCGGTTCCGACGCCCCCAACAAGGCCGAACTCGTAAACAACTACGACTGGATGAAGAACTATACCTTCATCAACTTCACCCGTGATATCGGCAAACTCATCACCGTCAATTACATGATGAGCAAGGATTCCGTAAAGAAGCGCCTTAGCCGCGATTCGTCCGAGGGCATGTCCTTCACCGAATTCAGCTACCAGCTCCTCCAGGGTTACGACTTCCTGTATCTCTTCGAGCACAACAACGTCACCCTCCAGCTTGGCGGGGCCGATCAGTGGGGAAACATCACCACCGGCGTTGAGATGATACGCAAAGTCCTCGACAGGCAGGCGTTCGCACTCACATGCCCGCTCATCACCAAGGCGGACGGCGGAAAATTCGGCAAAACCGAAAAGGGCAACATCTGGCTCGACCCGCAGCGCACCAGCCCCTACCAGTTCTATCAGTTCTGGCTCAACGTCAGCGACGAAGACGCGGAGAAATACATCAAGATTTTCACCCTGCTCGACCGCGAGACCATCGAAGGCGCCATCGCCGAGCACCGCACCGACCCCGGCCGGCGCGTCCTGCAAAAGCTTCTGGCAAAGGAAGTTACAATAATGGTCCATGGCCAGGAAGAATACGACCGGGCCATTGCCGCCTCGCAGCTTCTCTTCGGCAAGAGCACCAGCGAAGACCTTCGAAAACTCGATGAGCGCACCCTGCTCGACGTGTTCGACGGAGTGCCCACCTTCGAAGTCGCAAAGAGCTCCCTCCCCTGCGGCATACTCGATTTCCTGGCAGTGGAAACCGGAATCTACGCCTCCAAGGGCGAAGCCCGCAGGGCCATCCAGGGCAACGGCTTCAGCCTCAACAAGGACAAGTTCACGTCGCCCGAAGGCAACGTCACCCCCGAAGACGTGGTGGACGGCAAATACATCCTCTGCCAGAAGGGCAAGAAGGATTATTATCTGGTAATAGTCAAGTAGAATGGAAAGCGCTCCGTCAAAAAGGCAACTCAAGGTTGCAAGGGAAATCCAGCGTGACCTCGCGGAGATTATCCGCAGCAAGGGCATGGCCGCCTTCGACGGGGCCATGGTCACGGTAAGCGAGGTGCGCATAAGCCCCGACCTTTCGGTGGCCAAGGCGTTCGTCAGCATCTTCCCGTCCGAAAAGCAGGGGAAGGTGATGGATCTGCTGTCGGAACAGAACCGGAGCATCCGCGGCGAACTGGGCCAGAAGATAGGAAGACAGCTCCGCATCGTGCCGGAACTCGACTTCTTCCTCGACACTTCCCTCGACTACGCCGAGCACATAGAAGAACTCCTCAGGAAATGAGGCTTGCGCCTTTCATAGCCGGGAGATACCTTTTCGCGCGCAAATCGCACAATGTCATCAATGTGATTTCGGCGATAAGCGCCATCGGCATGGCGATAGGCACGGCTGCTCTCGTCCTTATCCTGAGCGTCTACAACGGCTTCGACAAGATTATCAAAGACAATATGAGCGACGTCGACGCCGATTACATCGTGCGTACCGCGTCCGGCAAACGCTTCGAACCCTCCGGAGAAATCCTCGAATGGCTGCAGGGCCGGCAGGAAGTGGCATCCGTAGGCAAAGTACTGGAAGAAAACGTGTTCATACTGCACGAGGGCAACCAGGCAATCGCGTCGGCCAGGGGTGTCGATTCGGTTTACGTGCAGTCATCCGGCATGCACTCCCACCTGCTGCTCGGGAATTGGAGTCTCCGCGACGGGGATCTTCCGCTCGCCGCAATAGGCAGCGAACTCTCGTCCAAGCTGAATGCCAGTCCGAATTTCCGTACGCCCATCGTCATTTACTATCCTTCTACGGAAGGGCAGTTCTCCCCTTCCAATCCGACCGCCTCGCTCAGGAAAGAAAAGATGCTGGTGGGAAGCATCCTGAGCGTCAATGCCGAAATGGACGCGGGGCTCCTGATCGTCCCCATCGAAACCATGAGCTCCCTTCTCGGTTGCGGCGACGAAGTGTCCCGCCTCGAAGTGAGGCTTGCGCCGGGGCTGTCCGGGCGGCAAACCAGGGCCTTCGCTAAGGCGCTGTCGGAAAAAGCCGGCGACGATTTCAAGGTGCTCGACCGCTACAGGCAGCACGCTACCCTGTACAGGATGATGCGCTACGAAAAGGCGGCCATCTGGCTCATCCTGATGTTCGTGGTGGTCATCGTGGCGCTCAACATCTTCGGTTCGCTGTCGATGCTCATAATCGAAAAGGAGGATGATATCGCCACGCTGCATGCCCTCGGCGCCGACGATTCCCTGATACGGCGGATTTTCATCCTCGAAGGCTGGATGGTATCGCTCCTGGGCATGCTCATCGGCCTTGTGATAGGCGTAGTGCTGGCCCTTCTCCAGCAGCATCTGGGCCTGGTGAAAATGCCGGGCAACTTCATAGTGGACGCCTATCCCGTCGTTCTGCAATGGGGCGATGTCCTGCTCACCGCCGCCGGCGTAGCCCTCATCGGGCTACTGGTAGCCCTTGCTCCGGCCCTTCGAAAAGCGACCGGCAAGTAACCATCCGTCTGCGACTCAGCCTACGGTTCTGCGCTCTTAGCGGCCTGTTTGACGCTTACGCTCTGTTTGGCGACTTTCATTCCCGCGCTGTTATCGTCCTCGTTAATCCTTCCGTCGCCATTTAAGTCCGTGCCGGCGTAGATGGTGATAATGGCTGATCGCGTCGTCGAGGCGGTGTTCGCCTCACAGGTGACAGTCACCTTGCCGATTTTGGAGCCCTGGAACGGTTCCACTTTCGCCCAGGAGGCGGAGGAGAAGACATACCATGTAGTGTTGGAGGTAATGTCAATGGTGACTGAGCCGCCGGCCGCGTCAATATCTGCGGTCGATGTGGCAACGGCCTCGAGGGAAGGTGCTTCCGTTTTGTTTCCATCAGTTTTTTCAGTGCATCCGAAGGCTGTGAATGCAAGCAGGCAGGCTGCCGCAAAAAGGAGCATTTGTTTCATATTCTGTGTTTTTTATTATGCCTATGACTACTTCCTTAACTTACTTGGCGAGTTCCTGATACATCTTGAAAAGGCGGGCGACGATGTCCGACTCATTAGCGTCTTTTGGGAAGCCGTAGGCCTCCAGGACGGCGGCGTCGTTTGCGCGGTGAGCCTTGCGGAGTTGCAGGTTACATCGTGTAAATATAGCGATTATCGGCGAGAATCGGAAAATCGGCAAAAATACGCAACTACGTGGCCGAGAAATCAAGTGATGATACGGTGGCATCATGCCCGCATTTTTATTTGTAGAGAAGATAATATTGATTACCTTTGCATTGGAAGGGGTGGGAGTGTATGAGTTCGCCCCGTTCTCCCGCCTCAAACCTTCCTGAATTGACCACCCCTTGATCGGGGTGGCTTTTTTTGTGCTCTGTGCCGCCTGTATCCGTCTGCCGGATGGTTCGGCTCGACTTACGAAGGAAGCCGGTGGCGGGCACCGACAGCACGGAGGGGGAAGAAGCGCTGGTCCGCGGCGGCTTTGCGAGGAGATGGCCGACCAAGGTCAGCCATGACGAGTGAAGGCGGCGCGGAATGCGAGGACTGTCTGAGGCGGTTAGACGCGAAGCGGATATGACGCCGAGTTCCGCAGCATAGGCGCTGAAGCCCCTGGAGGGCAGGCTTCCTGAAGTCGGAGAGCCGCGCCATTCGGGCAGACGGAGACGGACGGCACGATAGCGTAAATAAAACGAAAAAAGGCGACCAATCGGTCGCCTTTTTTAATCCCGGAGGAATCAATTACCACCTGTCTTCTGAAGACACGGTAAGTCTCTTGCGGCCACGTGCGCGACGGGCTGCGAGAACGCGGCGGCCATTGGCGGATGCCATACGCTCACGGAAGCCGTGCTTGTTCACGCGCTTGCGGTTTGAGGGTTGAAATGTACGTTTCATTATACTTGCTTTTTATTATTTTCGCGTAAGGGACTGCAAAGGTAAGTTTTTCCGACTTCAATTACAAATTTTTCTGCAAAATAATCATCTTGAAGCCATTCCGATATTGGCCATACCCTTATCTGTGCCGGTACAAGGGCATTCGGGCCCTTCGCGAAACGCCGGAGCAGCAGCGAAACCTCCTCGTTCACATCGCCTCCCTTGAGGCAAACGAGGCCATGGCGATATTTGCCTTTCACCCATGAATAGAGCGTCTCCAGCGGTGCCACGGCGCGGCTTACCACATAATCCCACTCCCCCGGAAGCTCCTCCGCCCTGGCCTGCACGCACTCAACGTTGGCAAGGCCGAGACCTTCCGAAACCGCCCGGGCGACCGTAACTTTCCGGCCTACCGAATCGCACAGCGTGAAGCTCGCTTCCGGCCATTCCATGGCAAGCGGTATTCCGGGAAATCCCCCTCCTGTACCGAGATCCAGCACGGTTCCGCCAGGAGCCATTCCGCCGCCATGGAATCTGGAGAAATACTCCGCAATCGCAAGGGAATGAAGTATATGGTGGGCGTAAATGGCATCGGTGTCCTTGCGGGAGATCACATTGATCTTCGCGTTCCACTCTCTCCAGAGTTCCACCGCAGCGGCGTAACGAGTCTCGGGTGAGGGTTGCATATCCGCCTAGCTTGCCAGTTTTTTCTGCTCGGCCTTGTAAGTCAGGGCCATGAGGGCTATGCAGATGAAGCAGGCCGCCAGCAGCAGGATGAAGGTGGAGCTCCAGCCCCAGTTCTGGGAAGCATAACCCATGACGACATTGGCGAGGATGGCGGTGCCGAGCACGTATCCCATGAATCCGGTAAGGCCGGCGGCAGTACCGGAGGCATTCTTCGGAGCCAGGTCGAGCGCCTGCACTCCCACGAGCATCACCGGTCCGTAAATCAGGAAGCCAATGGCGATAAGACACCAGATCACCACTTTCAGGTTGGTCATGTTCTGCCAGTAGATTACGATTACCACAGCGATAAGCGCCATGAAAATCATGATTGGCAGGGCGCGGCGTCCCTTGAACACGCGGTCGCTGAGCCAGCCGCAGAAAATCGTGCCCGGAATTGCGGCGAACTCGTATGCGAAGTAAGCCCAGCCGGCGCTCTTGAGGTCGACGCCGTTTTCGGTGAGGATGGTGGGAGCCCAGTCGAGGCAGCCGTAGCGGACCATGTAGATGAAAGCGTTGGCAATGGCGATAAACCAGAGGAGCCTGTTGCTGAGCACTGTCTTGAATATCTCCTTGGACGAGATGGCCTTCTCATGCTTTTCATCGTAGCCGGCGGCATAGTGGCCGCTCCATTTCTCGATGGAAGGAAGGCCGCAGCTCTGCGGCGTATCCCGGATCAGGCAATAGGCGATGATGGCGATGAGGATAGCCACCGCTGCCGGGAAGAGGAAAGTTCCGGCAAGGAAGTACAGCTCTTCGTGGGTGCCGTAGAGCCAGCTGCCGAACCATACCGCGCCATAAGCCGCCATCGGGCCCACAAGGGCTCCGCCGACGTTGTGCGCGCAGTTCCAAACGCTCATCCAGGTACCCCTTTCCTTGTAGGAGAACCACCGTGTCATGACTCTTCCGCAGGGAGGCCAGCCCATTCCGTTGAACCAGCCGACAAGCCCGTTGATGATGGCCATTACCGTGATGGCGAGCATCTTATGGGAAGTTCCTATCCACCTGATGGGAACAACCATGAACGCCATCGAAACCGCGGCCAGGATGAGGCCCAGCGGGAGGAAGCGCCTTGCATTGCTACGATCCGACACGCTTGCCATCACGAATTTGGAGATGCCGTAAGCTATCGCATTCATGGAGAGCACGATACCCAGTTCGCCCTTCTCGAATCCGAACGGCGCCAGCATGGGAATGGCCATCGAGAAGTTCTTTCGGACTATGTAGAAACCCGCATAGCCTATGAATATTCCGAGGAATACTTGCAGGCGGAGACGTTTGTAACGGGCATCGGCCTCAGGACCGGTCTGTTCCGCCTTGAAGGGAGGAGGTGTTAAAAATGACATTTTCAGTATGTTTTATTCTTCGTTGTAATCCTGTTTCATCTTGTCTATGATGGCCTTGGCCCTGCGGATGCGGGTACGGACCGTATTCAGCTCCATGTCCAACTCTTCAGCTATCTCTTTATACTGCAGCCCGTCCACCAGACGCATCCGGGCGATGTCCCGGTAGAGCTCTGGGAGGCCGGCGATGTACTTTTCGGTCCGGTCTTCCTCCTCGCCCTGGATGATGTTGTCCAGCGCGCTGCCGCCAGTATCCTCAATCCTGCTGACTATCATGGTGGTGCGCTTGTCGTCATCGAGCGAAACTTCCTGCCTGTGCGCGCGGTTCTCGTGTTCCACCGTATCGAGGGCGGTATTCCGGGCAATGGTCATCAGCCAGGTGCTGAACTGGCTCCTGGACGGGTCGTACGTTCCGATCTGCCGGAACGCCTTCTCGAAACTCTTCGAGCAGATGTCGTCCACGTAGAAGTCGTCCAGATATATCATCTTGCTCCGTATGTAAGCGCGGAGCGACTCTATATGGGTGTCCCACAGGCGCGTGAACGCCGTACCGTCTCCTATTATCGCGAGCCGGATGAGTTCGTCAGTGGGCGTCGAGCCATGTTTTACCATAATTGCATTCTACGGTTAGGGGAACATTCAGTTTCACTACGTTTTCCATTTCGCGGACGAGTATCTCACGCACCCGCTCTATTTCATCGTTCGGCACTTCCAGCAGCAGTTCGTCGTGGATCTGCAGCACCATGCGTGCCTTGAGGGATTCTTCCTCGAGGCACGCGGCCACGCGTATCATCGCTATCTTTATTATATCGGCGGCTGTGCCCTGGATGGGGGCGTTCACGGCATTGCGTTCCGCGAATGCTCGCACGTTCGCATTGTGGGAGTCTATATCGGGGATATAGCGTCTGCGGCCGAAAAGGGTCTCGGTGTATTTCGAGGCCCGGGCGTTGCGCAGAGTGTCGTCGATGAATGAACGGACCGCCGGGAAACTCGCGAAGTAGCCGTCTATCAGACTCTTAGCCTCGCTCCTGGAGGTCTTGAGGCGCTGCGCCAGCCCGAACGAAGAAATGCCGTACATGATGCCGAAATTGGCGGTTTTGGCCATGCGCCTCTGGTCGGGCGTAACTTCCTCCACCGGCACCCCGAAAATCTTGGAAGCGGTGGCGGAATGCACGTCCCGGCCTTCCCGGAACGCCGCGCAGAGATGTTCATCCCCCGACAGATGCGCCATCACCCTGAGTTCTATCTGGGAATAGTCGGCGCTCATCATTACGGAGGATGCTGGATCGTCCGGTACGAAGGCCTTGCGGAATTCGCGGCCCTGCTCGGTCCGCACGGGTATATTCTGCAGGTTCGGGTTGCTGGAAGACAGCCTTCCCGTGCTGGTAAGTGCCTGATTGAAAGTGGTATGTACTCTGCCGTCGACGGGGGACACATAGCCTGCGAAAGGCTCGATGTAAGTACCCAGAAGCTTGCGCAGGCCGCGATAATCGAGGATCGCGTCTATGATGGGACTCCTGTCGGCGAGGGCGCTCAGGGTCTCTTCGTCAGTAGGCCAGCTGCCCTTCTTCGGCTTTTTCGCGGCAGGGTCCAGCTTCATTCTCTCGAAGAGCAACTCCCCTATCTGCTTGGGGGAAGAAACGTTGAGGGCCGGGTCTCCGGCAAGCTCGCGAACCTCTTTCTCGCGCTCGAGCATGCTGTGGCGGAGGCTTTCCGCATAGTCCTTCAGCGAAGTGAGATCTATCTTTACGCCGCACAGTTCCATGCGGGAAAGCACTGCCATGAGGGGTTCCTCTATCTCGTCATAGAGTTTCTTCATGGACGAGGCGTCGAGTTCAGCGTAGAGCCTGTCAGCGAGCGGCAGGAGAGCCTTGCACTCCTCGCTCCGGTCTGGACGGTCGATCTCGTCGAACAGCGATCCCGTTCCTTCCGTGGCCTGCTCGATGTCGATGCCGACATAGCTGCTGATGAGCGCCTCCTTCTTGTGCGAGCGTTCCGGATTGAGAAGATAGTGCATCAGTTCGCAGTCGTACAGACGGCCCCTGAGACTGATTCCCAGTTTCGAGAGCTCGCCCATCTGCGCCTTTATGCCGAAGCCCGCCTTGGACTTTCTTTCGTCTTCCAGCACGCTCCTGAACTCTTCGGGGCTCCCCTTCTTAACTCCCTTTCTGTCAGCGACATAGAGCATATCGCCGTCCAGCACTATCGCGCAATCTGCGACTTCCTTAACGCCACGGCAAGTGGTGCTGCCCCCTGAAACCGTCTCGCTTCGCTCGACCCCACCGTTCGCAGAGCTCACGGTCCCCCCTCTCATGGTGCCGAGGGTGGCACAGGTTTCAGAAGGCACACCACTTGCCCCGGCAGAAGCCTTCAGGTGCCGCCTGAGCGAATTGAATTCGTATAGGTTGAAGAGCTCGAAGATTTCGGGCCCGTACGCCGCGTCGAAGCGCATGTCGTCCGCCGTGGTTTCGAGCGGAATGTCCGTCTTGATGGTGACCAGCGTCTTGCTGAGCCCGATATGGTCCTTTGCCTCCGAGAACATCTGCTGCTGGCGGGCGGTCAGTTCGCCGAGGTGCTCGTAAATGCCCTCGACGCTGCCGTACTGCATCAGCAGCTTGCCTGCGCCCTTCTCGCCCACTCCCTTCACACCGGGGACATTGTCGGCCGCATCGCCGCAGATCGTCAGAAGATCGATCACCTGGGACGGGCGGCTGATGCCGTATTTTTCGCATATCTGTGCGGGGCCCAGCACCTCGTTGTCCCCTCCCTTGCCGGGCTTGTACTGGAAGATATGATCCTCCACCAGCTGTGCGTAATCCTTGTCGGGGGTTACCATGAACACATCAAAACCCTCTGACACCGAGCGCTTTGCCATGGAGCCGATAACATCGTCGGCTTCGAAGCCGGGAATCATCAGGACCGGGATGCCGAGTGCGCCCACTATGTGGACAAGGGGGTCCAGCGCATCTATCACAAGCTGCGGAGTCGGCGGACGGGTGCCCTTGTAGGCGGGATAGAGTTTATTGCGGAAGGTGCCTCCGGGAGGATCGAAAGACACCGCCACATGGGTAGGCTTTTCCCGCTCGAGCAGCTCCAGGAGGTATTTCGTAAATCCGAAAAGGATTGAAGTATCTACCCCTTTGCTGTTTATCATGGGCCTTCCGAGGAAGGCGTAGTACATCTTGAAGATGAGGGCGTGTCCGTCCAGCAGGAAAAGTTTCATACTACCTGCAAATATGAAACTTTTTAACCGGAACTCCAAGAAAGTTTTCCTATATTTGTTTCTGTTCACGGAACTATGGATACAGACGGGAAATATATGCTCGAGGCGCTTAAGGAGGCGCACGTAGCGGCAAGCGAGGACGAGGTGCCGATAGGCGCGGTCGTGGTGTGCCGCGGAAAGGTCATAGCCAAGGGTCACAATATGACTGAAAGGCTCCATGACCCCACCGCCCATGCCGAAATGATAGCGATCACCGCAGCCTGCGAGGCGATGGGAGGTAAGTATCTAAACGACTGCTCGTTATTCGTTACCGTGGAGCCCTGCCCCATGTGTGCCGCCGCCATGAACTGGGCGCAGCTGGGCAGGCTGGTATACGGCGCATCCGACCCGAAACGGGGTTACAGCCTGTTCTCCCCCTCCCTGCTCCATCCCAAGACCGAAGTCGTCCCTGGAGTCAGCTCCGAAGAGTGCTCCAGGATGGTCAGCGACTATTTCAAGGGAAAACGCTGAATCAAGAAAAAGTGTTATCTTTGCACCGCCCCGACGGCATTTGATGCACGTGGGGTGGAATGAGGTATTGTGTAATGGTAGCACAGCAGATTTTGGTTCTGTCAGTCCAGGTTCGAATCCTGGTACCTCAACAAAGCCGGGCTCGGCACTCCCCTCTTACCTGACCACCACTTCGTCCACGAAGAACCAGCAGGGATTGCCCACTCCGTAATGCCATTCGGGGCATTGATTCACTCCGGCAACCTCAATCTTCACATAACGCGCCTGCGTTGGGGAAGCCGTAACCGACACCTCCCTGAAGCCGATTTTGAGGTCGCGGTTCTCGGGCAGGGACACCGTTCCGAGAGGCAGGTACGAAGAACCGTCCTCCGACACCGCGAAGGAAATGGCCCGAGGCTCCAGCACCCAGGCCCCGCCCTGGCGCAGGAAATCCGCCGAAACATACTGTACGGTACAGGTCCGGCCCAGGTCGATTATCATCTCGCCGTCGGTTCCTTCCCAGCCTACCCAGTTCTCGCGGAAGCCGTTCCCGCCGTAAAGGCCGTCGGTCAGTGCAGCGGCCGCCATGTCGGCGTAACGCGGATGCGGAGGCTTCAGGAAACTGACCTTGCAGCCATAGGCCAGATTGTCAGTGGCGTCGCCAAGGTACCTTTCCCTGTACATGGCGCAGTACTCCAGCGGGGAATTGTGGCGTTCGTTGAGAGTCTCCACGCCGAAGCGGCGGGCGTCCGCCTCGAAATCTTCAAGCGCAGCCCCGACAGCCGCGTTGTCGCGGTCCGGAATGGTCCTGGCAATCTCCAGGGCTGAGTATTTGAGAGGCAGGCGCGAGCGCTGCACCCGCGCGAGCCGCAGGGAATCGTCGGCCACCGCCGCTTCAGCCTCGTCGAAAAGACGGTTGTAACGCGCCATCAGTTCCGGTCTCAGCATGCCGTTTTTGTATGAGACGGGGGTGTCATAGATGAACAGGTCGGTATCGGCTCCTATACAGGCACCTTCAATCAGGCTGATATAGCGCTCGATATAAGGCGCGGCCTTTCCGTAATAGCCCGTGCAGAAGTGCCGGATCAGGGAATCCGCCGAAGCGCGCGGGTTCCACATCAGTTTGGCAACCAGGTACGGACGAAGCTCTGCCAGGTCCCCGCCGCGGGTGTTGCCTATCTGCGAAAAATGCATTTTCACCCCGTGGTCTTCGAATATCCGCATATTGTCGGCCAGCGTGTGCAGGTTCGGGAAGGGGGACAGGTAATTGTCGAAATTGATGCCGTAATCCCACAGGAAGATATTGTCCGTGACGGCGCTCCAGCCTTCCAGGCATTTCATGAACTCCTGCCCCGAAGGATTCTCGGGGAGTGAAGTCTGGCGGCGGCAGTCGATGTCGCAGAGCATGACGTTCACGTTGGGAAGCGGCCTTGTAACCCGCGGAGGCACCATGGTGAACAGATAAGCCAGCGTGGAAATCTGCTTGTCGGGGAAACGGGCGGCAATGGCGTTTACGAATCGGATCATGGGCCCTGAAGGAGAGCCTTCCTCGTCTATGATTCTCTGGCAGTCAGGACAGCGGCAATAGGTGTCCGACCCGTCATTCTGGCTCACGGAAATGGTATTCAGGCCGGGATGGGCACGGAAGAGGCTGTCTATCCGCGCACACACCGTTTCCAGTACGTCCGGATTTGACAGACACCACTGCCCGGCGCTGCCGGGATGCCGTTCTCCGTTGAAGAAGGCGTAATACTCAGGATGTCCCGCTCCGTATAAGGAGGCCGGCAGGAGACGGTTGAAGGTATGAACCCACAGATTGTCCACAAACACTTCGGACGGTTCCTCCAGCCGGTACCAGTAACGGTACAGATTGTCCGTCCCCGCCACCCTGGGCATCATATAGGACTGAGTCTGCCGGTAGCTGAAAGCAGGCTTCTCCAGGCAGTCTACCTGCCTTACGGTCAAGTACTTGCCAGCTTTCGGAAGGAGGTATTCGCCATCTCCCCAATAGTCCATCCCCAGTTCCTGCTCCAGAAAATCGCAGGCCGCATACACCAGCGCCTTCCCTTCGCCTTCCAGCAGCAGGGCGCCGCCTTCCGTACGCACGTGGAAGGCGTCTTCCCCGAGACCGGGGACAGTCCTTAAAACGATATCGCCCTTTTTGGATTTACCCACGGGAAGCACTTTCAGGGAGGCGTCCAGGGCCTCGGAAACATAACGCTCCAGCACGGCTGCCGCACGGGCGCCGTCTGCTGAACCGTCATGCACAATCCTGCTGTTCTGCCCTATCCTGGCCTGGCCGAAGAGCGCAGCAGCCCCCAGAAAGAGGGCGGCTACCGTGGCGGCTGTCCTCTTCATTAGAGAGTGCGCTTGATTTCCACGATCTTGAAGGCTTCGATGAAGTCGCCCTCCTTGATGTCGTTGAAACCGGCGATGCTCATGCCGCATTCCTTGCCAGCAGGCACTTCCTTGACGTCGTCCTTGCCTATCTTCAGGGAGGCGAGGTCGCCCGTGTACACCACGATGCCGTCGCGGATGAGGCGGACCTGGCACTTGGGAACCATCTTTCCGTCGCGCATTATGCAGCCGGCGATGGTGCCCACTTTGCTGATATGGAAGGTCTGCTTGACCTCGGCGGTGGCAATGACTTCCTCCTTCTTCTCGGGTTCAAGCATGCCCTCGATACCGTCTTTCACCTCATTGATGGCATCGTAGATGACGCTGTAGAGGCGGATTTCGATGCCTTCCTTGTCGGCCGCCTTGCGCGCTTCGACCGAAGGACGCACCTGGAAGCCGATGATGATGGCGTCAGAAGCCTCGGCAAGCAGGATATCGCTCTCGGAGATGGCGCCCACCGCCTTGTGAATGACGTTTACGCGCACCTGTTCGGTACCGAGCTTGATGAGGGAGTCGGAAAGGGCCTCCACGGAGCCGTCCACGTCACCCTTGACGATGATGTTGAGCTCCTTGAAGCTGCCGATGCTGATACGGCGGCCGATTTCCTCGAGGGTAAGGTGCTTCTGGGTCTTGATGCCCTGGATGCGTATGAGCTGCTCGCGCTTGTTGGCGATGCTCTTGGCCTCCCTCTCGTCGGCCATGACGTTGAATTTCTCGCCTGCGGCGGGAGCACCGTTGAGACCGAGAACGGATACGGGAGTGGAGGGACCTGCCTCCTTGACTACCTGTCCGCGCTCATTGAACATATTCTTGATACGTCCGTAATAGCTTCCGCTGAGGAGCATGTCGCCCTGGCGGAGGGTACCATCCTGCACCAGTATGGTGGCAAGATAGCCGCGGCCCTTGTCAAGCGAAGACTCTATGACTGCTCCGCTTGCGGCCTTGTGGGGATTGGCCTTGAGTTCCAGCAGGTCGGCTTCGAGGAGGACCTTCTCGAGAAGTTTTTCCACGTTCAGGCCCTTCTTCGCGGAGATTTCCTGGCTCTGGTATTTACCGCCCCACGCCTCCGTGAGGATGTTCATCTGGGAAAGCTGCTGATAGATCTTCTCGGGCTGCGCTCCGGGCTTGTCTATCTTGTTGATGGCGAAGACCATAGGCACGCCTGCTGCCTGCGCATGGTTGATCGCCTCGACGGTCTGCGGCATGACGGCGTCGTCGGCCGCGATGATGATGATCGCAAGGTCGGTCATCTGGGCGCCGCGGGCACGCATGGCGGTGAACGCCTCGTGACCGGGAGTGTCGAGGAAGGTGATGCGGCGGCCGCTCTCGAGCTCGACGTTATAAGCGCCTATGTGCTGGGTAATACCACCGGCTTCACCTGCGATGACGTTGGTCTTGCGGATGTAGTCCAGCAGCGAAGTCTTACCGTGGTCGACGTGGCCCATAACCGTAATGACGGGAGGACGCGGTTCCATGTCTTCGGGCCTGTCCGCTTCCTGGCTGTCCTGTATTTCGTTGGTGAGCTCGGCTCCCACGAATTCCACCTTGTATCCGAATTCTTCGGCGACCAGGACCAGCGCCTCGGCGTCGAGCCTCTGGTTTATGGAAACCATGAGACCGAGGTTCATGCAGGCGCCGATCACTTTATTGACAGGCGTGTTGTTCATCAGGGTGGCAAGGTCGTTTACAGTCACGAACTCCGTCACCTTGAGGATGTTCTGGCCGGCCTGGATCTCGGAGAGTTCCTCCTGAGTACGCTGGGCGGCCTGTTCACGCTTCTCCTTGCGGTATTTCGCACCGAACTTGTTCTTGCCGGAAACCTCGTTCATCTTGGCGTAAGTCTCCTTTACCTGCTTCTGGATTTCCTTCTGCATCTCCTCCATCTCGGCCTCGCTCATGGCAGGTTTGAAACGATCGCGGCTGCGGCGCCCCTTGCCGGGGGCGTTCTGCTGCTGAGCCTGGGCGTTGTCGCGCTTCGGGCTGCGGGCTATGTTCTGTCCGGCCTTCACCACGTCCACCTTCTGGGTGCCCTTGCTGATGCGTTCGCGCTTCTTGGGCTTCTTGTCGAACTGGGAGAGGTCTATCTTACCCACCACCTTGAGTTCCGGACCGTTCTCTGCAGCTTTTTCCACCGGGGTTGGAGCGGGTGCAGGCTCGGGTTCGGGTTCCTCCGTAGCGACAGGTTCCGGCTCGGGCTCGGATACGGGTTCCGGCTCGGGTTCAGGTTCAGGCTCCTGAACGGGTGCAGGAGCAGGTGCGGGTTCCGGCTCGGGCTCCGGGGCAGGCTCCGGTTCGGGAGCGGGCTCGGGCTCCGGCTCGGGTTCAGGCACCTTGACCGGTTCGGGTTCGGGAGCAGGAGCGGGTTTCGGTTCCCCCTTCTTGTGAGAGAAGGTATTGGTGCGGATTATGGTCATGCTTTCCATCTCCTCTTCCTCGGCCTCGTCGGACCTGCGTCCGCTCTGTTCGAGGATATCCGACATCTTGATGGCCCTCTCTTCCGCTTCCTGTGCGGCCTTCTTGTCTGCGCCGAACTGCTTCTCGATGGCGGGCATGAATTCTTCCGACACCTTGGCGTTCGGGCTGTGTTCTATATCGGCCCCCTGCTTGTGGAGGAATTCCACAAGGTCGTCAAGCCCGATATTGAACTGACGCAATATTCTGTTGATTCTGATTTCTGCCATTGGCTAACCCCTTTATTGTCTTACTCTTTAAATTCAGCTGAAAGGATGCTGCGCACCTCGGCGACGGTCTCATCTTCGAGGTCGGCGCGCTTTGCAAGTTCTTCGGGATCGATTGCAAGGACGCTCTTGGCGGTGTCGCAACCGATGCTCTTGAGCCTCTCGATCACCCATGCGTCGATGGTCTCGCCGTACTCGGGATTGGTGAAGTCGTCCAGGGCGACGTCCTCCTCGAATTCGGGAACTTCTCCCTTGGGAGCCTCACGCCACACTTCGATTTCGCGGTCGACAAGCATACCGGCAAGCTGGACGTTGACGCCACCGCGGCCGATACCCTTCTGGACCTCGTCAGGCTGCATGTAAACCTTCACCTTGTCTTCGGGAGTCTCGCCCATGTCGATGCGGGACACGTGGGCCGGAGTGAGAGCCCTCTGGATGAGGAGTTTCTTGTTGGAGGTCCACTGGATAACGTCTATATTCTCGTTGCGCAGCTCCCTGACGATGCTGATGATGCGGCCGCCCTTGACGCCGATGCAGGCGCCTATGGGATCGATGCGGTCGTCGTAGGACTCCACCGCCACCTTTGCACGCTCGCCGGGCACGCGGACCACCTTCTTGACGGTGATGAGACCGTCCGAAATCTCAGGAACCTCCATTTCGAAGAGCCTCTCCAGGAAATCGGTGGACGTACGGCTGAGGGTGATGTAGGGAGTAGTGTTGTTACGCATCTCCACGCTCTTGATGAGGGCGCGGACGGTGTCGTTCTTCTTGAAACGTTCGCCGGGAATCTGTTCCTCGCGGGGGATATGGAGTTCGTTCCCCTCATCGTCGAGAATCAGCACCTCGCGGCTCCATGTCTGGTAGACCTCGCCGGAGAAAATCTCTCCGACCTTCTCGGAGTACTTCTTGTAGACATTGGCCTTCTCGATGTCCAGGATGCGGCCCTGAAGGTTCTGGCGGATGTTCAGGATTCCGCGGCGGCCGAAACTGGAAAGGGGAAGGGACTTGGTGTAGACGTCGCCCACTTCATAGTCGTCCTCGCCGCTGTCTTTCCTGACCTGCTCGAGGGTCATCTGCGAATTGGGGTCCTCGACTTCGTCGACGATTTCGAAATTCTGCCAGATTTCGCAGGTTCCGCGGTCGACATTGACGTTCACGTCGAAATTGTCCGAAGAGCCGAAGGTCTTGGCGATCTGCGTAAGGAACACATCCTTGAGCACGCCCATCATCACGGGACGGTCGATGTTCTTCTCTTCCTTGAAGTCCTTGAAGGCGTCAATCAAGGTGATTTTTTCTTCTTTTTCCATTTATTTGTCGTTTATTTCTGTCAGCATACGGTCTGCTTCCTCGGAGGATATGCCGAGTGAAGAGACGGTGAGGGCGTAATCCTCGACGTCGCGGTCGAAGGCAGCCAGGACCGCACGGTGTACGAATTCGCAATCGGCGAGCTCCACCGGATTGCCGGCGCGGTCAACCGTAACCTCGATATTGTTGTCGTCGTCGAGATTGATACCGACGAGGGTGCAGCCGCGCTCCTTTGCCGCAGCCTCCACCACTTCTTTCAGTTTCTTTTCGTCCATTTTTCAAAAAAAAGATAGGGGCCTCGAGGCCTCTATCCCACAAAATCCAATGCAAAGGTAGAAAAAATATCCGATACTGCAAATATTAATTACTGTCTCAGCCAAAGAATGGAATCGGGCCCCTCGCAGAACAGGAGGTCGAGCACCGACATGCCGGGCACAAAGCCGTATCGTTCCCGGAACACCTGCCAGTAAGGCTTCAGCAGACCGAGGGACTCAAGGATGGTATCGGGGCGTTTGGGATGTATCACCTCACGGTAATCGTCCGGTGCGTCCTTCTCCCAGTCAGTCGTTTGAAGGAACTGCACCTGCAGCCCGATCTTTTCGCACAACCAATTGATTATCTGAATGTTGAGATCCCATAACCGGACAGGTTCCGACTCCAGAATCCCGAATAGGGAGTCGCGGTAGAATTCGAAGAACGGGGACGATTCATACGCGCTCTCCAGGGCCCTCTCCATCTTCGCGACCCAGGGCACGCTATAATCAACTTCTATCGAGGTGATCAGTTTTGACTGCGTGTGAATCACGGGAAAACTGAGGTCCAGGGGGCCGTTCGCACTCATGATACGACAACGGTTGCGGTACGACTGCTTCTGGTAGCTTTCCATGGCCTCGAGCTGTACGACGGGATTTTTCGCAAGCAGTGCGAAATACTCAACGGGAGGGCAGAAAGCGGTGGAAAGAAGCACTTTATTCGATATCGCCTTTTACGTGGATGTCATTCGCCCGGACGATCCCGCGCTTGGATTCGCGTATGAAAGCGAGGATGGCATCCCTTTCCGGGCTTTGCGGGAAACCGGCCTCAACCCTGGCACAGGCATCCGTAATGTTGAATCCCTGGTAATAGATCGTGTCGTAAATGTCCTTGATATTGCGGATGACATCGCTGTCGAAGCCCCTGCGGCGAAGCCCGACCAGATTGATGCCCGCGAAACAGATCGGATCGCGTCCGCAGAGCGAATACGGCGGGATGTCCTTGGTGACCCTACTGCCTCCGCCCACCATAGCATGGGTGCCGATACGGGAAAACTGATGCACTACCGTGCTGCCGCCCAGGATGGCCCAGTCGTCCACGTCCGTCTCGCCTGCAATACCCACGTAACTCACAAGTATACAATGCTTTCCGACACGGCAGTCGTGGGCTACATGGACATAGCTCATGAGCAGGGTGTCATCCCCGATGCTCGTGACTCCCTTGCCGCTGGCGGCGGTGCCCCTGTTGATGGTCGCGCATTCGCGGATGGTGACGTGGTCGCCTATCTCGACCCAGCTCACTTCCCCTTCGAACTTGAGATCCTGCGGGATGGCGCCAACTACCGCTCCCGGGAATACCCTGGTCCCCTTTCCCATTTTCACATACGGGAAGATGGTGGAGTGCGGATAAATGACGGAACCGTCGCCGATTTCCACGTTGTCGTCGATGAACACATACGGGCCCACCTTTACGTCTTCGCCCAGTTGGGCGTTTGGACTCACAGTCGCAAGAGGATGAATATCAACCATTTAACTAATCGAGTTTAGAACAGCTTTGACAGCTGTGGAATTAATGGTATGCCCCGGCTTGTAAGCGGTGACATGAGCGCGGATGAAGCCGCCACAAAGGCGGAAGTCCCCTATGAGGTCGAGCAGTTTGTGCCGCGCACACTCATCGGGAAAATGGAGCCGGACATTGCTCAGATACCCCTCCGGGGAAACTTCCAGACGGGGCTGGCCCATCATGGCGGCAAGGGAGTCCACCTCTGCCTGGGGGGTGGAAGGATCCACTATGACGATGGCATTGTCCACGTCTCCCCCCTTAATGAGCCCGCGGGAGGCAAGGCCCTGTACTTCATGGAAGAAGACGAAGGTTCGGCATGGGGCAACTTCGCGGAGATAATCGCCGTCCTCCTCCCAGTGGACGGTCTGCACGCCGGGCACGCCGGAGCCGAAATCCACGGTGAGGTCGCAGGAAAAACGGTCGGCCGGCTCGATACGGATCCAGCCTCCGGAAGATTCCTGTTTCACCTCCAGGGGTAATGACGGGCTTATATGGCGGCGGGGGGCATCCTGTTCGGCCAGGCCGTCAGCCGCGATGGCAGCGGCAAAAGGCAGAGCGCTGCCGTCCAGGATCGGCACTTCGCCGCCGTCGAGCTGTACGAGGGCATTGTCCACGCCCAGCCCCGTGAGGGCTGACAGCAGATGCTCTACGGTTGAAACGGATGCGCCGTCCTTTGACAGAAGGGTGCACCGGGTGGTGAGAGCGACATTATCCGACAGGGCAGGCACCGTTTTCCCGAGATCTGTCCTCTCAAAGACGATTCCGGTATTCTCCGGAGCCGGTTTCAGGACAAGACGGGTGAAAGCCCCGGTATGGAGCCCCTTCCCCTCAAATGTGTATGATTTGGATAATGTCCTCTGTCTCATTATTTTTCTTCTCCTGCCATCTTGAACTTGGCGTAACTGCGAAGATATACGTCATGATCCATTGCAGGAGAGCCCATGATGGTGGTACCTTCCTTGCGGATGGAGTGGGTTACCCCGGACTGGGCAGCAATCACCGTGCCGTCCGCAATCTTGAGGTGACCGACTACCCCTACCTGACCGGCGATGATACAGTTCCTGCCGATTTCGGCGGAACCAGCTATACCGCACTGGGCCGCTATCACCGTATTGTCCCCTATCTTCACGTTATGGGCTATCTGGCAGAGATTGTCGATTTTTACGCCGCTGCCGATGACGGTGGATTCCATCTCGGCGCGGTCCACGGTGGTGTTGGCGCCGATTTCGACATCGTTTCCCACCACCACGTTGCCAAGATGCTCTATCTTCTGCCATGTGCCGTCGGCGAGGGGGGCATTCCCGAAGCCGTCGGATCCTATGACCACGCCGGCATGCAGGATGACATTGTCGCCGATTACGCAGCCCGGGTAAATCACGACTCCCGGATATAGGATGCAGTGGTGCCCGATCCTGACGCCATCCCCGACCGTGACGTGGCTGTGGATAATACTGCAGTCACCGATGCGGGCTTTGCGTCCGATTTTCACGTAATCGCCTACCCACACTTTGCGGCCCAGCCTTGCACTCAGGGCGATGCCGCATGTCCAGGCGGTCGAGAAGGCGCGGTGGCTCCGGTACTTTTTCTTTTTGTCGGAAACCAGCTTCAGCAGGGAAGCCACTCCCGCATAGGCGTCGTCGACACGCACCAGAACTGCATTCACCTTTTCCTTAGGCACGAAATCAGAATTAACCAGCAAGACCGAAGCCTTGCTGGTATACACATATTGCTCGTATTTGGGATTGGCGTAGAAGCTTACCGCTCCGGGCCTGCCATGTTCTATCCTTGCGAACGAACTGACTTTCACGTCGGGGTTGCCTTCGACCGTGCCGCCCAGGGCCTTCGCTATCTGCCCGGCTGTCAATTCCATTTGCTAGAACCTCCAGCCGAATGTGAGAACCGCGTCGATCAGCTTGCGCCTGCTCTGTACACAGGGGGAGATTACCCACTCGTGCTGCCCGTCCTGTCCGACGTCGAGGTAGGTGTCGTACGGAGAGAAGTTCTGATACGGATAGATCGTGCGCCTCAGGGCGAAATCCGTAAAGAACGAACCGGCGGAATAGTATCCGATACCGCACGAGAAGGACTGGATGGGAGCCTTCAGGTACACGGGCTTCTTGAGGTATGCCCCGCCGTTCTCGTAGAAGTCGAAGTTGTTGCCGTAGTAAGACGCGTCCACGAAGTAACCCTCGGTGTCGGTGTATGTGCGCTCGGGATTGGTGGTGAAATTGTAGCCGGCCCTGAGCGCGAGGTACGGGGTTACGTTCACCTCGGCGCCGACGCGCACGCTGTGGGACACCCCGCAGAAGAGCTTGTTGAGGCGGTTGACGAAGTAGAAGGATTCGCTGCTGAAGAGCTTGTCGGACGGTTCGGTGTATTTCATCACGCTGAAGTCGTTGAGCTCATAGTCCACGCTCAGGAGCCCGAAGGTGCCGAAAGTGCAGGCTATGCCGGCGTCCACCGTATAGGGAGAACGGTACTCATAGGTGTTCTCCGCCGTGGGAGAGTAGCTGTACCCGTCCTGCGAGGAGTCCTCGAAGTAGGTGTCAACCCTGATTCCCCATTTCTCGTCGATCGTATAGGCGGTGGGAGTCTTTATGGAAGCACCCAGCCTGAGATTGTCGTTGGGCAGCCAGATGAAACCCAGGGCGGCGTTGATACCCGCTGCCGAAGAGTTGTACTCGTAGCCGTACTTGGCGGACTTGAAGTATGTGGACGCACCTACCACATGATTGCCGCCGCTCATGTACTCGGGCGTTACCGGAAACTCCCGGGAATCTACCGCCGCCTCTGTGAACTCTTCCCTGTAGGTGTAGTTGATGGTGGGAATCGAAAGGTTCACGCCAACGAAGAAGTTGTCGTTGATATTGAACCCGATATTGGTCGTAACATCGTTCTTGCTGCCCAGACTGACCCTGGAGGAGGACTGGTAGAGGGTGCCAGGAACGAAATAGTATACTTGTCCGTCGATGATTTCCTTGAATTCGTTAGCACCGTAATAGTTGCCGATGGAGCCGTCGGCGTTGACGACGTCGGGATTGAAGTTAATGAAACCGGAACCGTATGCTGCCAGGGGATTCCAATAATA
>JAILQG010000037.1 GCA_024699055.1 Bacteroidales bacterium
TTGCCCGGATACACGGTGTATTTCACGCGCATCTTCCGGCCTTTCGGCTGTTCCGTCACGGTGACGGTGGAATTGTAATAGCCGAGATATTTCAGGCGGCCTACGATGTTGTCGGCGGAAAGCTCGCTCTCGGACGGGATGTAGACTTCCGGGGCGATTCCGAGTTTGTGCCAGATGCCGTCCTCCCTGGACCAGTTGTATACGCATATGAACGGGTTCCAGCCCTGCGCGCTCTGCCGGATCCCGGGAGTGACGTCGGAACTATTGAGAGGAGTGTCGCCCTCTATGGCCACCTCATTGCGCGTAAGCCTGTACTGGCCTTCTTCGAGGACACGGGTGGTGCTGCATGCCGCGGCAAGCAGGGAAAAGGCCAAAACCGGTAACAGACGCTTCATAAACTCAGCAAATTTAAGAAAAATACTGTAAATTTGCCTTTGTATGTTGAGCAATATGGAAATCAAACGGATCCGGAGCCTCCGTGAGAAGAAATTCCGCGACTCCCTGGGTCTGTTCGTGGTGGAAGGCGACAAGATGGTCGCCGAGGCGTTGTCCTCCGGAATGGAGGTTGTCCAGGTGGTTAAGAAGGAAGATGTCGGTGAGGCAGTGATGTCCCGCATCAGTTCCCTCAGCACCCCGCCTCCCTCGCTTGCGGTGGTCCGCATGCCATCTCCCGCCAGCCCCGGAAAGCCGGAAGGCCTTTGCCTCGCCCTCGACTCCGTCAGGGATCCGGGCAACCTTGGCACCATACTCCGCCTCTCCGACTGGTTCGGGGTTGATTCCATTTACGCGTCGCCCGACACAGTGGAGGCCTTCAATCCCAAAGTAATCCAGGCCTCGATGGGCGCTATTTTCCGGAAAAGACTGGTATACTGCAACTTACCCGAGCTGTGCAAAAGTTTTGCTGCAGCTTCGCTTCCGGTGTTCGGAACCTTCCTCGGCGGGCAGGACATCTACTCCGCCACCCTTTCGAAAGAGGGTCTTATAGTCATGGGCAACGAAGCTGACGGCATCTCCCCGGAAGTGGAAAAGGAGGTCACGCTCAAGCTCACCATCCCATCCTTTGCGGCCGGCCCGACCGCAGAATCGCTCAACGTCGCCGTGGCCACCGCAATAACGCTTTCAGAATTCAAAAGAAGATAATGGTTATCTATCAGGTCCTGCCCCGTCTGTGGGGAAACGGCAAATTCAGCGACTGGCAGAGTCCGTCGTTCGAGTATCTTAAGAGTCTCGGGGTCGACACCGTCTGGTATACCGGTATCATGAGGCATTCCATGGGAGAACCGTTCGTGAAAGGGAATGCAGGCTCCCCCTACTCCATCGCAGACTGCCATGATGTGAACCCTTATCTGGCCGACAATCCGCGCAGGCGCATGCAGGAGTTCAAGGCTCTCGTCTCGCGTACCCACAAGGCCGGCCTCAAGGTTATCACCGACTTCATCCCCAACCATGTCGGGGCCCTCTGCCGGGATGTCCCTACCTATGGCTGGTACGATTACGACTGGGAGGACACCCGGAAGATAGACTATTCCGCCCCCGGCACCTGGGAGGCGATGCTGGAAATCGCCTTATTCTGGGCAGAAAAGGGCGTGGACGGCTTCCGCTGCGACATGGTGGAGCTTGTGCCGCCCGAGTTCCTGAAGTGGCTCATATCGAAAGTAAAGGAGCGTTATCCGCATTTTATCTTCATAGGCGAAGCATACGAATTCGGGAATTACCGGCGCTACATACGCGAGCTGGGATTCGACCTTCTCTACGACAAATCCGGCTTTTACGACAGTGTCCGGGCGATCCTTTCAGGCCGGGAAAGCGCCCGAGCCCTCACCCGAAACTGGCAGCGGCTCTCGGACCTTCAGCCGAACATGCTCAATTTCCTCGAGAACCACGACGAGCAGCGCCTGGCCAGTCCCTGGTTCGCGTCCAGCCCGGAAAGGGGCTATGCGGCCCTCGCATTTGCCGCCCTGTACAACGAGGCTTCATTCCTGCTTTACGCCGGCGGGGAACTCGGCGAAGATGCGGCGGAAGGAGCCGAAGGACGCACGAGCATATTCGATTTCGTGAAGGTGCGCACGCTGTCCCTCCTGTGGGCGAAGCTGAGCGGGAAGAAAGCCCGCCTGCCGCAGAGGGAAAGCCGCATCCTGGCGCGCTACCGCGACATCCTCGGGCACGTCGCCGCCATGCACGGCCTTCAGGTATGGGACCTGTGCTATTGCAATGAGGATTCCCCCGGATTCAATCCCGACAGGCACTTCGCATTCCTGCGTTACAGCGCCGACGAGGCCTGGCTGGTCTTCTGCAATTTCTCGCACGAAAAGGCCGAGGCAGAGATCTTCATTCCCCGGGAGGTCAAACAGAAATGCCACCCCGCAGCGATGCAGGATGGCAATGTAAAAGTGACCACTGAGGCCTTCGACGCGTCGATTATTCGGTTTCGTCGATAATCTCGGCCTGAGGGGCGTTGTTCTTTACGGAAGCGATGCCGTTCTTGAGGGTAGCCATTGAGGCATACATCTGGCTGGTGCCGACGACCTGGCCGTTGGCGGCCTTGAGGTTGAAGTAAGGCTTGCCGTTCTTGGCGGTAAGGACCTCGAAACGCTTGTCCTCTGCGGCGTTCTTCTTTACGGACTCTACGCCTGCGAGGCAGGAATCCTTGGCCTTGTAAGCTTCGCTGGTGAGGATGACCTGGCCGTTAACGGCCTTGAGGGTGAACTGGAACTGTCCGTCCTTCCTCGTTTTGATGATGAATTTTCCCATTTTGTAAGTTATTTAAAGAGAGATGGTTATTCCCAGTTGAGTATCTTCCTGAAGTCGTAGTCCTCCGGGTTGGAGACATACTTCTTTGCAGCCTCGTATGAATCGGGCGTGATGAAATGGCAGATGTACCTGTAGTAGTTCTGAGCTACGCCGCCCATGATGTTCACGCGGCGCGGAGGAATCTTGCCGTCGGCGTTTTGCAGGTCTTTGAGGTACAGGGGATGCGAATCGCCGAGCGGATCGATGTAAACCATGCAGCCGGTCTCACCCTTGGAGTAGAGGTCGTAGACACCCATTGCAAGCTCGGTGCAGTAGCTGAGGTCGTAGGCGACGGGATCCACGCAGCGGACGTCGTAGCCGATTTCGACCGGACGCATCTTGACGGAGAGGCCTATCTTGCGCAGCTCGGGAGTGAGGATGTCGTTGAAGAGGACGGCCTTGCTTATCTTGCCGAGTTCGGGATGGCCGTGCTCGTCGTAGGTCATGCTGACTCCGGTGGCCTTGATTTCCTCGGGGTCGAGGTCGTGGAAGACGCCTTCTGCGATGATTACGGTTCCGTACGGGATGCCGAGGGTCTTACGCTTGATGATGGACGAGATGGTGAGCCTGATGATCTTGTCGAGAGTGATCTTGGTGCGGTCGAACATCTCGGGGATGATTGTCATGGGGCTGTGGGTGGCCTCGCCTATTCCCAGTGCGAGGTGGCCGGCGCTGCGGCCCATGGCGCTGACTAGCATCCAGCTGCTGGCGGTGCGTGCATCCTCGTAGATGGTACGGGCGATGTGGGCGCCTTCGTCACGGGCGGAGTTGAAGCCGAACGTGGGGGCGTTTCCGGGCAGCGGAAGGTCGTTGTCGATGGTTTTGGGAACGTGGATGTTCGCAATCGGGTAGTTCTTCTCCCTGAGGAACTTCGCTATGCGGTTGGCGGTGGATGCGGTATCGTCGCCGCCGACAGTTACCAGAAGCTTGATGTTGTTGTCGGTGAACAGGCCCAGGTTGAAGTTCTTGTCGAAGTCTTCCTGGCTGGGTTTGAACCGGCTCATGGCGAGATAGCTGCCGCCTCTGTTGAAATAGGCGTCCGCATGGCGGAAGTCGAGGTCTTCGAACTGGGGATCCTTGGAGAACAGGCCGCTGTAACCGCCGTGAAGGCCCATTACGCGGAATCCTCTGAACATAAAGGTCTTTGCAATAGTGAATACCACTGCATTCATGCCCGGGGCGGGACCGCCGCCGCACAATATGAGAATCGAATCTTTCATAATCTGCTTTGAATTATTAATCTCACAAATATACCAAATATATTTGGAAATTCACAAATGCGATACAAGATTTACAGCTGAAAAAACCGGAATGCACATTCACGGATAATTTATATTATATTTGTAAGTTATATGGAAAAGCAGGCGGCTCAGGCTAGGATTCAGGAACTGCGCGGCATTCTCACCGAGAACAGCCGCCGCTATTACGTGGACAATGCGCCCACGATGTCGGACTACGAGTTCGACATCCTGATGCATGAACTGGAGGCCCTGGAAGCCGAATGGCCTGAGTTTCTGACTGCTGACTCCCCCACCCAGCGGGTAGGCAGCGACCTCCAGAAAGGCTTCGTCCAGCGGCCCCACCGCTACCCCATGCTCTCCCTGGCCAACACCTATTCCATTTCAGAGGTTGAAGAATTCGCCGCACGGGCTGAGAAAACCCTAGAGAGCGGTTTTTCCTACTGCTGCGAGCTCAAATTCGACGGCACTGCCATCTGCCTTACCTACCGCAACGGCACGCTTTACAGGGCGCTCACGCGCGGCGACGGAATCAAGGGCGACGATGTTACCGAGAATGCCCGCTGCATCTCCAATATCCCCCAGCAGCTTCACGGCGACTTCCCCGCCGATTTTGAAATCCGAGGCGAGGTACTCATGCCCTATGCAGCATTCGATGCGCTCAACGAAGAAAGGGCCGCAAACGAGGAGCCGCCCTTCGCAAATCCCCGAAATGCCGCATCGGGCTCGCTCAAGCTCCTCGACACGGCCGAAGTAGCCAGGCGCGGACTGATGTGCACCCTGTATCATATTCCCGCCCAGAGCGGGCTGGATTTCGAAAGCCACGACGAGGCGCTCAGGGCCGCCGCATCATGGGGCCTTCCCGTTTCCGGCGAGAGGAGGCTCGTGAACGACATAAGCGGCATCAGGGAATACATCGACCATTGGGACGTGAACCGCAAGTTCCTCCCCTTCGCCACCGACGGAATAGTCATCAAGATAAACGAAATGGCGGCGCAGCGCACCCTCGGCTACACGGCCAAGGTGCCCCGCTGGGCCGTGGCATACAAGTTCAAGGCCGAGCAGGCCCTCACCCCCATCGTTTCCATCGACTATCAGGTAGGCCGCACGGGAGCCGTCACGCCCGTGGCCAATCTCGAACCGGTACAGCTCAGCGGCACAGTGGTAAAACGGGCCACCCTGGTCAACGCCGGCCAGATGGAAGCCCTCGACATCCACGAAGGAGACTGGGTATACGTCGAGAAAGGCGGGGAAATCATTCCCAAGATTACAGCCGTGGAGCCTTCCAGGCGCAGGCCGGACGCCCGTAAACCCGAATTCCCGACGGTCTGTCCCGACTGCGGCACGCCCCTCGTGCGAGAGGAGGACGAGGCGAAATGGTTCTGCCCCAATTCCGACGGCTGCCCCATGCAGATAAAGGGCGAGCTGCTCCATTTCATGAGTCGCAAGGCGATGAACGTGCTGGCGGGCGAGGCCACAGTAGACCAGTTCTACGACATGGGGCTTGCCAGGACACCCGCCGACCTCTACGACCTTTCCCTGCATGACCTTCTGTCCCTCGAGGGCTGGAAGGAGAAGAGCGCCCGCCGTTTCAGGGCGAGCCTAGACGCTTCCAGGGAAGTTCCCTTCGAGCGGGTGCTGTTCGCCCTTGGCATACGTTTCGTGGGTGAAACCACCGCCAGGGCCATCGCACGGCATTTCGGCAACATGGACGCCATCGCCTCGGCCACCCGCGAACAGCTGCTTGAAGTCCCCGACGTGGGCGAGGTTATCGCCGACAGCGTGACCGGGTATTTCAGCGATCCGCGCCACACTGCTGAAATCCGGCGTCTCCGCGCACACGGGCTCCAATTCTCGGTCGAAAGGGAGAGCGAGGCCCTATCCGAAGCCCTTGCGGGCAAGACTATCGTAATCTCAGGCACCTTCAGCATCTCCCGGGATGACATGAAGGCGCTCATCAGCCGCCACGGCGGCAAGAATTCCGGCAGTATCAGCGGAAAGACCAGTTTCCTCCTGGCCGGGGACAATCCAGGTCCGGAAAAACTAAGGAAATGCTCCGAGCTGGGCGTTCCCGTCCTCGATGAAAAGGCCTTCATGGCCCTTCTGCCCCAGGACGCGGTGAAACCAGTTCCATTTGACGACGAACCCACACTGTTTTAGGCCATGAAAGAGAAAGCACAGGATTTCAAGTTCAAGGACCTGTTCACCGACAAGCTGTGGACGCTCGAAACCAGCCCCCTCTCGAAGGCCAGGAAACGCTTCGTGCGGTTCATAAAGCTGGTACGCATTACCTGGGACACCTTCCAGGCCAACCATATAGGTTTCCAGTGCGTGGCCCTGAGCTACTTCGTGACCCTTGCGATAATCCCGATGCTCGCCTTCCTGTTTGCAATTTCCGGCGGTCTCGGGCTATCCCAGACGGTTACCTTCTTCCTCCATCATGTCCTGCCGTCCAGCGTCACCTTCGCCGACCTCTTGGTGGAAAAGGCGAACAACATCATCGATGTCGCCCAGTCCGGCAAGGTGGGAGTCGTTTCAGCCGTAGTGCTCTTATGGACCATCCTCTGGCTCATGTTCCAGACCGAAAGGGTCTTCAACAACGTCTGGGGCATACGCAAGATACCCCGTAACATCCTCGCCCGTTTCGGTTTCTACATCGGCCTGATGTTCCTGTTGCCGTTCATCATCATCATTTTCAGTTACGGCCTCGTATTCGCGACCAACGCCTCGAAACTCATCGGCCTCGACACTTCCGAGTGGCGTGTCATCTGGCGTGTCATGGGATGGCTGGTATTCTATGTGATCACGGTATTCACCCTGTCCGCCATGTTCAAGTTCATCCCGGCGGCCAAGGTACGATATAAAAACGCCCTGAAGGCAGCAATCTTCGATGCTGCGGTATTCGTGGTATTCCAGTACCTTTATCTCGAGACCCAGACCTTCGTGGGAGGAATCAACACCGTGTACGGGGTGCTGGCCGCCATCCCCCTGTTCCTCATCTGGCTGAATGTCAGCTGGCAGATAATAATGTACGGCGCCGAACTTACCTACGGCTACCAGAATTTAGACACCTATCATATCCCCGAGTGGGAATCCGACAAATGAGTTTCTCGAAGTTCTCCATAAAAGATTACGCCCTCATCCGCAGGAAATGGCTTGCGCTTGAAGAGATGGCCCGCGGCCGCTGTCATTCCGAAGAGGAACTGGAGGTGGTCTGGAAGGCATTCGACTTCGCCAACCGCGCCCACCGGCACGTCCGCCGCCGCTCCGGGGAACCCTATATCATCCATCCGATAGAGGTCGCACAGATCGTAATCGGCGAAATAGGACTCGGCTACAAGAGCATCTCCGCCGCCCTCCTGCACGATGTGGTGGAAGACACGGCGTACACCATCGAAGACATCAGGACTCAGTTCGGCGACAAGATCGCCACCCTGGTGGACGGGCTTACCAAGATCAAGACCGTGCTGGACAACCAGGACCGCCAGGGCAATGCCGACATCGAAAGCAACCAGGCCGAGAATCTCAAGCGCATCCTGCTTACTCTCAACGACGATGTCAGGGTGGCGCTGATAAAGCTCGCCGACCGCCTTCACAACTGCCGGACCATCGAGTTCATGCCCGAGCACAAGCGGGACAAGATCCTCTCCGAGACCATGTTCATCTTCATTCCCCTCGCCCACAGACTGGGCCTTTACGGAATAAAGACAGAGATGGAGAATATCTGGCTGAGATACAAGGAGCCCGACGCATACAATGAGATATCCGAGCGGATCAGCCGCAACGTCGCCCTGCGCGACAGGGAAATTGACAGCTTCATAGCTCCCATCGAGGGCGCCCTGAAGCGGGCCGACCTTGAATTCGAAATCAGGAAGCGCATCAAGTCGCCCTATTCCATCTGGTTCAAGATGCGCACCAAAAAGGTCCCCTTCGAAGAGATCTACGACCTTTACGCAGTCCGCATCATCTATGATCCCGGAGAGGTTTCCCCCGACAAGGAACGGGCGCTGGCCTTCAACATCTACTCCATCCTCGGCAGCCTTTACGGACAGCGGCAGGACCGTTACCGCGACTGGATATCCTCGCCCAAGAGCAACGGCTACGAAGCCCTGCACTGCACCCTCATGAGCCATTCCGGCTTCTGGGTGGAAGTACAGATACGTTCCAGGCGCATGAACGACATAGCCGAACGCGGTATCGCCGCACACTGGGCTTACAAAAACAACGGATACATCTCCGAGAACGATTCCGCCATGGACAGCTGGCTCGCCAAAGTGCAGGAAATCCTGCAGAGCAAGGACGCCAACACCATGGAACTCCTTGATATCATCCATAAGGACCTTGTGACCACCGACATCGTGGTTTTTACTCCGAAAGGCCAGCAGAAGAGCATCCAGGCCGGAGCCACGGCCCTCGACTTCGCCTATCTAATCCATACCCACATCGGCAACCGCGCAATCGCCGCGAAGGTGAACATGAAGCTGGTGCCGCTTTCGCACGTGCTCAGGACCGGCGACCAGGTGGAGATAATCACTGCTGAGAGCGGCCGCCCCAAGATAGAGTGGCTGCATTTCCTCCAGACCCGGCATGCCCGGAACGTAGTCATGGACTATTTCAGGAGCGACAGGGACAATATAGTGAAACGGGGCGCCAACATCTACAACAGCCTCCTGAATGCGGCCGGAATCGCCCCCGGATACGACGTGCTGCGCAAGTTCCTGGAATACGCCCAGCTGAACGACCAGACTGAACTGTTTTTCCGGATCGGTCTGGGTATAATCGACCAGAAGGACTTCGGCAACGTCCTCAGGAGCATGGACGTAAACACCATGCAGAACGGCAAGTACGTCCTCGCCGACTGCTGCAAGCCCCTTCCCGGCGAACCCATGATCGGTTTCCTCGGGGATGACGGTATAATTATTGCTCACAAGAAATCCTGTCCGGTGGCCGAAAACCTGGCCAGCAAGCACGGCAACCGCCTGGTGGCCGTACCCGACATGATAATCACTGAAAGGGAATTCCCCGCCAGGGTTTCCCTCAGGGGCATCGACCGCGTGGGGCTGCTCAACACCATCACGCAGACAATCTCCCTGAACATGGGCCTGAACATCCAGGAAATCCACCTTGGAGGCCAGGACGGCGTTTTCGAAGGGTACATTCAGCTTCTGGTCAGGGACAAGAAGGGCCTCGAATCCATGATTTCGGCGCTCCGCAAGATAGACGGCATCACCGAGATAGTAAGGACTGACATATGAAAAAGAACAGTTTCCTCCCACTGATTGCCAGCGCCCTGGTGCTGATTCCGATGTTGTTCTCGCATTCCTGCGCGAACACCACACAGGCGCCCAGCGGCGGCAAGAAGGACACCATACCACCTGTCATCGTCAACATCGAACCCCTTCCGGGCGTGCTGCACTTCCCTCTCGAGAAAGGGAAGATAGTCTTCACTTTCAACGAATACGTCAAGATAGAAAAGCCCCAGAGCATCTTCCTCTCCCCACCCCAGGCCAAGCAGCCGAAGAGCAAGATCAAGGGCAAAAGCCTAGTCATAGAGTTCGAGGAACCGCTTTCCCCCAACACCACCTACACCCTGGACCTGAACGACGGAATCTCGGACAACAACGAAAACAACAAGTTCCCGGGGTTCACCTTCGTGTTCTCCACGGGCGACACCATAGACACGCTGTTCACCACGGGTGTAGTACTGGACTGCAACACCCTCGCGCCGGTGGACGGTGCCACGGTCATGCTGTACCGCGACCATTCCGATTCCGCAATTTTCCTGCGGCGTCCCGACGTGGCCGCCAAGACCGATAAGTGGGGATACTTCGTCCTTCCCTACCTGCGGGATACCTTGTACAGGCTGTATGCTGTGCAGGATGCCTCCAACAACAACATCTATGATCCAGAGGAAGATCTGATCGCCTTCAGCGACAGCATCATGCAACCGGTCTGGGCGGTAGGCGATACGATTCCCGAGCTGCTTAAATACGATATGACCGACACTCTGGGCTGCGAGGCCCGCCGGGTAGCGCACACGCTGCTCCTCTTCCGCGAGAAACCCTCTCAGCAGTATATCAAGAACAAGGCCCGTACAGGCCTGCGTTCGGCCTATGTGAGTTTCCATGCCCCCTATGCCTGGATTGACTCCCTCTGGTTCGGCGGATTCAGGGCAGAAGAGGTCATCTCCCAGTTCAACACCACACAGGACAGCCTGGAACTGTGGCTGAATTCCCGCGAGGACTTCCCCGACACCCTGCACCTGTTCATGAATTACCGGAGGACTGACTCCCTGGGCATCCTCACACCAAAGCTGGAGCATCTGAAACTTCCCCTCGAACCCGATCTCAAGAAGAAGTATTCCAAAAGGAACAGGCGCAACCTGGAACACGAAGACACAATCTGCGTGTATAAGCTGAACGCATCCGGCGACCGCGTCGAGCAGTACGGTTTCGAACTCGAGTTCAAATCTCCCATCATCTACGAAAACTTCGATTCCCTGGTTTTCCGCAGCGTGAATCCCAAGCAGAAGGAAGCCTTCGGGACTTTCACGGTGACAAGGGACAGCACCAACCTGAGACAATATACCATCATGCCCGACGAAGAACTTCAGAAGGGATATGAGTACTTCCTGAAAGTTCCCCATGGCGCCTTCAGGGACATCGACGGCTTCTATTCGGACAGCACCGAAGTGAAGGTATCCCTACCCACCGACGAAACCCTGAGCACGCTCAGGGCCATATTGACCGGAGTGGACGGCAAATATATCGTCGAGCTGCTGGACGAAAAGATGGCCGGCACTCTGCGCAGTTTCGTCATCAATTCCGACCGCACCCTGGTCTTCCCCTATCTCAAGGAAGGCCGCTACTGCCTCAGAATCACTTCAGACGGCAATGAAAACTCCGTCGTGGATACCGGCAATCTGCTGGAGCACCGTCAGCCGGAACTCGTGAAGTTCGTCCTGTTCTCGGGCGACAAGTTCCTGACTATGCCCAAGTCAGCCGAGCTGGACCAGGAAATCGACATTAAAGCCATGTTCGGAAATGAGTAAGAGACTGCTGCCCATATTGCTTGCACTGCTGAGCGGATTCTCCCTCTTCGCACAGGAAGAGGCCGTTTTCGAGGGTTTCACGGCCGATACCGTAGAAATCTCCCTGCCCGAAAAGCGCCTCATCAACGACTATTCGCTTATCGGCGTGAACTTCGGTCCCACCGTTTCCAGAATGTTGTTCAACCCCAACGTGAAACAGGCCTGGCTCTACAACCCGTATTATATGTCCGTTACTTACACCAAGTACATGAAGATGTTCGGCTTCCTCCCCTATTTCGGGTTCCAGATAGGCCTCGCATACGGGCATGAGGGTTACAAATTCGTGGAGAATCCGAAAACCCATTATCTGCACAGGATAGAAGGCGCGACGGAAGCGAAATACGACATAGTGGAACTCCCGTTCCTGCTCCACGGTCATGTGGACGGCGAGCATTTCAAGTTCATGATAAACGCCGGACCGTATCTCGCCTACAGGCTCAGCATTACCCGTACCGGCAATTACGTGACTGAGGGACTTGAAAACAGCTTTGCCGACTACGACCGCAGATGGGATTACGGAGTATATGCCGGAATAGGCTTCGCCCTGGTCTTCGACCCTATGGAAATCCATTTCAACGTAGGAGGTCACGCCTGGTCATGGGGCAGCATCTATGCCCCGAACTCCAATCCGGGTGATTTCGGCAAATACTATTACCGCTTTGCATACCCCCTCGATCTCAATGCGACGGTGGGCGTGCATCTGCAGCTCGGCAAGCGCAGCGGCAAAACCAGCAGGGATCTTAAAAACGAAGCATACGAAATCGTTTACGGACATGAAAAGAATAACGGCAAAGGCAGGTAAGGTCCTCATCGGCCCCGGGCATCCCATAGTTGTGCAGACCATGTGCAACACCCACACCGGCGACGTTGACGCCACGGTGCAGCAGTGCAAGCGGCTCGCAGCTGCAGGAGCCGAACTCATCCGCATCACCGTCCCCGGCATGCAGGACGTGGAGAGTTTCAGCCGCATAAAGGCGGCACTCCGCGCGCAAGGCATTGACACTCCGTTGGTTGCCGATATCCATTTCTCGTCCCAGACGGCCATCGCCATGGCATCGATAGCGGAGAAGGTACGCATCAATCCCGGCAATTTCCATCCCGACCATGCAGAAGCCTGCGCCCAGTTCGCACGCTTCCTGGACGTCTGCCGAGAGCATGGAACGGCCGTCCGAGTCGGCGTCAACCACGGTTCGCTCGGATCCTATATCACCGGCCTCTACGGCAACACCCCGCTCGGCATGGCGAAGGCGGCCATGGAATGGCTGGAGATGTGCCTTGAGAAAGATTTCCTCAATGTGGTGGTGTCGCTCAAAAGCAGCAACACCGTAGTCATGGTCGAAGCTTACCGCCTGCTTGAGAAGATGATGGAGGAAAGGGGCGTGGTATTCCCCCTCCACGTGGGTGTGACCGAAGCCGGAAACGGCGATTCCGGCCGCATCAAGTCGTGTATCGGCTGCGCTTCCCTGCTCTCGCAGGGCATAGGCAGCACCGTCAGGGTTTCGCTTACCGAAGACCCCGAAGCTGAGTTGCCAGTTGCGGCATACCTTTCGGAACGCTACGGCGGGCACCTGAAATCGTCCTTGACATCCTCTTCAACCGCAGACCGTAAGGTAACCGCTATATACGACGCTCCTTCCCGGGAACGCCTAATCCTGGACGCTGCATGCGACTGGGGCCCCGTCCTGCTCGGCAGGGAAATTGATGAACTTGCCATAAGCGGTAAATGCGCCGGCGAAGAGATAAGCCCCGAATTGGCCGGCTATCTTTCCGACGAGATACTCCAAGGAGCCCGCAGGCGTTTTTACAAGCCCGAATACATCGCCTGCCCCGGATGCGGCCGGACGATGTACGACCTGCAGAAGGCTTTCGAAGAGGTGAAAGCCAGGACTGCGGGGCTGAAAGGGCTGGTTATCGCCGTCATGGGCTGCATCGTGAACGGTCCCGGAGAGATGGCGGACGCGGACTGGGGATACGTCGGAGAAGGCGGCGGCAAGGTCTCGATCTACAAAAAAAACGTGCCCGTCATGAGGCACGTCCCGGAAGGAGAAGCTCCGCAGAAACTGCTGGAACTGATTACGGCAGATTCGCGATGACGCTGTCGATGGCGCGCACCGTCTCCCCTACCTTCACCTTTACATCAGCATCCAGCGGCAGATAGACGTCCAACCTGGACCCGAACTTTATGATTCCGCACTGATCCCCGGCGCTCACCTCGTTTCCCTCTGCGGAATAGCATACTATGCGGCGTGCGAAGGTGCCGGCAATCTGACGGAAAAGCACTTCCTGCCCGTCTTCGTTACGGATTACGGTAGTGCTGTGCTCGTTGTCTTCGGACGCCTTGGGCTTGAAAGCCAGCAAGTGCTTCCCCGGATGATACTTGTAATATGAGATCTTCCCCGTCAGCGGCCAGAAATTGGCGTGCACGTCGAAGAAATCCATATATACGCAGACACGTTTGCATTCCCTTTTCAGCACTTCATTTTCGTAACTGGTGTCGACAATGGAAACCCTGCCGTCCGCGGCGGAACTCACCGTCTTGCCGTTCCCGGCCTTTTCGCGCGAAGGAATCCTGAAGAACGCAAGCTGGAAGATGCTCAACAGCCAGAACACCACGGCGATAACCCAGCTGACCCAGCGTACCGGGATAAAGCGGAAACCCGCCCAGATGACAAGCGCGTTGAAGAAGAAAAGGAACAGGACCAGACCGTATGAGTTCTTGTCTATTTTCATAGTAATCCGCTGATTGAAAGGTAAATGGCACCAAGGGGCACGGCAATCAGAGTGCTGTCGAAACGATCGAGCATGCCGCCGTGACCGGGAATGATATGACCGGAGTCTTTGACTCCGAACTGCCTCTTCCAAAGGCTCTCGAAAAGGTCGCCGCAGACTCCGCCAAGATTAATGATGACGGCCAGCAGGATGCAGTGATACCACGGGTACGGGAAAATACCGGTGAGTTCCAGCACGATTGCGGCAACGATACAGAAAGCCATGCCGCCCCAGAAACCGGCCCATGTTTTCTTCGGGGATATTTCAGGAGCAAGCTTCTTCTTTCCGTCGCCGAAAGCCCGTCCGATGACGTATGCACCAATGTCGGAGAACCAGATAAGGATAAAGAAACTGAGGAGCAGGAGGGCGTTGAACTGCCCGTCCCTGAACGCTACCAGATTTGACAGCGACATGGGAAGGGCTATATACACGAGACCTGCGAGGATGTATGCATAGTCGGACATGTGTTCCTTGCCGCCGGAGAAAATCGCACTGATCATGACGGCCATGAGCAGGGTGAGCGGCAGGGCCGTGAACTTGATGTCCAGATGCCAGAAGCAAACCGAGAAGAGCAGGCAGAACTCGGCGATTCCGGTGGATATGGCTATCCAGCGCGATACCGGGTGCCTGGAGCCCATGGCCATGCGGTAAAACTCCATCATCATTGTGGTCATGATGAAGATGACCAGAACCGCGAAGAGATACGGACTGATGAGCAGGCCGCACAGCATGATTGCCACGAAGCCTGCTCCCGAAAGGGTTCTGAGGGTAAGATTAGACATTTGACGGCTTAGCTTTGGGACCGAGGATGTTTTCGATGTCTTCGGAGAAGATGACCTCTTTCTCGAGAAGCAGTTCCGCCACCCTGTTGAAGCCCTCCATGTTGTCCTTGAGTATCTTGGTCGTCTTCGCATGGACCTCGTCGACCAGTTTCTTGACTTCCTTGTCCATCAACTCGGCCGTTTTCTCACTGTAGGGCTTGCTGAAGTCGTAACCGCGGGCGCCGGTGGAGTCGTAGAAGGAAAGCTCGCCCACCGTCTCGGACATGCCGTAGAACTGCACCATGCTGTAGGCTATCTGGGTGAGGCGTTCCAGGTCGTTGAGAGCTCCGGAAGCGGGCTCGCCGTTGATGATTTCCTCGGCGACGCGGCCGCCCATGAGGGTGCACATCTCGTCGAGCATGTAACTCTTGGGGAGTATCTTGCGCTCCGCGGGGAGACTCCAGGTGAGGCCCAGGGCCTGTCCGCGCGGGATAAGGCTCACCTTCAGCACGGGATCGGCATTCGGAAGGAGCCATCCCACCACGGCATGGCCGGCTTCATGGAAGGCGGTGGTACGTTTTTCGGCATCCGTCATGATGGTGGCGCTCTTGCGCTCAATGCCGCCTATGATGCGGTCTACGGAATCCATGAAGTCCTGCGTGGTGATTATATCCTTGCCCTGCCTGGCGGCGGAAAGTGCGGCCTCGTTGCAAAGATTGGCGATGTCGGCGCCGGAGAAGCCCGGAGTATGCTTGGCCATAAGGTCGAGGTCGAAGTCGGGAGCGATCTTGAGACCGCGCATGTGCACCTGGAAGATTTCCTTGCGCTCACCGATTTCGGGCAGGTCGACGTGGATCTGGCGGTCGAAACGGCCGGCGCGCATGAGCGCCTTGTCGAGGATGTCGGCACGGTTCGTAGCGGCGAGCACGATTACACCGCTGTTCGTGCCAAACCCGTCCATCTCGGTAAGGAGCTGGTTCAGGGTGTTTTCGCGCTCGTCATTGCTGCTCCAGCCGACATTCTTGCCGCGCGCCCGTCCTACGGCGTCGATTTCGTCTATGAAGACTATGCAAGGAGCCTTTTCCTTCGCCTGGGCGAAGAGGTCGCGTACCCTGCTGGCGCCGACGCCGACGAACATCTCCACGAAGTCGGAGCCGCTGATGCTGAAGAACGGCACGTTGGCCTCGCCGGCGACAGCCTTGGCAAGCAGAGTCTTTCCTGTGCCCGGAGGGCCTACCAGAAGCGCTCCCTTGGGGATTTTGCCGCCCAACGAAGTGTATTTCTTGGGATTCTTCAGAAAATCAACTATTTCCATCACTTCCTCCTTTGCCCCGTAAAGACCGGCGACATCCCTGAAAGTGACTTTCTGCTCGTTCTTGTCCACTAGCTTGCCGGTGCTCTTGCCGACCCCGAAGATACCGCCTTTACCGCCCGGACCCGAGCCTCCTCCGCCCATGGAGCGATTCATGCTGCGGAACATCCACACCCACATCAGGACAAGCAGGAGCGGGAAGATGAACCAGTCAATCCACTGCATCCAGTTCTTGGAGTCGTTCTCCATTACAATCTTTACCTGGCCGTCTTCGGGGAGCCCCTGGTTCAGGGCCTCGAATTCCTGCTCGGCATTGAAGGAGCCGGAGACCAGGAAAATGAAATGCGGAGATCTCGAGGGGACCTGCCCCTGAGGGAAAAGATCGGCATATTTGCCGAGGCGGTCCGGCCGGACCGTGATATTGCCCTTGTAGTCGTTGCGGATGAAATGGATTTCGGAGATGTCCCCGTCACGCATCATCTGCTTGACCTGGGCCCATTCTATCTTCTGGGGCTGGGGGCTGCGGTTGCCGAGGAGCATCCAGCCGATACCAACCAGCAGTATGATATATAGCCACGACAGGTTAATCTTTACCACGCGGCGTTTTTTTCCATTGTCGTTGTTGTTGTCGTTCGGCATTATTTGTAATTTTGCTGAGATTTCAAATATACGAATTATTTGCAATATTTAATTACAAATATGGAACCAAGCGGCAGGTATTCGCTCATACAATGGCATAAAGTGCTGGATTCGACCAACAACGAGGCTAAAAGGCGGTTCGGGACGCTTGACAATATGTCAGTGATAGCCGCCCTATACCAGACTGCCGGCCGCGGCCGGGGTTCGCACAGCTGGGTATCCGCCGCGGGAGAGAACCTCACGTTCAGCCTTGTCCTGAAATTCCGCGAAGGATTGTTGCCCTCGGGCGAGGCCGTGCGCATAACCCATTTGGCGACCGTCTCCGTCTGCGACATGCTTCTGGAGGAAGGAGTCGAGCCCAGGATCAAGTGGCCCAACGA
>JAILQG010000030.1 GCA_024699055.1 Bacteroidales bacterium
AATATAGAAATTATTCCTAACTTTGCAGGCTTTTACGCGCGGGCATGCCCGCGGAGCACAATAAATAATGTTTAACTACTAGTTTGTTTTTCAAGTTACAATTATGGCAGAAAACGAAGAAATCAAAAAGGCGCGTCTGAACGCATCCATCGACCCGAAGGACTTCGACTGGGAAGCTTTCGAGGGCGGGGAAGTACCCGGTGAAGACCGCGAAAAAATCAAGGAGGCCTATGCCGCCACCCTTTCCAAGGTCGTGGAAGGCGAGGTTGTCGAAGGCGAAGTTACCGCAGTCGGCAAGCGCGAGGTTACCGTCACCATCGGCGGTAAGAGCGAAGGCGTCATCTCCAACACTGAATTCCGCTACAATCCCGACCTCAAGGTTGGTGACAAGGTGGAAGTCTACGTAGAAAACGCAGAGGACAAGAAGGGCCAGCTGGTCCTCAGCCATCGCAAGGCCCGCGCCCTCAAGAGCTGGGACCGCGTCAACGAAGCCTACGACAAGGACGAAATCGTAAAGGGTTTTGTCAAGACCCGCACCAAGGGCGGCATGATCGTGGACGTGTTCGGCATCGAGGCGTTCCTCCCCGGCAGCCAGATAGACATCAAGCCTATCCGCGACTACGACCAGTTTGTGGGCCAGAACATTGATTTCAAGATCGTCAAGATAAATCAGGAGTACCGCAACGTGGTCGTTTCCCACAAGGCCCTTCTCGAGGCCGAGCAGGAAGCCAAGAGGGCGGAACTCATCGGCAAGCTTGAGAAAGGCCAGGTCCTCGAGGGTACCGTCAAGAACATCACCAACTACGGCGTGTTCGTGGACCTCGGCGGCGTGGACGGTCTCATCCACATCACCGACCTTTCTTGGGGCCGCGTGAATCACCCCGAAGAGGTGGTTTCACTCGACCAGAAGATCAAGGTGGTCGTGCTCGATTTCAACAGCGAGCAGAAGCGCATCGCCCTCGGTCTCAAGCAGCTCACCCCGCATCCCTGGGACAACCTCGATGCCAACATCAAGGTCGGCGACAAGGTCAAGGGCAAGGTGGTCATCATCGCCGATTACGGTGCATTCGTTGAGATCGAACCCGGCGTGGAAGGCCTCGTGCATGTAAGCGAGATGTCCTGGAGCCCCAGGCTTCACAGCGCCCAGGAATTCCTCAAGGTCGGCGACGAAGTCGAGGCCCAGGTCCTGAGCATCGACCGCGAAAGCCACAAGATGTCCCTCGGTCTCAAGCAGCTCATGTCCAATCCCTGGGAGAACATCATCGCCAAGTATCCCGTCGGCAGCACCCATAAGGCTACCGTCCGCAACATCACCAACTTCGGCGTGTTCGCCGAGCTGGAAGACGGCGTGGAGGGCCTCGTGCACATCAGCGACCTCAGCTGGAACAAGATCAAGCATCCAGGCGAGGTAGTTGCCACCGGCGACGAGATCGAGGTCCAGATCCTCGAGGTGGACGAGAGCAACCACAAGCTCAGCCTCGGCCACAAGCAGCTCGTTCCCAATCCGTGGGATGAGATCGAGGCCAAGTTCCCCGTCGGCATCACCGTGGAAGGCACCATTGCTTCCATGACCGACAAGGGCGCCAACATCGACCTCGGCGGCGATGTCCCCGGCTTCGCATTCAACCGTGAACTCGTCAAGGAAGACGGCAAGCAGGCTGTCGTAGGCGAAAAGCTCCCGTTCAAGGTCATCGAGCTCCGCCGCAGCACCCACCGCATCTCCCTCAGCCACCTGCGCACCTACCAGGAGGTCAAGGAGCGTGCCGTTGCCGCTGAAACCGAGAACACCAAGAAGGCAGTAAAGCGCATCAATACAAACATCGAGAAAACCACCCTCGGCGATATCGATGCTCTCGCAGCACTCAAGGATAAGCTTGAGAAGGGCAGCGAGAAGTAATGGACTTTACCCTTACCATTCTGGGCACGGCTTCGGCCCTGCCCTTTTCTGACAGAAATCCAAGCGCCCAGGCACTTAGCGTGCGTGGGCGCTTGTACCTTATCGACTGCGGCGAAGGCACCCAGCAACGTTTCCGCCAGATGCATCTTTCCTTCGTGAAGGTGAATTCCATTTTCCTTTCACACATCCATGGCGACCACGTCTTCGGCCTGTTCGGGATGCTCAGTACGATGTCGCTCTACCATAGGCTTGAACCGCTCAGGATTTTCGCTCCCGCGGATTTCGCGCCCGTGCTGGCTTTCTTCCTGTCCTCATTCGGCAGCGACCTGAGCTTCGAAGTGGAGCACGTGGTGCTGGATATGAAAGAAATGCGCGAGATTTATTCCGACAAATGCGTCAGGGTATCCGCCTTCCCGCTGAACCACAAGGTTCCGTGTTTCGGTTTCCGCTTCGAGGAAGCCGGGGTGAGGGAAGGGCATGAGCCCAGGAGCTATGCCTACTGTTCGGATACGGCTCCTTTCCCGGAGCTGTCGGGATGGGTGAAAGGCGTGGACGTCCTTTATCACGAGGCGACCTATCCGGTGGAATACGAAGCCAAGGCACGGCAGTATTTCCACTCCACCACGCTCGATGCGGCGCGCTGCGCCGCGGATGCCGGAGCCGGCAAGCTCCTGATAGGACACTACAGCTCCCGGGTCAGGGACCTGGAAGTATTCCAGACGGAATGTCGTACGATTTTTGCAGAGACATATGCAGCGAACGACTGCGACGTCATAGATTTTCCCGCAAAATGAGAAAAGTCCTTCTTTCCCTTCTCTGTCTTGCAGCGGTGTTTGCCGTGGCTGCGGACGACACCCCCCAGGAAAGGTATATTGCCAAGTATTCCGCCGTCGCGATCAGCGAAATGCAGCGCGCGGGCATCCCTGCCAGCATAACCCTCGCCCAGGGACTGCTCGAGAGCGGCGCCGGCCTGTCTTCCATGGCTACCAAGGGCAACAACCACTTCGGAATCAAGTGCCACCGCGACTGGAAGGGCAAGAAGATGTATTACGATGACGACGCTCCCGGGGAGTGTTTCAGGGTGTACCGTTCGGCGGAGGAGTCCTTCCGCGACCATTCCGATTTCCTGCGCTACAACGACCGTTACAAGCCCCTGTTCGAACTGGATCCGTCCGACTACAAGGGCTGGGCGCACGGCCTTAAGAAAGCCGGATATGCCACCGACCCCGCCTACGCCTCGAAGCTCATCAAGTACATAGAGACTTACAAACTCTGGCAGTACGACACCGGCGTATCGGCCGAGGTCATTCCCGAGCCGCCGCTCAAGATAGAAAAGGAGACGGTGAAGAAGGTGGTGATCAAGGGAGAGCATTACACCTACAGCCTCGACCGCCCCATGTACACCCGCAACAAGGTGCTGTTCGTGAATTCCATAAAAGGGGAGAGTTATGCCTCCATCGCAGAGGCCAACAAGCTGTTCCTCAGGGAGTTGCTCGGCTATAACGACCTTTCTTCCCCGACGGAACTGGAGCCGGGTACCACGGTGTACCTGCAGCGCAAGAAGAAATATGCGGCCAAGGGCCTGGACATGTATGTGTTCGCCGAAGGGGAGACGCTGTGGGAAATATGCCAGCGTTTCGCCGTCCGCAAAAAGAGCATCCTCAAACTCAACGGCCTGCCTTCGGACTACGTCCCGGCTGAAGGTGACATAATCAAACTCAGGAAGACCAGATGAAGCGCAAGATTATCATATCGGTTTTGTTGGCACTCGCACTGGCGGCAGTCTGCATCTTCGGATACCGATGGTTTGCCGACAACAAGTTGCCCAATCTCAAGGATAATAAGGAACTGTTCGTTTACCCGAACACCACCGTGGAAGAAGTGCTCGACTCTTTGTCCGCCGCAGTATCACGGCCGCGCAGCCTCAGGCGCACTTTCGAGGCGAAGGAAGTGGAGCGCTATATCACTCCCGGCCATTATTCCTTCAAGGCAGGGGCCACGAGCGTGTTCATGGCCCGTTCCCTGAACAACGGCTGGCAGTCCCCGGTCAGGCTGGTGATTTCCGGAGGGTTGAGGCTGAAGGGAGACCTGGCCCGCAAGATTTCTTCGCAGATGATGGTGGATTCGGCCACCGTGGCCCGTGCCCTCGAAGACAGCGAGCTGCTGGGGCAGTACGGTTTCGACCCCGCCACCGTCTTTGCCATGTTCGTCCCCGACACCTACGAGATGTTTTGGACCGCCCCGGTCGAGGATATCCTCTCCCGGCAGAAAAAGGCCTACGACGCCTTCTGGACCACCGAAAACGATGCCCGGGCCGACAAGGTTGGGCTCAGCAGGATGCAGGTTTCGATCCTTGCCTCGATAGTGAAAGGGGAGTCGCGTTACAAGCCCGATTACCCCAAGATCGCAGGGGTGTATCTGAACCGGCTGAATCTCGGTATGCCGCTCCAGGCCGACCCGACCATAGCATACTGCTTCGATTATGAGCCGAAGCGCATTCTGAAGGCGCATCTGGCCGTGGATTCCCCATATAATACGTATATGCACCAGGGTTTGCCCCCGGGGCCTATCTGCGTACCGGACAAGGATTATCTCGAGGCTGTGCTCGATCCCGACTACGGGGGAGGCAACCTGTATTTCTGCGCGGATCCGTCTTTCAACGGCGCCCACCGCTTCGCACGCAGCTATTCAGAGCATCTCAGCAATGCCCGGGCCTTTCAGAGAGCTCTCAGGATAAGGCTCGCCGCCCAGAATCAGTAATCAGTCTTTCCAGACTTTCAGATACTGCTGCAACGCCCACATCTCGTCACGATAGCGGGCGGCTTCGGAGAATTCGAGTTTTTCGGCCGACTTCTTCATGCGCTCCCTGTCTTCTTCGACGAGCTTTTCTATCTGGCTGCGCGACATCGAGCGGATGACCGGATCCTGGAGTACGGCCGCAAGGTCGGCCTGCACCCGCCCGTCCTTGAAAGCCGCACCGGAATCGCGGAGGGAGTCGTGCCCCAGTCCTACGCTCACGCTGCCCCTGCCAAGTTCGGACGGACTGGGAATGTACCTCGGATCGTCATATGAATTGGGAGCGCTCACCCTTCCGGTGGTGCCTCCGGCTATGCGCGGATTCAGGCGTTTGGAAGAACTGAGTTCGGATGCCAGTTCGTTGCTGCGGGTCTCTATCTGGCGCGGCGTGATGTGGTGCAGCTTGTTGTATTCCATCTGCTTGGACCGCCTCCGGTTGGTCTCGCGTATGGTCTCGTCCATGCTGGGCGTGATTTTGTCGGCATACATTATGACAAGTCCGTGGATATTACGGGCGGCCCTTCCGGCGGTCTGGGTAAGCGCGCGGGTGGTGCGGAGGAAGCCTTCCTTGTCGGCGTCGAGTATGGCTACGAGCGATACGCTGGGGAGGTCCAGGCCTTCCCTGAGCAGATTCACGCCCACGAGCACGTCGAACAGCCCGTTTTTGAAGTCTTCTATGATTTCCACCCTTTCGGTGGTGTCCACGTCGGAATGGATGTACCTTACCCGGATGCCGGCTCTCTGCAGATAGTCGCACAGCTTCTCGGCCATGACCTTGGTAAGAGTGGTGACGAGCACCCTTTCGTCCTGCTCGGCGCGTTTGAGGATCTCCTCCACTATGTCGTCCACCTGGTTCTCTATCGGACGGACTTCTATGGGCGGATCGAGCAGCCCCGTCGGCCTTACGACCTGCTCCACCACCAGGCCTTCCGATTTCTCGAGTTCGTAGTCGGCGGGAGTGGCGGATACGTACACTTTCTGTCCCGTGAGTTCCTCGAATTCATTGAAGGTGAGCGGACGGTTGTCGGCTGCGGCGGGAAGCCTGAATCCGTATTCTATGAGCACCGATTTCCTGGAATGGTCGCCGCCGTACATGGCGCGTATCTGCGGAAGCGTGACGTGGCTTTCGTCGATGAAGGTGATGAAATCCTTCGGGAAATAGTCTATGAGGCAGAATGGCCTCTGGCCGGGCTTGCGCCCGTCAAGGTAGCGGGAATAGTTCTCTATGCCGGGGCAATAGCCCATCTCCTTTATCATTTCGAGGTCGTTCTCCACCCTCTGAAGCAAGCGCTTGGCTTCCAGGGGTTTGCCTATGCTCTCGAAGTATTCCGTCTGGGCCTTGAGGTCGTCCTGGATCTGGGAGACCGCCGTAACCGCGCGCTCGCGGGTGGTGACGAAATTGTTGGCGGGGTAGATGTCCACCATCTCGAGATCCTCTATTTTGGCACCCGTGACCGGTTCGATGAGCGAGATCGCGTCAATTTCGTTTCCGAAGAATTCGATGCGGACGGCTTCATCCGCCCCGCCCAGGAACACGTCCACGGTGTCCCCCCTGACCCTGAACGTCCCGCGCTGGAAATCCACCTCGGACCGCGAATAGAGCGCGTCCACCAGCTTGTACAGGAAGCCGGTGAGAGTGCGTGTCTCGCCCTTGCGCACGGTGATGGTCTGGGCATGCCAGTCTTCCGGATTGCCTATGCCGTAAAGGCATGATACCGAGGATATTACGATGACATCCCTCCTGCCCGACATGAGAGCTCCGGCGGCGCTCAGGCGGAGTTTCTCGATTTGGTCGTTGATGCTCAGGTCTTTCTCGATGTATGTGTCGGTCGTCGGGATGTAGGCCTCAGGCTGGTAGTAGTCGTAGTAGCTGACGAAATACTCCACCGCATTCTCGGGGAAGAACGCCTTGAATTCGCCGTAGAGCTGTGCCGCCAGGGTTTTGTTGTGGCTGAGGATGAGGGCCGGGCGCTGAAGGTTCTGGATGACGTTCGCCATGGTGAAGGTCTTCCCGGAGCCGGTGACGCCGAGAAGACACACGTCCCCGACGCCCTTGCCCAGCGCTTCGGTAAGCTGCCGGATGGCTTCCGGCTGGTCCCCGGACGGCTTGTAGTCTGAAACGAGATTGAACTTCATACCCGGTGCAGATGAGGTTTACACCCTGCGGACTTTCAGTACTGTATCCAGGGAGTTTATCTGTGAGATGACCTTGTCGAGCTCCATGTTGGACGGGACGAGCAGGCGGACCGAGATCTCGTAGTTGCCGTTGCGGGAATTCTCGCTCACGCTGATGTTGCGCAGCGATACCCTGAAGCGGCCGGCGATTTCGGTTATCGACGACAGTACCGAGGCTTCCTTCGTGGCCGTGATGGACAGGGACGCCATGAATTCGCCCGAAGCCGCACTTTCCTGCCAGCGCACCTTCTGGATCCGGTAGGGATACATCTCCATCAGCCTGGATGCGTTGGGGCAGGAGATGCGGTGGATCTTAATGCCCTCGGTGCGCGTCACGAAACCGAATACGTCGTCGCCGAACACGGGATTGCAGCATTTGGCCAGCCTGTAATCGAGCCCCCTGACATTCCTGGCGTTAAGCACGAGGATTTCGTCTCCGCCGGAGCTGTAGTTGAGGCTGTGGTCCACTTCGGGAATCTGGCCATGGTCGGTCCCGGAGGAGATGGCCTCCTTTTTCTGAAGGATGAAGGCCTTGATGTCGTTCACATCGATGACCTCCCTGGCGATATCGGCCATGAAAGGTATCACGGATGTGTATTTGCGGGCCTTCATGAAGTCTTTCTGGAAGTCGTCCGGCCATTCCAGCTTCCAGTTCCTCAGCCTCCTTTCCAGCATTTCCCTGCCGTTTGCGGCGAGTTTCCTCTCCTCGGCGTCGAGTTCCTGCTTTATCTTGGTGCGTGCCTTTGAAGAGACGACCCAGTTTAGCCATTCCCTGGAAGGATGCTGGTTCTTGCCGGTGATGATTTCCACCACGTCTCCGGTGTTGAGCTTTTCCTTGATGGAAACGCCCTTCCCGTTCACGCGGCCTCCGGTGCAGTGGGTGCCAATGTTGGAGTGGATGTTGAAGGCGAAATCCAGCACCGACGAGCCTGCGGAGAGAATCCTCAGCTCGCCTGAAGGGGTGAAGACGAATATCTCCCTGGACGGAGGCTGCGGAAGGTCTTCCGGCTTCACGTCAGCCGGATGCTCGAGCGCGTAGCGGACCGACGAGAGCCAGCGGTCGAGGTTGGCTTCGTGACGCACGCCCTTGTATGACCAGTGCGCCGCGGAGCCGCTTTCCGCCTCTTCGTCCATGCGGGTGGTGCGGATCTGCACCTCTACATATGCGCCCCTTTTGTTCTTGACCGTGATGTGCAGGCTTTCGTAGCCGTTGGGCCTGGGAGTGGTAAGCCAGTCGCGCAGACGCGAGGTGTCGGGTTCGTATTCTTCCGTCACGTAGCCGTACACTTTCCAGCAGAGGTCCTTCTCCTTTACGGGATCGGGCTCGCAGTCGATGATGAAACGGATGGCGAACACGTCGTACACCCCTTCGAAAGGCACTTTCTGCACCTGCATTTTCCGGTAAATGGAGTATGCCTTCTTGGTGCGTATCTTCAGCTTGTATTCGATGCCGGCCGAGGAAAGCTTCTGTTTGAGCGGCTCGATGAACTCCATCATCAGGCGTTCCCGGTCGCGTTCGGTCGCCTTGAGCTTGTTGGTGATGGCGCGGTACTGCTCGGGCTCGGCATAGCGGAAGTAGATGTCTTCCATCTCGCTCTTGACGTTGTACAGCCCCAGCTGGTGGGCGAGCGGAATGTAGAGCATCAGGGTCTCGAGAATCTTCTGGTCCCTGGAGCTCTTCGGGAAGATGGACAGATTGCGAAGCACCTCCAGCCGGTCCGCGAGCTTGATTACCGCCACGCGTGGGTCGGTGCTGTACTGGACGATGAGCTTCTTGTATTTCTCGGCCTCGAGCCTGGTGTCCTTGGGCTTGATGGTGGAGATTTTGTTCAACCCGTCCACCATTGTCAGGATGTCGCCGGAAAAGCCGCTGATATCCAGATCTTTGTGGTTCCTGGTAGCTTCGTGGAGGTAGACGGCGGCGACGCACTCCGCCGGAAGGCCGGTTTCGTTCGCAACGATTGCGGCGACATTGTCGGCATGACTGATGAACGGGGTGCCGTCGTTGCGGAATTCGTCCTTCAGCGCCTCGAGGGCGATAGCACGTGCTTTCTGAACCAGTTCTTCCATACGAAACAAAGTTAAGAAAATAATCAGATAAAACTACGGCACCCGTGCAGGTCTTGCACAGGTGCCGGAATAAACACGGAGCGTTACCGCCCTATATGAAGATGTACTTGCAGATGAAGAGGGCCGCCAGGATCCACATCGTTATGGATATGTCTTTGAACTTGCCGGCGACAGCATGGCAGATGACGTAGGAGATTACGCCGATGAGAATGCCGTCGGAAATGGAGTAAGCCAGAGGCATGAGGATAATGGTGAGGAATGCGGGGATGGCCCTGCAGTAATCATCCCAGTGGATGGTCTTGACGGGACCCATCATCATTACACCGACTATGATAAGCGCAGGAGCTGTGGCCGCGCCGGGGATGGCGAGGAAGATGGGGCTCAGGAAGAGGGCGAGCGCGAAGCAGACGGCGGTTGCGAAGGCCGTGAGACCCGTGCGGCCGCCTTCACCCACACCGGCGGTACTTTCCACGTAGGTAGTGGTGGTGGAGGTTCCGAAGCAGGCGCCGGCTACGGTAGCGATGGAGTCTGCAAGGAACATCTTCTCGACACCAGGAATCTCATCGCTGCCTTTCTGGATAAGGCCTGCACCCTGATGGACGCCGATGATGGTGCCCATCGTGTCGAACATGTCGATGAAGAGGAAGGTGAACACGACGGCGAGCATATCCCAGCTGAGGATCTGCGACCACTCGAACTTGCAGAAGATCGGGCTGATGCTGTCGGGCATCGAGACCACCGCCTTGGGAAGGGTGGTGATGGCGGCACCGGTTGCAGGATCCTTGATGACGAGGCCGAGGGTGGCGGTGATGAGGATGCCCCAGAGTATGCCTCCGCGGACCTTGGCCATTACGAGGCCGGCGGTAATGAACAGGCCGATCATTCCGAGGAGGGCCTTGCCGTGGGTGATGTCGCCGAGCGAAACGAGGGTAGCGTCGTTATTCACGATGATGCCGGCGTTCTGCATGCCGATGAAGGCGATGAAGAGGCCGATACCCGCGCCGATGGCTTTCTTGAGCGTGCCGGGAATGGCGTTGATGAGCCATGTGCGCACCTTGGTGAGGGTGAGGATGATGAAGATGATACCTTCGAGGAGGACGGCCGTGAGGGCGAACTGCCAGGTGTGCCCCATGCCGAGGCAGACCGTGAATACGAAGAACGCATTCAGGCCCATTCCGGGAGCGAGGGCGAAAGGCTTCTTGGCATAGAGGGCCATCACGAGAGTACCGACGATGGCTGCAAGGGCTGTGGCTGTGAACACCGAACCAGCGGGCATTCCGGGCAGGGCGCTGAAGATACCGGGATTGACGGCCAGGATGTAGGCCATCGTCAGGAAGGTAGTCAGGCCCGCAAGGATTTCCGTGCGGACATTGTTCTTGGTCGGGTCGAACCCGAACAGTTTATGGAATGCTGACATAGGCTAGAAGGTCCAGCGGATACCTGCGCAGGGATTGCACATGAAGCCCTTGTTACCGGCGAAGTTGTATGAAAGCTCGATCTCGGTACCTATGTCGAGATGGTTGGCGAAGAGATTGCCCAGGTTGAACCAGAGCTGGGGTTCGGTGAGTATGGAGAACTTGGCGGTGGAGCCGTCGGCAAAGAGGCTGTTGTTGCCCCAGATGTCGCAGAAGCCCTTGAATACGAGGCCCTTGAGTCCGAAGAGGTCGTTGAAGCCCCAGACGCCGGAGAACTTGATGGGGATATCGGCACCGCCGATACCGATGTGGTAGTCGTACATGAGGGCCGCGGTGAAGGTCTTGCTGTAATCGGCGGAATGCAGGAAGTACTTTGCGCCGATGCAGAGAAGGCCTGCGCCCCAGCTGCTGCCGTCATACTCGATATGGCCGCTGAGGTCCTTGAGCTTGGAATCCTGCCAGAAGTTGATGCCGCGTTCGATTTCGAAATAACTGCCGTTTATTGCGCTTGCGGCGCCAGCGGCCCTCTGCTCCGATGTAGTGTAGTAGTGGTCGATGAAGAAGAAGGTGTCACCGAATTCATCACCCTTGAACATCTCGAAGGTGGTGGTGAGGTACTGGCGGCCGTTGCCGAAATCATAGAAGGTCTGTACATTGGTCTGTGCGAACGCTCCTTGAGCGAAGGCGATCACCGCTGCGGCGGCGAAGAAATGTTTGAGCTGCATAAAATGTAATTTATGAAGTTGATATTTAATAGGTTAGAGTTTTAAAAGGGAGGTTACCGGCACGCCAACCCTGGAACGTGCCTCCGGGAATTCACTCGTGAGCTCGATGATGTAGTTCGCGTAGATTTTCTCTATTCCGAAATGGGTCATGAGCTCGACGGTCGCGGCGCTGGTGCCTCCGGTGGCGAGCAGGTCGTCATGGATGAGCACCACGTCGTCGCTGGTGAGGGCGTCCTTGTGGATTTCTATCGTGTCCGGTCCGTACTCTTTCTGGTACGTCGCGAAATACACGTCGCGGGGCAGTTTGCCGGGCTTGCGCACCGGGACGAATCCGGCGCCGAGCTCGCAGGCTATGGCCGCGCCCGCGATGAACCCGCGGGATTCAATTCCCAGGACCTTGGTGATTCCGCAGTCACGGTAGATTGCGGCTATGGCCGCTACCATGGCCCTGAGACATTCAGGATTGCCGTACAAGGTCGTCACATCCCTGAAGAGGACGCCCTTCACGGGGAAATCGGGGATGCTCTTGAGGTTTTTGAGGAGAAGCTCCTCCAGAGAATTGTCCATTATCTACTTATCGTTTTCGAGACGGTTTACTTCGAAGTCGACGGAAATGTCGCCCTTGGCATTGGTGCCGAATTCATAATCTTTCCCGGGCAGGACGGCATTCAGGACCACACCCACGATGGCTGCGATGGCAAGGCCGGAAAGGGAGGTGAAGCCGATCGAGACGGAATCGTTGGCGCCGTACTTGATGCCGATTGCAAGCACCAGGATAAGGGCGGCGATGATCACGTTGCGGGAAGCCTTGAAGTCCACCTGGTTCTCGACGATGTTGCGGACACCCACTGCGCTTATCATACCGTAGAGCACCAGGGAAACGCCTCCGATGGTGGCTGCGGGCATGCAGGCGATGACGGCCGAGAACTTCGGGCAGAAGGAAAGAAGTATTGCGAATATGGCGGCGATGCGGATGACGCGCGGGTCGTAAACCTTGGTGAGGTTGAGCACGCCGGTGTTCTCGCCGTAAGTGGTGTTGGCAGGTGCGCCGAAGACCGAGGCGAGGGCGGTGGCGAGGCCGTCTCCCATGAGGGTGCGGTGCAGGCCGGGATCCTCGAGGTAGTTGATGCCGGTGGTCGAGGAGATTGCGCACATGTCGCCGATGTGCTCCATCATGGTTGCGAGCGAGATGGGCAGGATGGCGATGATGGCGGCAACGATCAGGCCCCAGTTGGGATTGGAGAATACCGAGATGGCGGTGTTGTCCCACTTGACGGGAAGGCCGATCCAGGCGGCTTCCTTCACCGGGGTGAAGTCACAGAGGCCGAAACATGCCGCAACGATGTAGGAGCCGAGCACGCCGAGCAGGATGGGGATGATCTTGATCATGCCCTTGCCCCAGATATTGGCCACGATGATGATGACGATCGCGAGCAGGGCGATCCACCAGTTCTGCGTGCAGTTGGAGATGGCCGAGCCGGAAAGGGTGAGGCCGATTGCGATGATGATGGGACCGGTGACGATGGGCGGGAAGAAGCGCATTACCTTCTTGGGGCCGAACCAGGCGAAGAGGCCGGCGAGCACGAAGTACATGAGGCCTGCGCAGAAGACGCCGATACAGGCATAGGGGAGTGCCTGCGCCTGGGTGAGGCCGCCGGCCATGCCCATCTGCACCACGGTGGCGTATCCGCCGAGGAATGCGAAGGACGAACCCAGGAATGCGGGGACCTTCATTTTGGTGCAGAGATGGAAGATGAGGGTGCCGAGACCTGCGAAGAGCAGGGTGGCGCTCATCGAGAGACCTGTGATTACCGGCACCAGGACGGTGGCGCCGAACATGGCGAACATGTGCTGGAGACCCAGCGTCAGCATTTTGCCGGTTCCGAGCGACCTTGCATCGAAGACGGCTGTTTGGGTTTGTTTTGTCATTTGTTTGTATTAAAATGATTATTTAGGGGATTTTTCACTTGTTGTAGTTCGGCGCGGGTTTGGCGATTGTGAGGTCGTGGGGGTGATTCTCGACGACTCCGTTCGATGTGATGCGGACGAACGACGCTTTCCTGAGGGCTTCCAGATTCTGCGCCCCGCAGTAGCCCATGCCGCTGCGGAGACCGCCTACGAGCTGGTAGATGACGTCTCCGACGGGGCCCTTGTAGGGCACCCTGCCGACTATTCCTTCGGGCACCAGCTTCATGGCCCCGGTCTGGAAGTAGCGGTCTTTCGAACCCGCTTCCATGGCGTCGATGCTGCCCATGCCGCGGTAGATCTTGAATTTCTTGCCGTTCTTGAAGTCTTCGAAGATCTCTCCGGGCGCCTCCGCGGTCCCGGCGAACATGCTGCCGCACATCACGCAGTCGGCCCCTGCCGCGAACGCCTTTACCAGGTCGCCGCTGTAGCGCAGGCCGCCGTCGGCGATTATGGGCACTCCGCTGCCTTCCGCGGCCTTGGCGCAGTCGAAGATGGCGGTGAGCTGGGGGACTCCCACGCCAGCCACGACTCGCGTGGTGCAGATGCTGCCCGGGCCTATTCCCACCTTGACGGCGTCGGCGCCGTTCTCGATGAGGCACTTCGTGGCCTCGGCGGTGGCGACGTTGCCCACCACCACGTCGAGATCGGGGTAGGCTGCCTTGACCTTGTGCAGGGCTTTGACCACTCCGCGGCTGTGTCCGTGGGCGGAATCGAGTACTACGGCATTTGCGCCGGCCTCCTTTACCGCGGCGGCACGTTCCAGCACGTCCCCGGTTATGCCGAGTGCGGCGGCCACCATGAGGCCCTGACCGTGGACCAGGGCCACCTGTGCAGCCTGGTCTTCGATGGACATATTCTTATGAATAACCCCTATTCCACCTTCTTTCGCAAGAGCCGTGGCCATAGGGGCTTCAGTTACTGTGTCCATTGCGGCTGACACTATAGGCAGCTCGACACTGATATTCCTGGTGAATTTGCTTTTGAGGGAAACTTCCCTGGGAAGTACTTCGGACCACGCCGGGACCAGAAGTACGTCGTCGAAAGTGAGACCTTCCTGTACGATTCTTTCCTGGATAAAAGACATACGTTACTTCAGTTTTGCAAAGGTAAGCAAAAAAAATCGCTGGTCAGGCACGGACCTTACACTTTTTCAACAATTTTATGAACAACCGGTATGTGGAAAAATAATTGTGCACGGCATCCTTTTATTTGCTATCTTTACGCTATGAAAACAAAAGCACTATTCCTTGTTTCTATGGTGTTCTGCTGCCTGGGCGCATTCGCGCAGAACGCCGATTTCCCCAATGCAAAACGGTACGAAAAAGAGAACGCCGAGGTCACCGTGAGGCCCAAGGCCGTCCTTCTGGGCGATTCCATCACCCAGATCTGGAAAGACGCCGACCCCGACTTCTTCACCGACAACAATTTCCTTGACCGCGGCATCTCCGGCCAGTGCACCGCCCAGATCCTCTGCAGGATGCGCAGCGACGTCATCGCCCTGCGTCCCAAGTACGTGGTCATCCTTGCCGGCATCAACGACGTGGGCCTGAACGAGGGCGCATCGGGGCCGAAGGAAATAGTGGACAATATCATCAGCATGTGCGAACTTGCCAAATCCAACCGCATCAAGCCCGTGCTTTGCGCCCTTACACCCTCCACATTCATCGGCTGGCGTCCCGAAGCCGGAGATGTCACCGAAAAGGTGAAGGACATCAATGCGAAGCTGCAGGCATATGCCAAGTCGAAGCATATCAAATTCATAGACTATTTCGCCGGCCTCGATTTCTCGGCCGGTGGCCCCTATACCCACGACAACGTGCATCCCAATGCCGCCTGCTTCAAGATAATGGGGGACATCCTGTTGAAGAACCTGAAATAAGCATTTCATCAATATGGCAAAATTAGATGTTGTCCTCGGCCTTCAGTGGGGAGATGAAGGCAAAGGAAAGATAGTTGACGTGCTTGCCGGCAGGTATCCTGCAGTCGCCCGTTTCCAGGGCGGTCCCAATGCAGGCCATTCCCTCCTCTTCGAAGGCCGCCATTTTACGGCGAGGAGCCTGCCGTCCGGCATATTCCGCAGCGGCTGCATCAACCTCATAGGCGGTGGAGTGGTGCTCGACCCGATTGAATTCCGTGAGGAGTGCGGCCAGGCGATGGCGCTTGGAGCCGATGCCCGCGAGCGGCTCGTAATCAGTCGCAAGGCCACCCTCATCCTTCCCACGCACCGCCTTCTCGATGCCGCAAATGAATGGGCTGCTGCCAAAGGCAAGAAGATAGGCTCCACCCTCAGGGGCATAGGTCCGGCTTATACCGATAAGATTGCGCGCGTATCCCTGCGCGCGGGGGATGTCTTCAGGCCCGACTTTGAAGAGATGTGGCACGCCCTCAAGGCTGCTCATGTGGCCCGCATCAGGGCGATAGGATTCGAATGCGATCCCGACGCCGCAGACGCGGAGTTCCTGGATGCGGTGGAGTTCCTCCGCGGTTTCAGGATGGTGAACGGCGCCTATTTCGTGAACGACCTGCTCTCTTCCGGCAAAACCATGCTGGCGGAGGGCGCCCAGGGTTCTATGCTCGACGTGGACCACGGGTCCTATCCCTTCGTCACTTCTTCCAGCACCTGCATCGGGGGAGTGTGCACCGGTCTCGGCGTGGCTCCCAGCCGTATCGGAAGGGTGTTCGGCGTGTTCAAGGCCTACTGCACCCGCGTGGGTGAAGGTCCGTTCCCGACCGAGCTGTTCGACGAGACTGGCGCGGCCATCCGTGCCGCCGGCCACGAATTCGGAGCCGTGACCGGCCGTCCGAGGCGCACCGGCTGGCTCGACCTCGTAGCCCTCAAGTATGCCGTGATGGTGAACGGAGTCACCGACCTGGTAATGATGAAGGCCGATTGCCTCGACTCCTTCGAGCGTATCAAGGTGTGTACGGCCTACAAACTGGGCGACACCGTCGTCCATGAAGTTCCTGCCGAAACCGACGCTCCGGTGGAACCGGTCTACACCGAATTCAAGGGCTGGCACTGCCACCTCCAGGGCGTCACCGATCCGGCGAGCCTTCCCAGGGAGTTCAACGACTATGTGGCTTTCCTTGAAAAAGAGATCGGAGTGCCCATCCGGATAGTTTCGCTGGGCCCCGACCGCGACACCATCATCGAGTATCAGAAACCCGTGTAAGTTTCAGGCGTGACGGCCCTCATTTCGGCTTTTACGCTTTCGGGTACGTCCAGCGAGTCGATGAAGGCCCTGACGCTTTCCTTGGAGATGCCCTCGCCCGTCCGGGTGAGGGCTTTCAGCGTTTCATAAGGCTTTGGATAACCTTCGCGGCGGAGGATGGTCTGGAGAGCTTCCGCCACCACGGCCCAGTTGCGTTCGAGGTCGGCTTCAATCGCCTTGCGGTTGAGGATGAGCTTGCCCAAACCCTTCTTGATGGAGGCCAGTGCGGTCATGCAGTGGCCGAAGGGAACGCCCATGTTCCGGAGGACGGTGGAATCGGTGAGGTCTCTCTGGAGACGCGAAACGGGCAGTTTGAGGCTAAGGAAGGTGAGCACCGCGTCGGCCATTCCGAGATTGCCCTCGGCATTCTCGAAATCGATGGGATTTACCTTGTGTGGCATTGCGGAGGAACCGACTTCTCCGGCCACCACTTTCTGGTGGAAATACTCCATTGAAATGTAGGTCCAGATATCCCTGCATAAGTCAATGAGTATAACGTTTATACGTCTTACTGCATCGAATATGGCCGCAAGCCCGTCGTAATGCTCTATCTGGGTGGTAGGATATGAACGCCTGAGGCCGAGGCCGCTCACGAAAGAGTCTGCGAATGCGTTCCAGTCCACTGCCGGGTAGGCTACCTTGTGGGCGTTCATTCCTCCGGTGGCGCCGCCGAATTTGGCCGGATAGGGGAGCGACTCGAGGGTCGCGGTCTGCTCCCTGAGCCTGGCCGTGAACACCTCCAGCTCCTTGCCCACCCTCGTGGGGGTTGCGGGCTGGCCATGGGTGTGCGCCAGCATCGGAACGTCCTTCCATTCCCGGGCAAGCGCCTCAAGGCTGGCCGTAACGTCCTTCAGGGCAGGCAGATACACATTTTCCAGCGCGTCCTTGAGCATAAGGGGCTGGGCGGTGTTGTTGATATCCTGCGATGTGAGCCCGAAATGAATGAATTCGGCCTTTTGTCCAAGCCCCAATTCCGGCAGGCGCTCTTTGATCCAATACTCCACCGCCTTTACGTCGTGGTTGGTGGTGCGTTCGATTTCCTTCACCCTGGCCGCGTCCTGGACCGAGAAATCAGTCCACAGCCTGTCCAGACCTTCCGTATTGACCCCTTTAAGCTGTGGTAATGGAATGAGGCACAGCGCTTTGAAATATTCTATCTCTATCCTCACGCGATATCGGATGAGAGCATATTCGCTGAAGAAATCGCGCAGGGGGGCCGTCTTGGAGGAATACCTTCCGTCCAAGGGGGAAACGGCAGTGAGTGGGGAAAGATCCATGGCTTGTTGAAAAGATGTGCAAAAATAATATTTTTCCCGAACGTTTCCTCATGGAAATGTAGTAACTTCGTGCTTTGATTTCCAAAAGAAATGAAAGCGATAGTTAGTACCGACTTCTCTCTGCCTGGCCAGGGTGGAAAGTATGTCGGAAAAGTGCGTGATGTCTATGAGGTCGGAGAGGATCTTCTGGCCATGGTCGTAACCGACCGTATCAGCGCCTTCGACGTAGTCCTGCCCGCGGGCATACCCTACAAGGGCCAGATACTGAATCTGATTGCCGCCAAGTTTCTGGACGCTACGGCCGACATCCTTCCCAACTGGAAGATCGCCGTTCCGAATCCGGCCGTCACTCTGGGCTACAAGTGCGAACCGTTCAAGATAGAAATGGTCATCCGCGGATATCTGGCGGGCCATGCTTGGAGAGAGTACAAAGCCGGCAAGCGCAGCCTCTGCGGTGTCGCCCTCCCCGGGGGCATGGTGGAAAACCAGGCATTTCCCGAACCAATCATAACTCCTACTACAAAGGCCGTCGAGGGCCACGACGAGGATATCTCCCGTGAGGAAATCATCTCCTACGGCCTCGCCACCGAAGAGGAGTATTCCCAGCTGGAACGCTACACCCGGGCCATCTTCGCCAGGGGGCAGGAGATAGCCGCCTCCCGCGGGCTAATCCTGGTGGACACCAAGTATGAATTCGGAAAGAAGGACGGGAAGATAATCCTGATGGACGAGGTCCACACCCCCGATTCGTCAAGGTATTTCTACAAGGATGGTTACGAGGAAAGGCTCAGGAAAGGCGAACCCCAGCGCCAGCTGTCCAAGGAGTTTGTCCGCGAATGGCTCATGGCTAACGGTTTCCGCGGGCGTGAAGGGGAAAAGGTCCCCGAGATGACTCCCCAGGTCGTGGACGGCATAACGTCCCGGTACATAGAGCTCTACGAGCACATTACGGGCGAGCAATTCAGGAAGGCCGAGTATTCCGCCGAGGGCATCGAACAGGATATAAAGAATTATCTGGCAGGGAAATGACACCAATCGCAGTCTTCGTCTCAGGCAACGGTACCAACTGCGAAGCCCTCATCAGGCACTTCGGTACCTCGTCCCGGGCAAAGGTCGCACTTGTGGTTAGCAGCAGTCCTTCGGCCTACGCCCTTGTGAGGGCGGAAAGGCTCGGAGTGCCGACGGCCGTCCTTACCAAATCCGGCCTGAACGATCCGGATGTGCTGCTTCCGCTCCTTGCGGAGTACCATGTCGAATGGATAGTGCTGGCGGGTTTCCTGAAAGTGGTGCCCGACTTCCTGCTCGAAGCCTATCCCCGCAGGGTGGTGAACCTGCATCCCGCCCTCCTGCCGAAATTCGGGGGTAAGGGCATGTACGGGCATCATGTGCACGAAGCCGTAAAGGCAGCCGGCGAAAGCGTCACCGGCATGACCGTACACTATGTCACGTCCGAGGTGGACGGCGGGGAGATCATCGCCCAGTTCAGCGTACCCATATCCCCGGCAGACACTCCGGAGGATATCGCTGAAAAGGAGCATGTCCTTGAAATGGAGCATTTCCCCTCGGTAATAGAGGGACTTATAGAAGGTAAAATCAAATAAATATGAAAGTATCAGTCATAATGGGATCTGCCAGCGACTACGAGGTTATGTCGGGTGCTGCGCAGACGCTTGCCTCGTTCGGGGTGGAGTATGAAGAAAAGGTGCTGAGTGCGCACAGGACTCCCGAGCTCCTTGCGGAGTATGTCAAGGGTGCCGGTGAGAGGGGTGTCCGTGCGTTCATCGCCGGTGCCGGCGGTGCCGCCCATCTTGCCGGAGTGATAGCTTCCTATACCACACTGCCGGTAATCGGCGTACCTGTCATGACCAAGGGCCTTGGCGGCATGGATTCCCTGCTCTCCACGGTGCAGATGCCTTCGGGCATACCGGTGGCCACGGTAGCCATAAACGGTGCCAAAAACGCCGCCCTGCTGGCGGTCGAGATGTTCGCCCTGTCCGATCCGGCGCTTTCCGCCCGCCTCGACGCCTTCCGCCGCGAACAGAAAGAGAAGATCAGCAAAACCACCCTGCCCCCCGAATCGAAATGACCAGGCTCCACCGTGTATTCGTAGAAAAGCGCCCGGGCTTCAGGGCCGAGGCGGCAGCGCTCCGCTCCGAGCTTGAGGAGAATCTCTCCATCGTTGCCGGGGGCCTCAGGGTGCTGAATGTATATGACCTGGAAGGCTTCGGAGAAGAGCTTCTGGAAAAGGCGTCATGGCGGGTTTTCGCCGAAAAGGCCACCGACGACGTGACGGTGTCGGAAGAGGCCGGCCTGGCCGCCCTGGGGCTTCCCGAAGGCGCAGCCACCCTTGCCATCGAGTATCTTCCCGGACAGTTCGACCAGCGTGCTGCTTCCGCTTGCGACTGCGTTCGTCTGCTGGATCCTTCGGCGGACGTGCGCATCAAGAGCTCCCGCTTGCTGGTATTCCCTTCAGGCCTTTCGGAAGAGCAGCTCGGAATGGTGCGCCATTATGAGATAAATGCCGTGGAGTGCCGCGAGAAAGACCTCGGCACCCTCTCCTTCAGCGATGTTCCCGCTGCCGTGACCCCTCCCGTGCTGGAAGGTTTCCTGGACATGGATGCCGCCGCAGCGAAGGAATTCTGCCGGAAAATGGGGCTCGCCATGAGCCTGGCCGACCTGGAGGAAATCCGCAGGTACTTCCGGTCCGAAGGCCGCGTCCCCACAGAAACCGAGCTCCGCATCCTCGACACATACTGGAGCGACCACTGCCGCCACACCACGTTCACCACGAACTTCACTTCGGTTAAAGTGGCGGAAGGCTGGCTCGGGAAAGAACTCGGGGAGAGCCTCCAGATGTGGCTGGACATGCGCGCCGAACTGGGCCGCGAAAGCAAGCCGCTGTGCCTCATGGACCTTGCCACTATAGGGGGCCGGTACCTCAGGAAGAAAGGCCTGCTTGCAGACATGGAGGTGAGCGAAGAGAACAATGCCTGCAGCATCTTCGTCGACATCACCGTGGACGGGAAGCCCGAGAAATGGCTTCTCATGTTCAAGAATGAAACCCACAACCATCCTACCGAGATAGAACCCTTCGGCGGCGCGGCGACCTGCCTCGGCGGCGCCATCCGCGACCCGCTGAGCGGGCGCTCCTATGTGTACCAGGCCATGCGCGTGACCGGCGCCGGAGACATATGGAAGCCGGTTTCCGAGACCATGCCCGGCAAACTTCCCCAGAGGGTCATTTCCCGCAAGGCGGCGCAGGGCTACTCCAGCTACGGTAACCAGATCGGCCTTGCGACGGGAGAGGTGCATGAAATCATCCACCCGGGATATGTCGCCAAACGTATGGAGATAGGGGCCGTGGCGGGTGCGGTGAAGGCCTCCGCGGTCCGCAGGGAAAGCCCCGCCCCGGGTGACGTGGTGCTGCTGCTCGGCGGCCGTACCGGCCGTGACGGCATCGGCGGTGCCACGGGTGCGTCGAAGGAGCACGACTCCGGCTCGCTCGAAAGCTGCGGCAGCGAGGTCCAGAAAGGCAATCCCACCGAGGAGCGCAAGCTCCAGAGGCTGTTCCGCAGGTCCGACGCGGTGCGGCTCATCAAGAAGAGCAACGATTTCGGCGCCGGAGGGGTGAGCGTGGCTGTCGGCGAGCTTGCCGACGGTCTCGACATCGACCTCGACAAGGTGCCGGTAAAATACAGCGGCATCAACTGTACCGAGCTGGCTATCAGCGAGTCGCAGGAAAGGATGGCGGTCGTCGTGGCATCGGCCGACGTCGCCGCGTTCGAAGAACTCTGCCGCCGGGAGAACGTCGAGGTCTCGCATGTCGCCACGGTCACCGGCGAAGGCAGGATGCGTATTTTCTGGCGCGGCCTTCCGGTCGCCGACCTGAAACGTTCTTTCATCGACAGTGCAGGTGCATCCAGGGAGGCTGCGGCCTTCATGGAGATGCCTCCGGAAAAGGATCCCTTCGCCCAGGAAAAGGGCGCCGGGGACCTCCGTTCCCGCATCCTCTCGCTGATGAAGGACCCGTCCGTGGCTTCCCAGAGGGGGCTCGGCGAGATGTTCGATTCCACGATAGGCCGCGGAACCGTGCTCATGCCGTACACCGGGCTTTATCAGGCCACTCCCTCCCAGGTCAGCGTGCAGAAGCTGCCCTGCGACGGTTTCTCGCAGGATGCGAGCCTCATGAGCTGGGGTTTCGACCCGTACATCAGCGAGTGGAGTCCCTATCATGGAGCCGCCTATGCTGTGGTCGAGGCCTGTGCCAAGGCTGTGGCGGCCGGTGCGTCACATGAGCGGATGCGCTTCTCGTACCAGGAATATTTCCAGCGCATGACCGGCGCTCCCGAAGTGTGGGGCCGTCCGCTGTCAGCCCTGCTCGGAGCCCTCAAGATGCAGAAAGCGCTGGGCCTTCCCGCCATCGGCGGCAAGGATTCGATGAGCGGCACCTTCGAGGACAGGCTGCATGTTCCTCCCACCCTCGTCGCATTCGGGGTGGCGATGGTGAAGGCGCCGGAGGTGATTTCTCCGGAATTCAAGAAGGCCGGCAACAAAATATGTCTTTTCCGCCATGTTCCCCTTGGCAATCATATGCCTGATACTGAAGCGCTTCAGTCAATGTGGAAGACAGTGCACGCCGCAGTTCTCGACGACAGCATAGTCTCTGCCTATGCCCTGGGCCGCAAGGGGCTTGCCGAGGCTGTCTGCAAGATGTGCTTCGGCAACGGCATGGGAGCCCGCATTAACGGGGGAGTGGAACTCTTCGGAGCCGCGCCCGGCGGGATAGTGGCCGAGTGCACAAGAGTGCCCGATGGCGCCGAACTGATAGGTGAGGTGACGGCGGACGGAATCATCGACTTCGATGGAACCCGTATAGTCACGGCCGAGGCCCGCGAGGCGTGTGAGGAGCCGTTCTCGAGGGTATATCCGCTGAAGGCGGAGTCTTCTTGCAGGAAGGCATTCCCGGACGGATACGAGGAAAGGAAGGAAAGCGCTCCCGTATTCCGCAGCCCCGTGAGGGTGGAGCATCCGCTGGTGTATATTCCCGTATTCCCCGGAACGAACTGCGACTACGACATGGCAAAGGCTTTCCGTGCTGCCGGCGCGCGTACGGAGTTCGGAGTTTTCCGCAACCTCTGTTCGAAGGACATATTCGAAAGCATAGAGCAGATGCGGAAGGGGATTTCCGAGTGCCAGATACTCGCGCTTTCCGGCGGTTTCTCTGCCGGAGACGAGCCTGACGGCAGCGGTAAGTTCATTGCCAATATTCTGGCGGACAAGGAGATAGCCGCCGAGATAGACAGGCTCCTCGAGCGCGGCGGACTCATCCTCGGCATTTGCAACGGCTTCCAGGCACTGGTCAAGAGCGGCCTGCTGCCTTACGGGCACTGCCGGCAGGTATCGGCCGATTCCCCGACCCTGTTCCGCAACGACATCGGCAGGCATATTTCCCGGATGGCACTCACCAGGGTGGCTTCCGTGAAGTCGCCCTGGCTGGCCGGTTTCTCCGTGGGGGATACCTTCAATATCCCCATCAGCCACGGGGAGGGCAAGTTCGTGGTGGATGAAAAACAGGCGCTGGAGCTCTTCAGGGCCGGACAGGTGGCGTTCCAGTACGCCGACCCGCTCACAGGCGGACCTACCATGGAATGCCCCCTGAATCCCAACGGCTCCTGTTTCGCCATTGAGGGCATCCTCAGCCCGGACGGCCGTATACTCGGCAAGATGGGCCACAGCGAACGCTGGGAGGACGGCCTCCTGAAGGGCATGCCCGGAAACCTGCATCAGGGCCTTTTCGAAAACGCTGTAAAGTATTTCAGACATGGATAATGAAGTTCTCATACACGACGGAGTCTCGATCAAGGTCTCCCCGACGGAAGATCCCGACAAGGTGGTGATCTACTTCACCGACGACATCACGGCCTTCTATAAGATAAAGCGGGCGGTGATACACGACAAGGGCATCTACTGCAACGGCATCGCCTGCATGGTGTCCAGAGAACTCCAGAAGGGCGGGGTGCCCACCTATTTCCTCCAGCAGCTTTCCGAACGTGAGCAGCTCTGCAAAAGGGTCACCCTGCTCCCGATTGAAATGATCGTGCGGAACGTGGTGGCCGGCTCCCTTGCCCAGCGGCTGGGCCTGGAGGAGGGACTGATTCCGTCCGAGACCATCTACGACCTGTGCTTCAAGTCGGAGGCGCTCGGTGATCCCCTGATTAACGATTACCATGCCCTTGCGCTCGGCATCGTGAACCGTGCGGAACTCTCGGAGATATATTCATACGCAAGACAGATCAATGACATCCTCGTGCCCCTTTTCGACAAGGTGGGAATCACCCTGGTGGACTACAAGGTCGAATTCGGAAGGGATTCGGAAGGAAACCTGATGATGTCGGACGACATAACCCCCGACAATGCCCGTTTCTGGGACAAGGCCACCGGCACCAGGCTCGACAAGGACCGTTTCCGCCGGGACAACGGCAAGGTGGGGGAGAGTTACGGAATAGTATACAAACGTTTAAGGGATTATCTGTATGAAGAATAGCGGCATCCACGAAGAATGCGGAGTGTTCGGGATCTGGGGCGTGCCCAACGCGGCCGAGCTCACGTATTATGCCCTGCATTCCCTGCAGCATCGCGGCCAGGAGGGTTGCGGTATCGTTTCAGTCGGGGCCGACAGGCAGCTCAAGCGCGTAAAGGGGCTGGGACTGGTTACCGAAGTGTTCAACAGCCGTAATCTCTCCACTCTCGACGGAGACTGCGCGATAGGGCACGTGCGCTATTCCACGGCCGGCGGGGGCGGCATCGAGAACGTGCAGCCTTTCCTCTTCAGGCAGGCCAGCGGGGATTTCGCCCTTGCGCACAACGGCAACCTGGTGAATTCCACACAGATAAAGCACTACCTCGAAGACCGCGGCAGCCTGTTCCAGTCCACTTCCGACAGTGAAATCCTGGCCCATCTCATCAAGAAGGAGCCGTCCGATTCCGCAAAGCCCCGCATCAACGCCATCATGTCCGCGCTCAACATGATTGAAGGGGCGTTCGCGTTCATCATTATAACCGCCAACAGGATTTATGCCGCGAGGGACAAATATGGCCTTCGGCCGCTTTCGATAGGCAAACTGAACGGGGGTTACGTGGTGAGCAGCGAGACCTGCACCTTCAGCGTGATAGGGGCAGATTTCCTCCGCGACATCGAGCCTGGCGAAGTGGTGACGATAGACCGGCACGGAATCCGCGGCCAGAAGTTCTCGGAGTACCATCGCAACGCCATGTGCGCCATGGAGTTCATCTACTTCTCGCGCCCCGACAGCGACATAGAGGGAATGAATGTCCATGCTTTCCGGAAGGAGAGCGGGCGCATGCTTTTCAAGGAGAGTCCGGCAGATGCCGATATCGTCGTCGGAGTACCAGATTCAAGTCTCTCAGCGGCAATGGGTTACTCGGAAGCCTCCGGGCTGCCGTACGAGATGGGACTGGTCAAGAACAAGTATATCGGCCGCACTTTCATCAGCCCTTCCCAGGAACTGAGGGACCAGGGCGTGAAGATGAAACTGTCGCCTGTGCGGAGTATCGTGAACGGGAAGAGGGTGGTCCTGGTGGACGACTCCATAGTGCGCGGCACCACGTCCAAGAGGATCATAGGGATGCTCCGCGATGCCGGAGCCAAAGAAGTCCACGTGCGCATTGCGAGCCCCATGATCAAATTCCCCTGTTTCTACGGAGTGGACATCTCCACTTACGAAGAACTGCTCTGCGCGTCGAAGAACCTGGGTGAAGTGACGAAAATCATAGGCGCCGATTCGCTCGCCTTCCTGTCCAGGGAGGCCCTGTTCGAAGCAGGACGCCGCACGGACCTCTGCCTGGCGTGCTTCACGGGCGATTATCCGACGGCACTTTACGCAAGTATAGAAGAAGCCAATAAAGACGGTAAGTTTTAAGAAACAGTTTCCAAATACTCTATATTATGGCAATAGATTACGAGAAATCGGGTGTTTCGCTGGAAGCCGGCTACGAAGTGGTCAGGAGAATCAAGAAACACGTTGCATCCACCTCCAGGCCCGGAGTCATGGGAGGGATTGGTTCGTTCGGAGGAATGTTCGACCTCGCTTCGCTGTGCTACAGGGAGCCAATACTTGTGAGCGGGACCGACGGGGTGGGCACAAAACTCAAGATAGCCTTCGCCATGGACAGGCACGATACCATCGGCATCGATGCGGTGGCCATGTGCGTGAACGACGTGCTCGCGCAGGGAGCGGAACCCCTCTTTTTCCTTGATTACGTGGCCCAGGGCAAGACCCGTCCCGAGGTGGTCGAGGCCATAGTGGCGGGCGTGGCGGAAGGTTGCCGTCAGGCCGGCTGCGCGCTGGTCGGAGGTGAAACCGCCGAAATGCCCGGCATGTACGCCGAAGGCGAATACGACATCGCCGGCTTCACCACCGGCGTGGTGGAGCGTTCCGCCCTTATCGACGACTCCAAAGTGGCAGTAGGCGACGTGCTGGTTGGAATCGCCTCCACCGGGGTGCATTCCAACGGCTTCAGCCTGGTCCGGAAGATAGTCGCCGACAACGCCCTGGACCTGCACGCCCCGTTCGAAGAATACATGGAAGGAGCCCCGGGCCGCAGTCTGGGCGAGGTGCTGCTCACCCCCACCAGGATATATGTGAAGCAGGTCCTGGAGGTAATCCGGAGCTGCGAAATCCACGGAGTGGCCCACATTACGGGAGGAGGATTCGACGAGAATATCCCGAGGATCCTGCGGGACGGCATGGGCGTGGAGATAGTCGAAGGCAGCTGGGAGATTCTCCCGGTGTTCCGTTTCCTGGAGCGCTATGGAAAAATCGACCATCGCGAGATGTTCAACATTTTCAACATGGGCATAGGCATGGTGATGGCGCTGCCCGAAAGCGACGCCGCAAAGGCGATTGACATTCTGGCCGCCCACGGCGACCGCGCCACCGTGATAGGCAGGGTGGTGGAAGGTAAAAACGTGAGGATAGTAAAATGAAAGCACTGATATCTGTAAGCGACAAGACCGGGGTCGTGGAGTTTGCGAGGGAGCTCTCCGCGCTCGGCTGGGAAATAATATCCACGAGCGGAACGATGCGTCTGCTGAAAGAAGAGGGAATACCCGTGACCGCGGTGTCGGAGATCACAGGTTTCCCCGAAATCTGCGACGGCAGGGTGAAGACCCTACATCCGCGCATCCACGGCGCCCTGCTGGCCAGAAGGGATGTGCCCGAGCATCTCAAAGCATTGAAAGACAATGGAATAGAGACTATCGACCTGGTCTGCGTCAACCTCTATCCGTTCAGGCAGACGATAGCTAAAGAGGGCGTTACCATGGAAGATGCCGTCGAGAACATCGACATCGGCGGCCCCTCGATGCTGCGCTCCGCCGCAAAGAACTGGGAAAGCGTTACGGTAGTCTGCCTGCCCTCCGACTACGGAACGGTGCTCGGCGAGATCAGGGCGCTTGGCAACACTACCCGTGAAACCCGCCTCAAACTGTCCGCCAAGGCATATACCCACACTGCCGAATACGACATGGCCATCGCCACGTACATGCGTTCCCAGGCCGGCCTCGACGAGAAACTCTTCCTGGAGTACGACCTCCGGCAGGAACTGCGTTACGGCGAAAACCCCCACCAGAAAGCCCGGTTCTATTCCACTTCAAAAAAAGAACCGTATTCCCTGGCCGGCGCCGTCCAGCTCGGAGGCAAGGAGCTGTCATACAATAATATACAGGATGCCAATGCGGCCCTGGACATCGTCCGTGAGTTTTCCGGGCCGTTTTGCTGCGCGGTGAAGCACATGAATCCGTGCGGGGCGGCCATCGGTTCCGACATCATAGATGCTTGGCAGAAAGCCTACGAAGCGGATAAAACCTCCATTTTTGGCGGTATCGTCGCCGTCAACCGCGAGATCGACCGCCGTCTGGCCGAAATGCTCAAGCCCATTTTCCTGGAAATCATCATGGCTCCGTCCTTTACCGCCGAGGCCCTGGACGTGTTCTCGGGCAAGAAGAACCTGAGGCTGCTCGAAATCTGGATGGACGATTCCGCCGACATGCCCGGAGTGAAGTACACTTCGGTAAACGGCGGCCTGCTCGCCCAGGACAGGGACAGCAGCACGGTTCCCGTAAGTGCGGAACAGTGCGTCACGAAGGCAAAACCCTCGGCGAAGGAACTGTCCGACCTGGATTTTGCCTGGAAGATAGTCAAGAACGTGAAATCCAATGCAATAGTGGTTGCCGGTGGCGGCATGACCTACGGCGTCGGCGCGGGCCAGATGAACCGTGTCGGCTCCGCCGAAATCGCCCTGAAGGAAGCTGAGGCTACCTTGAAAGCCGAGGGTAAGGACATCCGCGAAGCGGGCCTCGTCCTGGCTTCGGACGGTTTCTTCCCCTTCGACGACTGCGTATCCCTCGCCGCCGAATACGGCATTAAAGCCATAGTCCAGCCGGGCGGCAGCGTCCGCGACTCCGACTCCGTCGCCAAGGCGGACGAAAAAGGCATCTCCATGTTGTTCACCCATGAACGTCACTTCAAACACTGACCAATGCCCATCATTTATTCCCTTCCCCTGAAGAAGGCCAACGGCCTTACATTCGATGTCGAACAGCTGAAAGACGCCGTCGTCCTGGTGGTCGGCGGCGGCGGCCGGGAGCATGCCATAGTGAATGCGCTCAGCCGTTCCCCCTTCGTCACCAAGATTTACTGCGCCCCCGGAAACGCCGGCATCGCCGAGAAGGCGGAATGTGTGCCCATAGCGGACCATGACATTGCCGGCCTGCTCGAATTCGTGCGCGAAAAGGGAGTGAACCTTACCGTCGTCGGCCCGGAAGTGCCCCTCTCCAAGGGAATCGCCAATGCCTTTGCCGATGCCGGCCAGCGCATTTTCGGCCCCACAGCCGAGGCTGCGCGCATCGAGTCCAGCAAGGACTTCGCAAAGACGATTATGGCAAAATACGGCGTGCCCACGGCATCGTACAGGACTTTCGAAGATTTCGACGAAGCCCTCGCATATGTGAAGGAGCAGTCGTTCCCCGTTGTGTTGAAATACGACGG
>JAILQG010000051.1 GCA_024699055.1 Bacteroidales bacterium
AGCTCTATTTCACCAGCGCTAGCAGCAACGAAACCACTAAAACCAACACTGGTTATCCGGTATACTACGATGTGGTAACCGTGGGCGCTGAGCAGCGTGTCACCACCAGCTACACCCACACCAACACCGGCTATCCGGTCAGCGTCACAATGGACGACGGCCGCGCCGGCACCTGGGAAATCAAGAATCTGGTTATTACCGAAAACTAATTATTCAACGCATCTATATCCAGTACGCCGCAAGGAAAAGTCCTTGCGGCGTATTGTTTTTATAGATAATAATGACTATATTTGTATATTATAATATTCTATATTTTTGTTATTTGTAACTTTTGAAATATAATAATATGCAATATATATACCCTCCAGACATTTTTGACCACTCTCCGGAGCGCCTTCTGAAGGTGCTTTCTTCGGATTTTCATCGCAGGCGGCTGGAAAAGGGGATGAGCCGCAGGCATCTCTCGGATCTTTCGGGAGTGCCGGCGCCCACCATCGCCAAATTCGAACGGCAGAACAAAATATCCCTGGAATCGTTCGCCCGTTGCTGCATCTCCTTGGGATACTTCGATGAACTGTCGAAAGTTCTTTCGTCTGCAAAATACAAAACTCTGGAGGAACTGGAAGCTATTCAGAACAATTATTACAGGGTGAAAGGCAGATGAAGGAGATAATCAAAACCACCGTCAGCTATCACGGTCGCACAGTCGGGTCCCTTCTTCTTTCGCCCGACTGGAAGCGCTGTGTGTTCGGATACGACAAGTCGTGGATTGCAGAGGGCTTTTCGCTGTCTCCATTGGAGCTGCCGCTGCAGGACGGTCTTTTCTATGCCGATGAGTATTTCCTGAACGGATGCTTCGCGGTATTCGAAGACAGCATGCCGGACGGATATGGCCTGTACCTTCTGGACAGGATGCTTCGCGCAGATGGGCTCTCCCTAAGGGAACTTACCCTGCTTCAACGCCTTTCTTTGATAGGTTCTGCCGGCATGGGCGCCCTTGAATATCAGCCGGCCTCCCTTCCTGTTGAACCGGTATCCATTCTTGAAGATACCGATTTCGACGACCTTCAGGCAAAGGCTTTGGAGATCTTTTCCGAAAAAAATGAGGCGGATGCTTCCTTCCTGTATTATAATAGTCACAATTCCGGAGGGGCCCGCCCCAAGGCCGTCGTTCGCCGGAAAGACGGTTCAAACTGGATAGTTAAGTTCCGTCATGTCTACGACCCCGAAGACATCGGCCTCACGGAGTATAAACATATGAAGGTTGCTGAGTTATGCGGAATCAAGGTCGCCAGGCCGGCTTTGGTTAAAGGGAAATACTTTGCATGCCAGCGATTCGACATAGAGGATGGCGTTCGCCTGCATACAGTCACCGCCGCGGCCCTCATGAAAACTGACTTTCGCGCCCAAACGGCCGACTACACCAATCTTCTGGCCCTCACCGGCTACCTCACCCAGGATCCGGCCCAGGTGGAGCAGATGTTCCGCCTCATGGTCTTCAATATCGTCTCACTGAACAAAGACGACCACGCCAAGAACTTCAGTTTCATCTACCGGGAACAAGAAGGCTGGCAACTCGCTCCGGCGTACGACCTTACCTATTCGCCCGAAGGCACCCGCGGCGAGCACTCTACCTCCGTCTTCTTCAACAGCAACCCCGGTCTGGAAGACGTCCTCCGCGCCGGCACCGGCATACGCATCCCCCGCAAGCGCGGCCTGGAAATCGTCGAAGAAATCCAGTCCGTCTGCTCAGACCGCCTCCCCCGCATCCAACGCTTAATATAACATATTTGATATATTTTGCCTAATATTTGTCATTTTTCGGAAAAGTATATATCTTTACAAAAAGCATATATATGGAAACCGCAACTGCCATATCGCACAGAAAACTGATTGACATCAAATCGGACACTTTCAAAGTCCTGTCCATTGACGCATCCAGGCAGAATGTCTCTCTGAAAAAATACATAGAAGACATGCTGGATACAAGGGCAAGGGAAGTAGAAGCCAAAAACCTTAACGTCAGTCCGTCTATTCTACGTCTCATTGGATCAGCCCTGCCGGCAAATGGAAGAATAGAGGACATCGACGATGACCGTCTGCAATACCTCCTTTCAAAATGAAAGTCTTCCTGGACACAAACATCGTCCTTGACCTCCTTCTCCAGAGGCCTGGGTACGAGGAATCGGCCAAAATCCTGGAGCTTCAGGAACAGGGAAAGATTCGCACCTGCGTATCGGTGCTAACCATGGTAAATGCCGCTTATATCTATAGGAAATCCGTTGGCGCAACGCTGGCAGTAGTCAATCTGAGATACTTGAGCGCCTTCCTGGAAGTCCTTCCCATGGATAACGACATGCTGCAGAAAGCTATCTCAATGGAAGGACCGGACTTCGAAGATCTATTTCAGGCCGTATGCGCATCTACCAACGGTTGCGATGTAATCATTACCCGCAATACCAAAGACTTCAAAGGTCTTAACGCACAAACCGCGACAGAATTCTTGTCCTCCTATAAAGGCTAGATATACTTCTCGCTCCTGAGAAACTTCACCGACTCGTGGATGAGCGGCGAGAGGAACATGTCGTTGTCGACGAACGGCACGACCTTGCGGTAGTCCGCCACAAGCTCCTCAAGCCTGGGGCTGGTCTTCGCGGGACGGCGGAATTCCAGGGCCTGCACTGCGTTCATGAGCTCGATGGCGAGCACCGTTTCGCAGTTGTCGGCAACCTTCACCAGCTTGGTGCCCGAGTTGGCGCCCATGCTCACGTGGTCTTCCTGGCCCTGCGAACTCGGAATGGAATCGGCCGAAGCGGGCCAGCAGTACATCTTGTTCTGGCTCACGATAGACGCCGCAGTATACTGCGGGATCATGAATCCGGAGTTCAGACCGGAATTGGCAACAAGGAATCTGGGCAATCCGCGGACGCCTGCAATCAATTGATAGATACGGCGTTCCGAAATATTGGAGAGTTCGCTCAGGGCTATAGCCAGGGCGTCCATCGGAATCGCGATGGGCTCGCCGTGGAAGTTGCCCGCAGATATTATCATGTCCTCTTCGGGGAAGACGTTGGGGTTGTCGGTGACCGAGTTGATTTCGTTCTCGATAACGGTGCGGACATACCTGATGGTGTCCTTCACCGCCCCGTGAACCTGCGGGATGCAGCGGAACGAATACGGATCCTGCACGTGTTCCTTATGCCTGCGGATAAGCTCGCTGCCCTCCAGCAGCTCCATGAAACGCTCGGCGGTGAGCAGCTGCCCTTCGTGCGTGCGGAGCTTGTGGGTGAGGGGCAGGAAGGCCTCGATACGGCCGTCGAAGGCGTCGAGGGATATGGCACCTATAATATCGGCCCATTTGCTGAGACGGTAGCTCTTGATGAGGCTGTAGACGGCGTGCGCACTCATGAACTGGGTGCCGTTGAGAAGGGCCAGGCCCTCCTTGCTCTGGAGCGTGATGGGCTCCCATCCGAGTTCTTTCCATACGTCGGCAGCTTCGCGTACCACACCCTTATAAAGAACCTTGCCCATGCCGATGATCGGCAGGCACATGTGCGCGAGAGGCACGAGGTCGCCGGAGGCGCCGAGCGAGCCCTGCGAGTAAACGACCGGCAGGACGTCGTTGTTGAACATGTCGACCAGCCTCCGCACGGTCGCCAGCTGGGCGCCGGAATGGCCGTACGAGAGGTTCTGCACCTTGAGCAGGAGCATCAGACGGACGATTTCGGGGCGGACAGGTTCGCCTGTGCCGCAGGCGTGCGACATCACCAGGTTATGCTGGAGCTGCGAAAGGTCTTCGGGGCCGATGGTGACGTTGTAGAGGCTGCCGAAGCCGGTGGTGACGCCGTAGATCGGACGGCCGATGTCCTTCATCTTTTCGTCGAGGTAACGGCGGCAGGCCACTATCGCCTCTTCGGCCTCCTTCGAGAGTGTTATCTGTTCGTGATTGTCAATTATTTCCTTTATCCTGTCGAGCGACAGATGGTCGAAATTTATGCTGTACATCTTATTTTAGTGCATTCTTAATTATCTGATCCTCAACCATATGAGGCATGGTTACATGGAGGCCGGGAGTGCGGTCCATCTCGCGCTGGATGGCTCGGACCGAGCCTTCGTTGCGGGCCCAGCTGCGGCGGGCGATGCCGTTGTTCACGTCCCAGAACAGCATCTCACGGATATGGCGGGCGGAGTCTTCGCTGCCGTCGATTACCATTCCGAAGCCGCCGTTGATGACCTCGCCCCAGCCTACGCCGCCGCCGTTGTGGATGCTCACCCAGGTGGCGCCGCGGAAACCGTCGCCGATCACGTTCTGCACGGCCATGTCGGCTGTAAACTGGCTGCCGTCGTAAATGTTGGACGTCTCACGGAAGGGAGAGTCGGTGCCTGACACGTCGTGATGGTCGCGCCCGAGCACTACCGGCGCCTTCAGGCGGCCGTCTTTGATGGCCTCGTTGAAGGCAAGGGCGATTTTGGTGCGGCCCTCGCAGTCGGCATAGAGGATACGGGCCTGCGAGCCCACCACGAGCTTGTTCCTGCCGGCCTCGTCTATCCACTTTACGTTGTCGTGCATCTGGCCGCGGATTTCCGCAGGGGCGGAAGCGGCTTCCTCGCGGAGCACGTCCATCGCCAGGCGGTCGGTGAGGGCCAGGTCGTCCGGGTCTTCGCTCATGCACACCCAGCGGAACGGACCGAAACCGTAGTCGAAGTACATCGGGCCCATGATGTCCTGCACGTAGGAGGGATACCTGAAGCTTCCGTCCGCATTGAGCACGTCCGCACCGGCCCTGGAGGCCTCCAGGAGGAAGGCGTTGCCGTAGTCGAAGAAGTACATGCCTTCGGCGGCGAGCCTGTTGATTGCCTCCACGTGCCTCCGGAGCGATGCGTGGACGGCCTCCTTGAACCTTTCGGGCTCTTCGGCCATCATGCGCTTGCTTTCCTCGAAACTGTAGCCCGCGGGATAATAACCGCCTGCATAAACGTTGTGGCAGGAGGTCTGGTCGGAACCGAGGTCCACTTTGACGCCCTCGGCGGCGAGCCTTTCCCAGAGGTCGACCACATTGCCCACGTAGGCAAGGGACACGGTTTCCTTAGACGACGTGGCCTTGCGGATGCGGGCCATGAGTTCCGTCAGGTCGGTGTGGAGCTCGTCCACCCAGCCCTGATCGTAGCGCTTCTGCGCGGCGGAAGGATTGATTTCGGCGGTGACGCTCACCACGCCGGCGATGTTGCCCGCCTTGGGCTGGGCGCCGGACATGCCGCCGAGGCCGGCTGTTACGAAGAGCATACCATGGCGCTCTTCCTCGGTGCCCTCGAGTCCCCTCTTCCACAGCTGCTTGCGAGCGGCGTTCATGACGGTGATGGTGGTGCCGTGCACTATGCCCTGCGGGCCTATGTACATCCACGAACCGGCGGTCATCTGGCCGTACTGGCTCACTCCCATGGCGTTGAACCTCTCCCAGTTGTCCTGGCTGGAGTAGTTGGGGATGACCATGCCGTTGGTGATGACGGCCCTGGGAGCGTCCTTGTGGCTGGGGAAAAGCCCCATCGGAAGGCCGCTGTACATGGCCAGGGTCTGGTCTTCGGTCATATTGGCAAGATACTGCATGGTGAGCCTGTACTGCGCCCAGTTCTGGAAGGCCGCGCCGTTGCCCCCGTACACGATGAGCTCGTGGGGATGCTGGGCGACACGTTCGTCCAGGTTGTTCTGGATCATGGCCATCATGGCCGCGGCCTGGGTGCATTTGCATGGATACTCGCCTATCGGGCGCGCGTAAATCTTATAGGAAGGGCGATAACGGTACATGTAGATGCGGCCGTAATCGTGAAGTTCCTGCGCGAACTCGGGTGCAAGCTGCGCGTGAAGATTCTCCGGAAAATAGCGGAGGGCGTTGCGCAGCGCCAGTTCCTTTTCGGCGGGAGTGAGGATGTCTTTACGCTTCGGGGCGTGATTTATGTCCTTGTCGTAGGGTTTTGCTTCGGGCAGGCAATCCTGAGGGATTCCTGCCAGTATTTCCTCCTGGAAAGTCATTTATTATGCGGTTTAAAGTCTGGTAAGTTCAAGTATTTCAGCCTCTTCCTTCTCTGCCTGCTCGCACAGGGCGCGGCCTTCTTCGATAAGGGCGGC
>JAILQG010000064.1 GCA_024699055.1 Bacteroidales bacterium
GTCCTCACCGCGGAAGACTACATCATAGCCAACCCCAACTGCTCCACCATCCAGATGGTCCTGCCCCTGCATCCCGTACATAAAGCGCTGGGAATCAAACGAATAGTGGTTTCCACCTACCAGAGCGTAACCGGCACGGGCTACAAGGCCATAGCCCAGATGAACGCCGAACGCGAGGGCAGCAAGCCGGATCCGATGATCTACCCCTACCCCATCGACCAGAACATCCTGCCCCACATCGACTCCTTCCTCGAGAACGGCTACACCAAGGAAGAGATGAAGATGGTGAACGAGACCAAGAAGATACTCCGCGACCAGAGCATAGAGGTCACCGCCACCACGGTGCGCGTACCGGTGCAGGGAGGCCACTCCGAAAGCATCAACGTGGAGACGCTCAGGCCCTTCGAGGTGCAGCAGATCCGCGACCTCATGGCGAGCGAACCCGGAGTGGTGGTGCAGGACGATCCCGCTAACAACATCTATCCCATGCCCCTCTACGCCTGGGGAAAGGACGAGGTGTTCGTGGGCCGCATCCGCCGCGACTTCACCGTTTCCAACGCCTTCAACTTCTGGTGCGTGAGCGACAACATCCGCAAGGGCGCCGCCACCAATGCGGTTCAGATAGCCCTGCTTCTAGTCCAAAAAGGATTCCTGCCAAATGATTGACATCCAGCTTTTTAAAGATATTCTCGGCTTCGACTCCACCACCGGGTCGGAGCTGCTGGTATCGCAATTCCTGGAAAAACGGATAGCGTCCTGCGCGCCCGTAACCCCGGTGGTGCAGAGCTGGGACCTGGCAAACGGCTCCCGCAACCTGCTCTTCTCGTGGGGAAGGCCGGCAGTGGTGTTCTGCACCCACATGGACACCGTGCCTCCCTACATCGCGCCCAGGATCGAAGGCGACCGCATCTGGGGGCGCGGCAGCTGCGATGCCAAAGGGCAGATTATGGCCATGTTCACGGCCTGCTGCAAACTGCTGAAGGAGGGGCATGACGGCTTCGGGCTGCTGCTCGTAAGCGGCGAGGAAACCGGCTCCTGGGGAGCCAAGGCATTCGCAAAAGTCCCCTTCCAGGCCCCGTATCTCATTGTAGGCGAGCCCACTGAAAACAAGATGGTGAGCGCATCGAAGGGCACCAAGAGTTTCAAGCTGACTTTCATCGGACAGGCGTTCCACAGCGGTTATCCGCAGTACGGCTACAGTGCCGTGGAGGCCTTCTCCGACTTCGTGAACGCCCTCAAGTCCGTCAGTTTCGACGAAGACCCGGTCCTGGGCGAGACCACCTGGAACATAGGCGAGCTCGTCAGCACCAACCCGCAGAACATACTCAGCCCGGCCCTGTCCTGCAGGGTATATTTCCGTACCACCTTCGCCACCGACGAAAAGGTGGCCCGGCTGCTTCCCGACTGGGCGGAGAACGGCACCGAAAAATGGCAGAAGGCCATGACGGTCGAGCCGGTGGGCGGCGACTCCCCGGCACATTATCTCACGCTTCCGGGCTTTGAATGCACCCCCGTCTCCTTCGGCAGCGATGCGCCGCATCTGGCCAACTTCGAACACAAGATAATCTGCGGTCCGGGCAGCATCCGCTACGCCCACCGCGACGACGAGCATATAGACATTCCCGAGCTGGAAAAAGCCGTGAGACTGTACATCTCCATGTTCAAAGCGCTATGAAGGCCGTATTCTTCGATTTCGACGGCGTGCTGTTCGACACCTCGGAGGGTATCTTCGAGGGGATGCGCAAAGTCCTCACAGACAACAATATAGCCGTGCCCGGCGAGGAGGTCTTGCATTCTTTCATAGGGCCTCCCGTGTACGACACCTTCCGTTCTTATTTCCATCTGGAGGGCGACCTGTTCAAAAAGGTTTACGGAGAGTACCGCGAGTACTACGACAAGCACTCGTATGTCCGCTGCACCCTGTGCGAAGGCATACGGGAGCTGCTCGAGTATCTGAAAGACAAGGGAATACTGGCATGCGTGGTGTCCTTCAAGGCGAGGTTCATGGTGGAAAGGATACTCGGGGAACACGGGCTGCTGGAGCTCTTCACCGGCGGTCTGGGCGGCACGGACACCGGCGGCACCGCCCCCGACAAAAGCGACATCGCCCGCGATAGGCTCCGCGTCCTCGGCCTGCAACCCGGGGAAGTGCTGTTCGTCGGAGACCGCAAATACGACATCCAGGCGGCGCATGCCTGCGGAATCAGATGCGCCTCGGTCACATGGGGCTTCGGCAGCATCGAAGAATTCCGCGAATACGGTGCCGATTTCATTGTAAATACGACAAAAGAAATAGAAGCATTATGCGAAAAGCTTTGATTATCACGCCCTTACTACTCCTGGGCATTTCCGCTGCGGCGCAGCCGAAGCTTGGCAAGGCCAGCATCGACAAGGTGATTGACGCCATGACGGTGGAAGAAAAAATCAACCTGGTGGTAGGTTCCGCCGGAGACAAATCCACGACCGCCTCCGCCACCGTCGGCGATTTCGGGGCACTGGTTCCCGGCGCCGCCGGACAGACCAACGCGATCCCGAGACTGGGCATTCCCGCGACCACTCTGGCAGACGGCCCCGCCGGCCTCAGGATCAATCCGACCAGGACCGGCACCAGGAACACTTTCTACTGCACGCATTTCCCCGTGGAGATGCTGATGGGAGCCACCTGGAACACCGCCCTCATGGAGGAAGTGGGCGCCGCAATAGGCTATGAAACACTGCATTACGGAGTCGACGTACTGCTCGCACCCGCGACCAACATCATGCGCAATCCGCTCTGCGGACGCAACTTCGAATACCTGAGCGAAGATCCGCTGCTGGCTGGAAAGATGTGCGCTGCGGAGATTCGCGGCCTGCAGAGCAACGGCATCGGGGTGTCGGTCAAGCACTTCGCCCTCAACAACCAGGAAACCAACCGGACGGGCAACGACGCGCGCGTTACCGAAAAGGCCATCGAAGAAATCTACCTGAAACCCTTCGAGATAGCCGTCAAGGAAGGAAAGCCCTGGACCATAATGTCCTCTTACAACCGCATCAACGGCACCATGGCTTCGGAAAGCAAGTGGCTTCTCGAAGACAGGCTCCGCCGCGACTGGGGTTTCGACGGGCTCGTGATGAGCGACTGGTACGGTGGAACCGACCCCGTTGCCATGCTCAAAGCGGGTAACGACCTGCTGATGCCCGGCAGCAAATCGCAGGTGAAAGACCTCCGCAAGGCCGTCGAAAACGGTTCGCTTTCGACAAAAGACCTCGACCGCAACGTGAAGCGCATCCTGGAATACATAGTCAGGACTCCCGCCTTCAACGGCCATAAACCCGACAACAAGCCCTCTCTCGAAGAGCACGCGGCCATCACCCGCACCGCCGCGACCGAAGGGATGGTGCTGCTCAAGAACAACATGACCCTTCCACTTGCCGGCTGCAAGGCGGCTGTCTTCGGACGCACTTCCTACAGCTTCATAGCGGGCGGAACCGGCTCGGGCGACGTGCACCACGCCTATGTGGTCGACCTCATCCAGGGCCTGCAAAACGCAGGATTCACCATCGATTCCGGACTGGAAAAGACCTACCGCGCCTACATCAAAAAGAAGGACAAGGGCGCGCCAAAGGGACTCAAGGCCTTCTTCCCCATCGAGCTCATCCCGGAGATGCCCCTCGACGACGTCGACCTGCTCGCCCTTGCGGACGCGAACGACGTCGCCATGATTACGATCGGAAAGACCTCCGGTGAGTTTGAAGACCGTTCAATTACAAGCAATTACGGCCTCACAGATGACGAAATCTCCCTGATCACGAAGGTGTGCGGCGCCTTCCATTCGGCAGGAAAAAAGGTGATAGTGATACTCAACGTGTGCGGAGTGGTGGATACGATTTCCTGGATAGAGAGCCCCGACGCCGTGCTCTGCGCCTGGCTTCCCGGACAGGAAGGGGGCAACAGCGTGGCAGACATCCTCACCGGCAGGGTGAATCCCTCGGGACGCCTGCCCATGACATGGCCCCGCGCATACAGGGACGTGCCCTCCGCCGAAGACTTCCCGAATCCTGACAAGATATCCCGCTTCAAATCGATGAAGAGCATGGGGAGTTTCGTTGGCATCCATTCCAAGCCCGGCCGGACCAAGAACTATGACTACACCGAGTACAATGACGATATTTTCGTGGGCTACCGCCACTATACCACAAAGGACGTCAAGGTCAGCTTCCCGTTCGGATACGGCCTGAGCTACACCACCTTCGAGTATTCCGATCCCGTTCTCAAGGGCGGCTCCGTCTTCGTTACGGTACGCAACACGGGGGATGCGGCCGGAAAGGAGGTCGTGCAGGTATATTCCACTTCCAACAAGTCCGGCAGGCCGGCAAGGGAGCTGATAGGCTTTGCCAAGACCGACCTTCTGCCAAAGGGTGCAAGCCAGACGATTGAGATTCCCCTTTACGAGTATAAATCCGGCATGTCGCTGATAATCGCGCGCAACGCCGCCGATCCTGACCCGGTAACGGTTGTTAATAGCAAGTCCCTTTTCAGGTAAATCAACCAGCCCCGTGGCGAAGTTTTTCATAAACGGCTGTACCGACCCGTACAGGAACATGGCCTTCGATGAATGGTTCCTCGAAAACGGGCCGGACGAGCCGGTGTTCTACCTGTGGCGCAACCGGCCTTCGGTCATCGTAGGGTTCAACCAGGTGGCCGAAAATGAGGTAAACCTCGACTATCTGCGCGCCCGCGGCATCCTGCTGGTGCGGCGGGTGACCGGAGGCGGAGCGGTCTACCACGACCTGCAGAACCTGAACTATTCCTTCGTCGGCCCCTTGCACACGATAGATACCGGCCTGATTACCGGCGCCCTCATGGCGATGGGACTGGACGTCGAGAGGACCGGCCGGAACGACATCTTCCTGGACGGCCGCAAGATTTCGGGCTATGCCCGCCGCGTGTGGAAGAACCGCGAACTGATTCACGGCACCCTCATGTACGACGTGGATATCGAAACCCTTACCGCCGCCCTCAACGTGGAAGGGTCGAAACTCAACCGGAAGGGAGTGGAATCGGTAAGGAGCAGGGTCACCAATATAAAGGATTATCTCCCTGAAATTCAAAGCATTGACGAGTTCCAGGGGGCTCTTCAGAAGATTCTCGAGGAGCAGTGCTGTGCAGAGCTGGGAACGCTCACGGAACGGCAGCTGGCCGAAATAGAAAAACTGGCGGCGGAAAAATTCGCCACTCCGGAATGGATAATGAAACCTAAAGAAGCCGACTGAATCCAGCCGGCTTCTTTCTTCTTATTCTGCCGGATTTCCCCGGCCTCAGCTGCAATTACACTAATCTGAAAACGATCAGATATATCGCTGCCGCGAATGCTGCGCCGGCGAGCGGAGCCACGGTGGGAATCCAGCCATAGCCCCAGCCGCTGTCCCTCTTGCCCTTGATGGGCAGGATGGCGTGCGCCAGGCGCGGGGAAAGGTCGCGGGCCGGATTCATGGCGTATCCGGTGGTGCCGCCGAGCGACATGCCGAGCGCCATGATGACCGCGGTGACGGGGAAGGCGCCCACGCTGCCGAGGCCTACCTGGGCCACGTTGCCCCTGCTGCCGATGGCCATGATGAGGAACACCAGCATGAAGGTGGCGATGAACTCGCTGAAGAAATTGACGCTCTTGTGCTCGATCGCCGGCATGGTGCAGAAGGTGCCGAGCATGGTGTCGGGCTCATCTGCCGTGGCCGCGTAATGATCTACATAGAAGGCATATACGAGCACCGCTCCGACAAAACCGCCGAGCATCTGCGCAGCCATGTAAGGCAGCACGTCGTGCCAGGGGAAGAGGCCTCCGAGGGCAAGGCCGAGGGAGACTGCCGGATTGAGGTGGGCGCCGCTGTAAGGCCCTGCGACAAAGACGCCGGCCATCACCGCGAAGCCCCAGCCAAGGGTGATCACCACCCAACCTGCGCCCTTCGCTTTGCTCTTGTTGAGCGAGCAGGCGGCGCATACCCCGTCTCCGAAGAGCACCAGCACGAGGGTGCCCAGGAACTCGAAGATGCATTTAGTGTACAGGGATACTTCCATATGCTTGAATTATTTGATCTTTCCTTTTCCTGACAGGGCACGCTTCACGGCATCCGCCCAGCCGGCCTTCTTGTCTTCGACCGATGCCGGTGAGGGATCGAACTCGGCGTCCGCCTTCCAGTAGCGGCGGATTTCATCCTGGGAGCCCCAGTAGCCCACCGCCAGTCCGGCAAGGTAGGCCGCACCTTCCGCCGTGGTTTCGACCACCTGCGGGCGCACCACGCGGGTGCCCAGGACATCGGCCTGGAACTGCATGAGCAGATTGTCGCGCGAGGCGCCGCCGTCGACCTTGAGGGTGCCCAGGGTGATGCCGGCGTCGTTCTCCATGGCATGGACGATGTCCATGGTCTGGAAGGCTATGCCCTCTTCGGCAGCGCGGGCGATATGGGCGGCCGTGGTGCCGCGGGTGATGCCGCAGATGGTCCCCTTGGCGTACGGATCCCAGTACGGAGCGCCAAGGCCGGTAAGGGCCGGAACGAAGTACACTCCGCCGTTGTCGGGCACCGAAGCGGCCAGGGCCTCTATTTCGGAAGAGCTCTTGACTATCCCGAGGCCGTCGCGCAGCCACTGCACGATGCTGCCGCCCACGAAGATGGATCCTTCGAGCGCGTAGTTCACTTCGTTGCCTATTTTCCAGGCTATGGTGGTGAGCAGGTTGTTCTTGCTCATGATGGGCTTATCGCCGGTGTTCATGAGCAGGAAGCAGCCCGTGCCGTAGGTGTTCTTGATGTCGCCGGGATTGGTGCACATCTGCCCGAAAAGGGCGGCCTGCTGGTCGCCGGCGATGCCCGCAATGGGCACTTCGTGGGCGAAGATGGTGGTCTTGGTGTAGCCGTACACCTCGGAAGATGCGGCCACGCGCGGCAGCATGCTGTCGGGAATGCCGAAGAATTCGAGCAGTTCGCGGTCCCACTCCAGAGTGTGGATGTTGTAGAGCATGGTGCGGGAGGCGTTCGACACGTCCGTCACGTGCACCTCTCCCCTGGTGAGGTTCCAGACCAGCCAGCTGTCCACCGTGCCGAAGCGCAGCTCGCCCTTTTCGGCCCTGTCGCGGGCGCCCGGAACGTTCTGGAGTATCCAGCGTATCTTGGTGGCGGAGAAGTACGGGTCGAGGATGAGGCCGGTCTTTTCGCGGATCTTGGCGACCATGGCGGGGCTGATGCTTTCGCAGTAGTCGGAAGTGCGCCTGTCCTGCCAGACGATGGCGTTGTACACGGGCTCGCCGGTCTTGGCGTCCCACACTATGGTGGTTTCGCGCTGGTTGGTGATGCCTATGGCGGCGATGCTCTTGCCGTTGATGTCCATCTTGGTGATGGCTTCCGCAACGACGGAGGCTTCGCTCGACCAGATGTCCATGGGGTCGTGCTCAACCCAGCCCGGACGCGGGAAATGCTGGGTGAATTCCTTCTGCGCGACGCTCCTGATGTTCCCTTCGTGGTCGAAAACGATGGCCCTGGAGGAGCTGGTGCCCTGATCGAGGGCAAGGATGTATTTTTCCATTTGATTCAGATTTAGTTCAGTTTCAGTGCAAGTACAAATATAAGAAACAATGAGGATTTTTACTAACTTTGTAAAGTATGAAAGTCATTGTCAGCGGTTACGGAAAAATGGGCCACATGGTGGAGTCCATCCTGAAGAAGCGCGGCGTCGAGGTCGCGGCCTGCAGCGAAGACATCTGCGCCACTCCCCCTGCGCTCGCGAAGGAGTGCGTCTGCATAGATTTCACCACGCCCGACGCATTCAGGGCCAATTACAAGTTCATAGCGGCGCATTTCAAGGCCGCCGTCATCGGCACCACCGGGTGGTACGATATCAGCGACGGGGTGTTCGCCGAGTTTGAGAAACACGGCACTCCCATGATCTGGTCGGCCAATTTCTCCCTGGGCGTTAACGCCCTGTTCGCCGCAGTGGAAAAGGCCTCCACCGTCCTCGGCGGCCACGGCTACGTCCCGCACATCACCGAAACCCACCATATCCACAAGCTCGACGCCCCCAGCGGCACCGCCAAAATCCTCGGGAACATCGTGGCCGAAGGCCTTGGGGAAGAGCCCGAAATCACTTCCATCCGCGAAGGCGAAGTGCCCGGCATCCATACCGTGGAATTCCGTTCCGGCTGCGACGTCCTCACCTTCACCCACGAAGCCTTCTCGCGTGAGGGGCTGGCAGAGGGGGCTGTGACGGCGGCGCTGCTCACCGAAGGGCTCGAGGGTGTACACGAATTCAAAACTCTCATCATATGAAAGAATTAACGCTCAAAGGGTGCGGCACCGCGATGCTCACCCCGTTCAAGAAAGACGGCAGTGTGGACTGGGATGCCTTCGCTGCAAGCGTGGACCGGCAGATAGAGGCCGGCATCCATTTCCTCGTCCCGCTGGGGACGACCGGCGAGACTCCCTGCCTGAGCGTCAAGGAAAGGATAGAGATACTCAAGATTGCGAAGGCCCGAGCGAAGGGCCGTCCGGTGGTGGTGGGAGGCGGCACCAATTCGCTCGAGGCCACCGTCGAAAGCATGCGCCAGCTCGAGCCCTACGGTCCAGACGCCTTCCTGATCGTGGTCCCCTACTACAACAAGCCCACGCAGGAAGGTCAGTATCAATACTTTAAGGCTGTGGCAGCGGCCACGGAGAAGCCCATAGTAATCTACAACGTGCCCGGCCGCACCGGCTGCAACATGGAGGCCGCCACCACTCTCAGGCTCGCCCGGGACGTCAAGAACATCGTTGCGGTGAAGGAGGCTTCGGGCAAGTACGCGCAGATTTCCGAAATCATCGCCGGCGCACCCGAGGGCTTCAGCGTGCTCAGCGGCAACGACGACGAAACCCTGTCGCTCATGGCCACGGGCGCCAGCGGCATCGTATCGGTGGCATCGAACGTCGCCCCGGTGGAAATGGTGAAACTTGCCGAGGCTCTCCTCGCCAACAACATGCCGGAGGCGCGAGGGCTCCATCATCTGCTTTCGCCGCTGTTCAAGAACCTGTTTATCGAGAGCAACCCCATTCCGGCCAAGTACGCCATGGCGAGGCTGGGGCTCATGGAGAACACGCTGCGGCTGCCGCTCGTGCCCGCAAGTGCCAAAACCGAAGATATCATCAATCAGACACTCAAAGACTTATGGCAGTAACGCTGGAACGTTTCAATGAAGTGATGGACGCCCTCGAGAGGGGCGAACTCCGCGTAGCGCAGAAGGAAGACGGCGAATGGAAGGTGAACTCCTGGGTAAAGGAGGTCATCCTGGACGGCTTCAGGCTCGGACGGCTCGTGCAGATGGGGCGTTTTGTGGACAAGGACACTTTCCCGGAGCGCTCTTTCACCGTGGAAGATTCGGTGCGTTTCGTGCCCGGAGGCTCGTCTGTCCGCCGCGGGGCCTACATGGCGCCCGGAACCATCATCATGCCGCCTTCGTACGTGAACGTGGGCGCCTATGTCGACACCGGTACCATGGTGGATTCGCATGTGACCATAGCCTCCTGCGCGCAGATAGGCAAGAACGTGCATGTGGCGGCCACCACCAACATAGGCGGCGTGCTGGAGCCGGCGGGAGCGATCCCCACCATCGTGGAAGACAACGCCTTTATCGGCGGGAACTGCGGCATCTACGAAGGCACGCTGGTGCAGGAAGGAGCCGTCATCGCCTCGGGCGTGATCATCACTTCCTCCACCCCGATTTTCGACGCCACCAAGGGTGAATTCGTGCCCCGGAAACCCGACGGGCGCGTGGTCGTTCCCTCAAATGCCGTGGTCGTGGCGGGCAGCAAGCCTGTTTCGAAAGGCCGCGGGGCGGAGGCCGGCATCCATCTTTACTGCCCCGTAATCGTGAAGTACCGCGACGAGAAAACTGCGGGCTCAATCCATCTCGAAGAACTGCTCAGATAATGCTCCTGGTTCCTTTTCATCACAGGACCGGCGTCCAGAAGCTGGACTGCCTCAACTGGCCCGCATCTTTTCCCTACAAGCCCGAAGTGTCGTTTACTGCCTGGCATTGCGGCGACGCCCTCACGATTGAATTCAAGGTTCGTGAGCAGAGCGTAAGGGCCCTTGAAGCCACTCCCGGAAATTTCGTTTACAAAGATTCCTGCGTGGAGTTTTTCATCCGGCCGAGGCTCGACGATCCGCATTACTACAATTTCGAATGGAATGCCATCGGCACGCTCTACCTGGCCTACCGCACTGGCCGCGACGATGCCGAGCTCGCTCCGGCCGAGGTGCTTCAAATGGTGACGGCCGAGCCCTCGCTGGGCACCGAGCCCTTTGACGAGAAGCCTTTCGACGGGGAATGGTCGCTGCTTGTAAAGATTCCGGCCAAAGCCCTGTGGCGCAGCGGCTTGGATAGCTTCGACCACCTTCACTCAATGGCCAACTTCTACAAATGCGGCGACGGCCTCACCGTTCCCCATTACGTCACCTGGTCGCCCATCGACACCCCCAAGCCCGACTATCACCGCCCCGAATTCTTCGTGCCCGTGGATTTTGAGTAGGGTGGGGGGAGATGATTTCCATCTCTCAATGCACTGTTAAATGTGCCCGCTACTTAGCGATGCACTGAATCTCAATGAATATGAGGCTGCAAAATGGTTGAAACGCGATAAAGGACACTCATATGACGGATATTGAACTTATTTTGAATGAACTGCGCAAGTTTAACCATGAGCGCGATTGGGACCAGTTCCACAATGGCAAGGACCTGGCTATAGGCCTTTCCGTGGAGGCATCTGAACTGCTTGAAGCCTTTCTCTGGAAGAAGCCTGAGGATGCAAATCCTGAAAAGATTAAGGAGGAGCTTGCAGACGTTCTGAACTACGCTTTCCAGATGGCCGATAAATATGGTCTTGATATCAAGGAGATTATGCTGGAGAAGATTCGCAAAAATGCTGCAAAGTATCCCGTGGAGAAGGCCAAGGGAAGCGCGAAAAAATATAACGAACTATAATCCATGATAGTCTATAGCGCGAATAAGCATCTTTTCGTTCAGGATGTCAAGACTGGCATCATTGCGTCGAAGATTCTCGATCTGCTTCGCAAAAAGGGATTGAGCGGAGGGCAGGAACGTGAATTCGAGTCCTGGCACAATTCCATGAAATTCATGCGGGACATTGTTGATGATTCAGAAATTGACGATGATGTCCAGATAGCCATAGAGTACAATATTCCGCAGACATCTAAACGAGTAGATTTCATCATTATAGGTGCTGACGCCCGGGACAAAGAAAACATTGTCATTGTGGAGCTTAAGCAGTGGAGTAGGGCCGAAGTAGTCGATGACGATATGCATTTCAGCGTTCGAACGTACGTTGCAAACGACAAGAGAATCGTTTGTCACCCATCCTATCAGGCTTACTCTTATTCGCGCTTTCTGAATAATTATTCCCAGGCCATTCACGAAAGGAATATACATCTGATTCCTTGTGCATACCTGCACAACTATCTGCCAGCATACAAGCAAGCATTGTCTGCCGATATTTACAAGGAGTGGTACACAACGGCCCCGTTCTTCATTATGGATGAGGTGCAGCAGTTCAATGATTTCGTCAAAAAGTATGTTACTAAGAAATCAGCTCATGGAGATTTGCTGTACCAGATAGAGAATGGTCGCATCCGGCCTACGAAATCGCTCCAGGATGCTCTTGCTACAATGGTTAGAGGGACGCCGGTATTTGACCTTCTGGATGAACAGGCGGTTTGTTTTGATATGTGCATTCGAACCATGCTGCAGTGTCTGAAGGATCAAAAGAAACGTACAATCGTGATTCAGGGTGGCCCTGGAACAGGGAAATCAGTGTTGGCTGTTAATCTGCTGATGCATTTTATTACCAGCTCTTGCAACGCTGCTTATGTTACTAAAAACAGTGCACCACGGCAGGCGTTCTTGTCTATCCTGTCTCAAAACAGGGCAGAGAATATTGCAGAAATCAGCCAGCTGTTCAGATCACCATTTGGCCTATCTCAAGTCCCGGCCAATTCATACGATTGCCTAATCGTCGATGAGGCACATCGCCTCGTCAAGAAAATGTATGGTGACTGGCACGGCGAGAATCAGGTGAAGGAATGCATTAACGCATCACTTCTTACGGTATTTATGTTGGATGAGGACCAGGCGGTTACAACAAAAGACATTGGCAGTATACAGGAAATAACCAAGTGGTGCGAGGAGCTAGGCTCTACCATCATCATGCGGGAGGAGACTAAGTTAACTTCCCAATTTCGCTGCGATGGCAGTGATGCCTATATCCAGTTCATTGACAATCTTTTACAACGCAACCTGGAGCGCCTTACCATTCCATTGTCCGAGCTCAATTACGATTTCCGCATATTTGACGATGCCTCCTCAATGCGCGACGCACTGAGAGAGAAGAATGCCATCAACAATAAGGCTCGTATGGTTGCCGGATACTGTTATGATTGGGATGTCAAAAACCATCGTGGAGATGTGGATATCGTGCTTCCTCATGGTTTTCAGGCAAGGTGGAATCTTGCCAACGATAAGATTTGGGCTATTAACCCGAGATCCTTCGAAGAAGTTGGCTGTATTCACACTGCTCAGGGACTGGAGTTTGATTATGTAGGCGTACTAATTGGGAAAGACCTGACTTATGACAAGGCTTCTGGCCGTGTGATGACGAACAAGAATGCTATTTCCCGAGATGACAATTCCTCGGGGATTAGAGGCGCAAGCGATGCTGATGCACGACGCCTCATTCTAAATACGTACAAGACTCTTCTCACGCGTGGACAGAAGGGGTGCTATGTATACTGTGAAGACGAAGCCTTGAGAGATTATTTCAAGGATATGATTACTCAATAATGTGCTTTTAATCGGTGATAAGATGCCGTCCTTCTCCAATCTGTCGGCAATCTTCTGCATAGCATCGGCATAGGGTGTGCCATACCCGCATTTATATTTGCAGAGAAGAAATAATTGATTACCTTTGT
>JAILQG010000063.1 GCA_024699055.1 Bacteroidales bacterium
GCCCCGCAGGGAACGCCCCTGAAACTATTGTAGGCTATCATGACTTCCTGCACCCCGGCCTTGGTGACAAGGTCCTTGAATGCGGGAAGGTAGGTCTCGCGAAGATCCCGCTCGCTCACCTGCGCGTCGAACTCATGACGAGTGGACTCCGGCCCGGAGTGCACCGCAAAGTGCTTGGCGCAGGCATGGGCCTTCAGCACGGGAGCGTCGGACGGACCCTGGAGCCCGCGGACCACCGCCATGCCCAGCTGCCCGGTAAGGTAGGGATCCTCACCGTAGGTTTCCATCCCCCGGCCCCAGCGCGGGTCGCGGAAGATGTTGATGTTCGGTGTCCAGAACGTAAGGCCTTGATACTGACCTACAAAACCGGATTCGATGGCCTGACGGTTCTTTACCCGCGCCTCGTCGCTGACGGCGGTGAACACGTCATACAGGAGAGGCTCGTCGAACGACGCGGCCATGGCTATGGGCATCGGGAAAACGGTGGCCTTCCCATTGCGCGCCACCCCGTGCAGGGCCTCGTTCCACCAGTTGTACGCTGGTATGCCAATGCTGTCAAGAGGGGCGGAAGGATGAATCATGAGGCTCGCCTTCTCTTCTATGGTCAGCTTGGAGACGAGCTCTTTCGCCCGTTCCTCGGGCGTGGGTTTATGACATCCGGCAAGACTCAGCAGACTGCAGAGAGCCGCGGCCGTGATGATTCGTAAACATTTGGTTATCATATCATTAGTAATATTATCAGTAAACCAGTTCGGCCTTGACGGGATAATGGTCGGAGACATAGGGGGCTCCGAGATACTCCTGCGTTATGCGGGAGAACGAGCGGCATCCTTCGAATCCGTCATAAAATATGAAGTCGATGGGTTTGGCGCGCCGCACCTTCCCCCAGTCGTGCCAGGTGAGGCCCCAGTCGGTGGAAGGAGCCGTTTCGCGGGCATCCTTCATCATGCCGCGCAGGTCGGTAAGGCAAGGATCGTCGGGATAGACGTTAAAATCGCCGCAGAGAATCATGGGATACCCTTCCGGATTCATCGCGCCGATACGTTTCACCACAACGGCGAGCCCGTTGCGGCGCGCAGCCTTACCGACGTGATCGAGATGCGTGTTCACGAAATAGAAATGCTTTCCCGTGCACTTGTCTTTGAGAAGCGTCCAGGTGGCCGTGCGCTTGCAGGCGGCATCCCAGCCGAAGGAAGGCACGTCGGGAGTCTCGCTGAGCCAGTACGTGCCCCATTTCTCGAGCTCCACCCTCTCCGAATCGTAGAAGACGGCCATATGCTCGCCGTCGTGCACACCGTCTTCACGGCCCACCCCGACATACTTGTAGCCGGGGCAGTTTTCCTGCATGTATTCGAGCTGGAAATCAAGGGCTTCCTGCACTCCGAAGACAGCGGGACGCTGGTCGCATATCATAGCGGCGGCGGCTTCACGGCGCATCTCCCAGGAATTGTTGCCGTCATCGGCGGTGCCGTAACGGATATTGTAGGACATCACCGGAATGGAGGCGGAGGGTATGACTTTGATCATCCGCACCCCGTGCGGAGCAATCAGGCATTTAAGTGCATCACCGGACAGGTTCTCCTGTCTCCAGAGATCGCGGATCACCCCGGAAAGGCCGAGCCTGTCCACAATCCTGCCGAGATTGACGTCTTCCGGCTCTTCACCCAGATTGAAGACGCCTATCGCGGTGCCGCCGTCGGCGAGGGGACGGCTCCATACCTGCACGTCTCCCATTACGAGGCTGCGCCTGGCCTGCACACCAAGGATATCCTGATGGACCGCGTTAACCTCGTTGTTGCAGAGCAGATTCACCGTGAATTCGTCCATCTGCGCCACGTCGCAGCCTATCAGCATATTGGCGGCAAGGAGCGACCACAGCGATATGTGAGTGTACTGTTCGTCGGGCGTCAGGCGGCTGTCGCGCAGGAAACTGCTCCAGCCGACCTTGCCCACGATGAGCATGTCGGGATCGTTCCAGTGGCCGGGAGCCGCATATGGGTACAGATTGGTCTGGAGCTCGAAACCGATTTGGTATAGGGAGCCCCAGGTGTCGGTGATGTCGCCTGTCGTGCGCCACGAATTAGCGTCCACGTACGGGCCCCAGGTCCACACGTCGGCCATTCCATACTGGCAGAGGGAGTAGAAGATGTCCCTGGGCTGTTCGCGAAGGTACTGCTGCATCTTGAGGTAGGGACGGACGTAGGCGGCGACGGAGCGGTCGTCGCTTGCATTGAACACCTTGCTGTAACCGCACCAGTCATATTTCAGATAGTCGACACCCCATTCATTCCAGGTCTCGGCATCCTGCCTTTCGTGGTCGAGGCTGCCCAGGTAGCCGCCGCAGGTGCGGTCGCCGGGAGAGGAATAAATGCCGAATTTGAGGCCTTCTCCATGCAGGAAATCTCCCAGGCCCTTCATGTCGGGGAACTTCTCGTTGGTGCCGATGGTGCCGTCAGGATTGCGTTCGGCAGACTCCCAGGCGTCGTCCACGTTGATGTAGGAATAGCCGTAGTCGGCCAGTCCCTTGTCTATGATGGCCTGGGCCGAAGACATCACTTTCTTCTGGGAAACGCTGGTACCCCAGCAGTTCCAGGAGTTCCAGCCCATGGGCGGGGTGAGCGCTATCTTGTCCCCGACTTTCAGGGTGAACTGCTGACGGACGGTTCCGTGGGCGTTCTCCGCCACAAGCGTCATGGAATAGTCGCCCTTTTCCAGCACTTTGCCGCCCAGGATGCCCTTTGCGGCATCGATGGTCGCTCCCTCAGGAAGATTCTCCACCGAGAAACGCATCGGGCGTTCGCCAGAGAATGGCAGCCTGAAAATGATGGGAGATCCGGGACGCACACCGTACACCAGCGGTCCGTTGTAGCGCGGGGAAAGCGGAGCTGGGGGCGTCAGGATATACTTGGGGCTGTAAAAAGCTTCGAGTTTCTCTCCGGTGGCAGCGTCGGTAAACACCACATCGAATCTGCGCTGTCCGCTTCCGTCACATGGAAGGGCCACGTCGCAGGGCTTGCCGGCTTTCAGTTTCAGCTTTTTATTGATGACCTCGGAAGTTTCCTTCTTGTCGATCACGGTGACGCCGGCTTTCAGCGTGCCCGTGTAGTTGCTCTGGGAAAGAAGCCTCACGCAGCAGTTTCCCCTGGAGTCGTCGACAAAGGAAAGGGACACGAAATCGTCGAGCCCAGGTTTGACGAGCTTGATTTCGGACTCATAGAATCCGCCGGGAGCGTCTCCGTCATATACCCTCACGGCAAGCAAGTTGTCTGCGCCCCATTTGATCTGTTTCGCTGGAACGAGGTATCTCCTGCGAATCTGCCATGCGCTCTTGTACCCTTCGGGACCGTCGGCGAATTCACCCGTGGAACCGACCATGGCGCCGTTGAGCCAGCTCTGGTCGCAGTCGTCCACAAAGCCCATGTCAAGGGCGACATATCCATACAGCGTCAACTCGTCCTTTTTTCCGGAAGGGACGGTGAAATGGAAGCGGTACCATGCGAGGCCGCCGGGAACCGCATATCCCTGATCGTCCCAGGTGTCGGTCAGATTGACGGCCGGCCATGCGCTGTCGTCGAAAGAGACCTGCTTCCAGGCAGGATTGTCCCCTACGGCAAAAAGCCCTTCGTGCAGGGGAAGGTTCTGCGCCCAGGCGCCCAGCGAGAGGCAAAGCAACAATAACGTAATAATTCGTTTCATGATTATCCAATTGAGTTTTAATCCATTACAAGACATGCAGCACCTATGAGGCCGGCCGATTCCATGGTGGTGGGCACAATGCGGAGGCGTTTCACGGTGGCAGGATACGGGAAGGTTTCAACCGTCCGCCACATGCTTTCCTCGAAGAGCGGGAAGGCCTTCGAGATACTTCCGCCGAACACTATCATTTCGGGATCGAATGCGAAGAGAATCATTTTCACCAGGTCTCCGACGTGGGCGCCAAAACGGTTCCAGACGGGTCCGTGGCCCTTGGCGGCGGCATCTTTCCCGGTAGTGCCGGCATCTATGAAGAAGCGGCTGGAGCAATAGTACTCGTAGTCATGCTCCAGATAAGGGATGCTGCCGATTTCGCCGGCACCGGTGTTGTGGCCGTTGAAGATGCGGCCGTCGATGACCAGCGTGGAACCGACTCCGGTTCCGAGGGTGGCGCACACCACGATGCCGACGCCCTTCGCCTCACCGAAACGGGAGACTCCCAGCGAAAAGCAGTTGGCGTCGTTGTTGATGGCCACCTTCTTTCCGTAGCGCTTTTCGAGGATTTCCTTCAGATGCACTTCCTTCCAAGAGGGGATGTTGGCGGCATTGTAGACTATTCCGTTTTCGGAATCCACCACCGATGGGACGCCGACTCCTATGCCGGCGACTTCGGGAGAGTCCAACCCGTCGACAAGCGCGAATATCTGCTCCAAGACCTCATTTTCGGTTCCGCCCGAATTGCAGGGCATTGAATTCTGACTGACGATTTCGCCGGAACCGTTAACAACCCCGGCCCGGACGTTCGTTCCGCCCAAATCTATTCCAATGTATTTCATAATTTGATCTTGCCTGATTTCTCTACATGTACGGTTACGCTTTCCCCGTCACCCCAGATGACGGTAAGGTCGAACGGGACGTTGGTAGTAACGGATATCACAGGCTTCTGTGATGCGGTTTTTCGTGCAGCCGCCTTGAGCGAGAGCACGCCCTCCGGACCGAAAGGATAGCGCTCGATGCCGTGGGCCTCAGTCTGCCGGAGATCCCATTCAACCCGGTTTTCAGAGTAGTCGGAGCGGATTCCCAGAATGCACTCGATGAACTCCGCGATGGGAGGAAGGCCGGCCCAGCCCACAAAATCCTTCCTGGCCATGAAGCCCGGCTCTATGCTCTCCGGAGCATAATACTCCCAGAACGTACCGGTGTCTTTCCAAACCTGGAACACGTTGCCGAAGTGATTGTCGGCCACCTCGCGGCAAAGATCCCTGTAGCCCTTGCGCCACAGGCCGTCAATCACCATGTAATTGGCGCCCGGCCAGATGCCCCCCTGCCAGTAACGGCCCAGGGGATTGTATTTCTTGTGGTCGGCGCTGAGGGAAGGCACCCGGTGCGGCCTCGCGAATTCGGAAGAATCGCACAGATGGGCCACGAGGGCGTCGAGCCTGTCCTTTTCGAGGATGTCCGTCTGGAGGGCCCAGAATGCCGAAATGCCCTTTACCGAAGCCCTCGACCCGTCGGCATAGACGTCATACAGGAAACCGGTTTCGGGATCCCACATATTGTCGTTTATCCACGACTTGAGGAACTTCATCTCGTCTTCCATCTCCTCGATTTCCTGCCAGCGCTCGGTATAGAAGCCTATCTGCATGAGGCAGTCCTCCACCAGATACTGCTGGAGATTGGTATCGAGCCAGCTCAGGTGGCCGTTGGAGAAAATCTGGTTGTAGCCTTCCGGCACGCGGGGCATATTGTCCATGCCCGTGCCCCAGCCGGAGCTCCAGTAAGTGCCGTTCTGCCAGGTGCGGTTGAGCTTCCACCACTGTGCATAGGCTACCAGCGCCGGAAATACCCTGTGGAGACGGTCGATGTCGCCGAACTGCCTGTAATAGAGCAGTTCCGCCCACGGGAGTAGGTTGGGGCCGGTGGAAACCGGGTCGTAACGCTCGAAACAGTCGGAGCCGTCGGCGCGGATTTCCCGGCAGATGAACCCGTCCTGATGCTGCTTTGCGTAGAAGTTGTCGAGCGTGCGCTGGAACGGGAAGAAGCGGTATCCGTAGCGGGCGAAGAGCATCATGAAGGAATCGTCCCACATGAAGATGTTGCCGTTGTACGCCACGTCGAGGTAGGGGCTCACGAATCCGCTCCCCTCCAGGGGCTGGCGGATGTTTCCAACGGCTATCTTCCAGGCATGCCAGTACATGTCCACTTCCGCCTGATGGCCGTCCCAGAACGGCGCCGGAAGCACTTTCCGGGCCTGGTCGAAGCTCCCGGGCTCCACAGTCTCGCGGGGCATGGTGCGATACGGGTTCTCGGCCACGAAGATATTCTTCACATAGGTATTCTTGTAGGGCAGCTCATACGGGCCGCTCCTCAGGTCCTGGGCCTTCGCGGGAAGCATGGCCAGCAGTACAAGGCCGGCGATCAGGGTCTTTTTCATTTCTTAACCAGGCGTTTGATGGTGCGCGGAATCTCGATGTTCATGTAGGTTCCGGTGAACTCACGCGACCACGGGCCGTAGGCGAATACGGGCACCACGGTGGGGGTATGGTCATCAGAATTGTATACGGCCAGAACGTGGCCTGTCTCCAGGTCGCCGTCCAGGATGGTGAGGCCGCCGGTTTCATGGTCGGCTGTCACCACTACCAGAGTTTCGCCGTTGGAATCGGCGAACTTGAGCGCCTCGGCCACCGCCAGGTCGAATCCGAGCTGTTCGATTACCGAAGCGGGGAAGCAGTCGGAGTGGCCGGCATAATCTATCTTGGCGCCTTCCACCATGAGGAAGAAACCTTTCTTCGAGTCTTTCGAAAGCTTTTCGATGGAGGAACGGGTGATGTCGGCAAGGAAACCGAGGGTCTCCTCGGTAGCGTAGGCGCCCATGCGGTCGTCGAGGCAGATGAGCTTGCCCTTCACTCCGTCCACGGCCGTGGCGTCTTTGGTGTAGCTGTATCCGTTGGCCTTGATGCCCGAGAGCATGTCGATGCCGTCCTGGCGGGGCCTTTCCAGATAGGAGGTGCCGGGGCCGCAGATGAGGTCGACGTCGCTGGTGAGCCAGTACCGGGTGATGCGGTCGGTGCTGTCACGCTCTGAGGTATGGCCGTAGAATACGGCCGGGGTGGCGTCGGCGATATCTCCCAGTGAAACCACGCCCGTAGCCTTGCCCATGGCTTTGAAATAGTCCGTGAGGGGTGAATACTCGACTGAGCCGTCCTTGTTGGAAGAGATATGGCGCGTCCAGGACATCTCCCCGGTGGCGAGGGCGCTGCCGCCGGAGGCCGAGTCTCCGATGAAATCGTCCAGCGGGTTGTAGAACTGGATGCCTATGCTCTTGAGTTTTAGCATGCTCAGATCGCGGTTGTTGGCATAAGCTCCGGCGACAATCTGGTTGAGTCCCATGCCGTCCCCTATCATGAAGATGACGTTCTTTATCTTCTTTTTGGCGCCGTCGTTCCGGTACGTGGGCGTATAGGTGGGCACGTTCCGGGTGAGCTGCAGTTTCTCGTTCTGGAAGCCTGAGAAGTCGCGGGTGGCGGCATCGAGCTTTTTGGTGCCGGTCACTCCCGCCTGCACCTCGTGCCTGCCCATTATGAAATTCTTGTTTCCCCAGTCGCTGAAGAAAAGCGAAGCCACGGCAGGCTTGTCGGTGTTAATGATGTCAACACCCAGTTTCCACAAAGTGAAATAGGACGTGGTTCCTTCGGGAGTGCTCCAGAAGCGGAAGGGCTTGCCCATTTCATGGGCTTGGGCGATGGCGGCTTTCACCGGCTCCAGCTCCGCGTCGATCATGCGTCCCTTGCCGTTCCATTTGCGGGCATAGTCGCGGAAATCGGCACTGATCATGCCTACCCTCGCGAGCTGCTCCGGAGTATAACTGTCGGTCAGGCGGCCGTCGAAGAAAATGTACGAGGGATAGTTCGCGAACTCTTCCGGCGCAATCACATCACCCGACACCACCACCTGCACGCCTTCGGGGCTGTCGAACACGTCGGGATACTCGCCTATGAGACTCACCACGCCCGGCATGGCGTCGGCAGCCTTGAGATCTATCATGAGGATGAGCCTGTCCGGACTGTTCTTCCACATCCTGCCGTCATTCTCGCGGAAGGTGCGGACTATCGGCTCGACGTACAGGGCCTTGAGGCTGCGGTCGGTGTTGAGGTCTTTCCTGTTGTGGGCGACAAGGATTTCGCCGTCCTGCAGGAAAACATCCGCCTCGATGGAACGGCAATGCTGGGAATATGCCTCCCAGAACGGCACTGTGCGGTCGTAGTCGTTATGGGAATGGAGGATTACCGGCTGCTGTGCGGCCAGCGAAAACGGCAGCAGGACTGCCAGGCAAAGCAAATACTTTTTCATTATCGATAGTAAAGCTGATTCTTGGGAACGGGAGTGAAACGCTCTGCGCCTTCGGCCTTCCAGCCCCAGGCGAGCGCCTGCCCCTCATAGTCTTCGAGATAAACGAGTTTGTAGGCGTGCAGCCCCTTCAGGAGCGGGATTCGGCCCATGGTGGTGATGGCCGAATGGGAGCCGTCGTTGTTCACCACCAGCCTGCCGTCGATTTCCAGGATGGCACCGTCGTCGCTGGTGAGCGAGAAGCTCCAGATGCCGTCTTCGGGGATGTCGATGTAGCCGGTGAAGATGTAGCCGAAGTGATCCTCGTCGGGAGCGTCGGCGATGGTGGGCGCCTCCATGACGCCGCTGGCCGCCACCGGGCTCTTCTTCACATCGTCCGACCACGAGAACTGGCCCCTGTGATAGGTGTAGCGGCAGCCGGACTGCATGATTTCGGGATAGTACGGCTTGCAGAAAACTGCCTTTTCGGCCATGGCATACGCCTCGGGGGATGGCTGCATACCCTCCTTGAAGGCGCGGGCGCGGATACGGGCCGACTCCGTCAGGGAGAAGGGCTCCCTGTACTCGGGACTGGCCTCGGTGGGCTCGCTGCCGTCCAGGGTATAGTGGATGGCCGCCCCTTCCGTGCGGCAGGACATCTCCATGGTCATTTCTCCCTTGAACAGGGACAGGCCTTCCGGAAGCGAAGGCGTGGAGACTATGGGCTCGCGGCTCAGGGAATACGGCGCCGGGAGGGCGTCACGGCTGTGGTCGGGGGTTTTGGAGAGCTTGAAAGCCAGGGTGCCTCCGGCCATGATTTCCTCATAGGTCACGAAGTTGCGCTCCAGGGACTTTCCGTTAAGGGTGACGTCTGAGATATACATCCACTTGGGGTGGTCGGCCGTAATGGTGAAGCTGTTTCCGTTTCCAAGAGAGATGACGGCCTTCCTGAACATGGGAGCGGCGAGGATGTACTCTCCGCTGCCGGGGCAGGCGGGATAGATGCCGAGGGACGAAAGCACGTACCAGGCGCTCATCTGGCCGCAGTCCTCATTGCCGCACACGCCGTCGGGAGCGGTGCTGTACATTTCGGTGAGGAGCTCCCTCACCACCTTCTGGCTCTTCGAAGGTGCGCCGAGCCAGTTGTAAATCCAGGCCATGTGGTGGCTCGGTTCATTACCGTGGGCATACTGGCCCTTCAGGCCGGTGATATCCGACACGTGCACCTTGTCGGAACGTCCCTCGTAGGTAAAGAGGGAATCCAGCGCGGCCAGCATGACTTCCGTGCCGCCCATCAGGTCGGTGTGGCCGGCCACGTCCTGAGGCACGAAGAAGCGCGCCTGCCACGGAATGGCTTCAGTGTAATCGCGCGTAGAGGCGATGGGATCGAAGGGTTCCACCCAGTTGCCGGTATCTTCGCGGCCGCGCATGAAGCCTGTGGAAGGATCAAACACGTTCCGGTAGCGCAGGGCGCGGGCGTCATACTCGGCTGCGATTTCAGCCTTGCCCAGGCTCTCCGCCATGCGGGCTATGCACCAGTCATCGTATGCGAATTCCAGCGTCTGTGACACGGATTCGCGCATGAGGTTGGAGGGGATGTAGCCGTATTTGTTGTAGAGGTCGGAGGTTATCCCCTTGTTCTTGTTGGAAGACACCACCATCGCTTCGAGCGCCTCTTCGCCGTCGAAGCCGCGTATGCCGTGGAGCCAGGCGTCGGCGATGACCGGAATGCTGTGATAGCCTATCATGCAGCCGGTTTCTCCGTGCCCGAGAGGCCAGATCGGGAGCTCGTTCCACTGGCGGTACATCTCCAGCATGCTGGCTATCATGTCATTAACCAGCGTCGGATTGACGATGGTCTGGAGCGGATTCCAGCTGCGGAAGGTATCCCAGAGGGACAGGGTGGAATAGAAAGGCTTCGCACCCGCATCGGCGATATTGTTGGGGACGACACCGGTGTGGTAAAGGCAGGTGTAGAACTGATCGACGGGGCCGCCTTCCACCACGATTCCGTTCAGGAAGCCGTCCCACATCTCCCCGGCCATGGAGCAAACCTTGTCGAAATCCTTGCCGTCCGTCTCGGCCATGCGGTTGGCGCGCGCTTCCTCGGTGCCCGAATAGGACAGGCCCACAAAGACGGTGAGTTCTTTCGTATCTGCCGGGAAGGTGAGCAGCAGTTCCCCGGGGGCAGGCTCTTCGGCCTTTTCGAATCCGGTGGAGAAGGCGGCGTCGAGGAAGATTTCCCTTCCTTCGACCCAGCCGTTCTCCAGGCGCTTGCCGACAATCTCGTCCCCCTCGGCCCTGAACCATGCCTCAACAGCCTTGCTGCCGTCTCCAATGCAGTGGTTGGCATTCAGCAGAAGCACCCGCTCCCCTTCTCCGGTAAAGCTGTAGCGATGCACACCGACGTGCGGGGCGGCGGTGAGTTCCACGGTGATGCCGGGAGTTTCCACCCTGTAATAACCTGGCCTGGCGCTCTCTTTCCTGTGGTCCAGGGCCAGGGGCTTCGCTTCGCCCAGGCCGGGAGTGAAGAGGAAGTCACCCAGGTCGGCACAGCCGGTGCCGCTCAGGTGGGTATGGCTGAATCCCAGGATGGATGTGTCGGAATAATGATAGCCGGAGCAGCCGTCCCAACCGTAAGTGCGGGTGTCTGGGCTCAGTTGCACCAGGCCGAAAGGCGTGGTGGCACCGGGAAAAGTGTGGCCGTGGAAATCGGTTCCGTTGAACACGTTCACGACATCGGCGCCGGTCTTGCCTCCGCTGCAGGCCACGATGATCGCGGCAGCCGCCAGGATGAACAACGACTTCTTCATAACTGAAAATCAACAGATTAACGGGTTATAGTATAAGAGCCGGCCGCATATTCCTTCGATTCCGTATCGCCCGGCAGGGTGACGGTGGCGGTGGCGCCTTTGGGTACGGTGAAGTTCCATATCCACTTGTCGCCCTCGTATTTCCAGCTGCTCTTGATAAGGCCGGCGGCGCTTTGGAAGGAGGCGTCCAGCGAGCCGAGGCGTTTGTCGGCCACCGGCTTCATGATGATATGTTTGAAGCCAGGCTGCGCGGGATCGGCGGCGATGCCTGCGGCGCATTCCCAGATCCACTGGCACACGGAACCGTAGGCGTAGTGGTTGAAACTGTTCATGCCCACCGGGCCGAGGCCTTTCTCCTTCGTGTAACTGTTCCAGCGCTCCCAGATGGTAGTGGCGCCGTTGTCGATGGAATAGATCCAGCTCGGGTTCTTCCGCTGGAAAAGCAGGTCGTACGCGACATCGGACAAGCCGTATTCGGACAGGGTGGTCATGAGGATGGATGTGCCTAGGAAGCCGGTCTGCAGGCAGCCGTCATGATCGGCGAAGTTCTGCTTCAGGCGGGCGAGCATGTCTTCCAGCGCCTTTCCTTCCACCAGGTGGTTCTTGAGGGCGAACAGGGCCGGCGTCTGCATGCAGTTCAGCACTTCCAGCTTGAAGGTTCCGTCTTCGTTCAGGAACTGCTCCTTCAGGTAGGCTATGGCTTCCTGCTGCATGGCCGCATATTTGGCGGCGTCGGAGTCGCGGCCGGTGGAAACGGCCATGTCGCGCATCATGCCGGCGTCGAGGGCCCAGTAAGAGGCGCCCAGATAACTCCAGTAAATGCGGGCCTGACGGTAAGTATCGGTGGTTTCGAACGCCTTATTCGTACAACTTTCCAGGTTTTCGTAGCTCAGCCAGTCGGCCCACTGGTAGTCTCCGTTTTCTGCAACAAGGGCATAGTGGTCGTACTTGGTGGCGTTGATGTGATCCATGAACAGTTCCATCGCTTCCCAGTTCTCGTCTACGATGGAGTTGTCACCGAACTGCTTCCACACCGTCCATGGGACGATTATGCCGGCATCGGCCCAGCCCAGACGCATCGTCTCGTTGCCGTACTGGGCCCAGGGGGCTACACCCGGGAAACCGCCCGTTTCGCTCTGGGAATCACGCACGTCACGCGTCCACTTGTGGAAAAAGCGATCGGTATTGGCGAAGAATGTGCCGGTTTCGGCATACACCTGGGTGTCTGCCATCCAGCCAAGGCGCTCATTACGCTGCGGGCAGTCGGTGGAAACGGAGAGATAGTTGGAGCGCTGGCCCCATATTGTATTGGAAATGAGCTGGTTGACGAGTTCGTTTCCGGTGGTGATAGTGCCGGTTTCCAGCGACTTCGCGATGGACGTGACAGGGATGGAAGTAACAGCCGCGATCTCGACGGGAGCTGTGGCGCTCACGGAAATCACCCGGAAGCCGAAGAAGGTGCACGTGGGGTGATATGTCACGAAGTCCGGGCTTCCGGCGAAGGTATAATGCATCTGCATGCCTTCTTCCATACGCAGGTTTTCGCGGTGCACGCTGCCCTCAGGCCCGTCCATCCCGCGGGAGCGGGCGCCGTTGCCGTCGTTCAGCAGTTCGCCGGGAAAGCAGCTGAGTACGGTTCCTTCATCCGCCTTGAAGCGGAAGCATGGCACTGCAGAGGCATTCTGGCCGAAGTCGACCACCAGGGTTTCGCCGGGATTCAGGGAGATGGGCTCGCCTTTGGCGTATTCCCGCTTGATGACGACGGTGCCGAAGCACTTTTCGCTTCTCTCCTCGGATTCCACCGCACCGGTGACGTCTTCCCATACATAGGCCTTCACTGGCTCGAGCGCAAGGTCCTCTCGCAAATAGATTTCAGCGCCTTCGGACGGAAGGATTTCACCCTTGAACTCTGTATTCAACTCGGGTGCCGAGAGCTTTTCGGGCGTGGCGTATCCAGGCAGGATACGGGCATCGTACCATTCGCCGTCGAAGATGGCGGCGTGCGTGATCGGCCCCGCTACGCCGGCAGTCCAGCCCTCAAGGCCGGTGCCGAAGAGTTCCGTGGTGCCGTCCTTGTAGGTGAGCTTCAGCACTGCGCGGAATGCGGGTTTGTCGCCCAGCATGCCGTCATCCCAGGGGGTAACTATCTTGTCTGCCCACCAGCCGGGAGTGACCTGCGCCGAAAGCTGATTGGTTGCGCCGGCCTTTTTATTGAAGGCTGCGGTGATGTCGTAAGTGAAGGAACGGCGCGTCTTGAACGGATGCGTGAATCCGGGCTTCAGCACTTCTTCTCCGACGGGTTCTCCGTTGACGTACAGGTAGTAAACCCCGAGGCCGGTGGTCATCCACACGGCAGATTTAACGGGCTTGGGATTCTCGACCGTACTCAGGAACCAGCTGGCGCCGTCGGCCGCGAGGTCATTCTCGCGCTCTCCGCTGAGCACGGGTGCATTCACTGCAGAAATCCATTCGGAGCATTCCCAGGCGCTGTCGTCCAGGGCTTCCACCTTCTTTGCGGAAGGACCGGACACCTGCGCGGTGCAGGCCATCAGCACTCCGGAAAGAGCAATAAGGGCAAAATGTTTAAGGGTCATATCGCGATGTGTTTCAGTGTTTCGATTCAACCCTTAAATATAGTCAAAATTTACTGGATTTCAATAAACAAGTTGCACGGGACCCAGCAGGCCGGAATCGCGGAGCGGGCTCCCGGGGGCGGGACCGTTGATGGTCCATGTCCTGCGCCGGGCTTCCGGGACGGAGGCGTCGTAGACCAGGCGGTTGAACCAGGTGCCGGTTACATCGACGCTGACCGTATTGGTGCCGGCCTGCAGCAGATGTCCTATGGATACGCGGTAAGGATGCGCCCAGCGGATGCCTGCAGGCTTCCCGTTCACCGTTACGTCGGCAATCATGTCCACGTCGCCGAGATCCAGGAACACAGGTTTTCCGATCAGGTCCTCAGGCACTTCGATTGTCGTCTCGTAAGTGGCGGTTCCCGAGAAGGAACGGCCTTCTGCGCTTATTGGAAGATCCTTCCACGGGACGAGAGCCGATAGTTGCAGGGGCTCATCCGGAGCGCCCCAACCTTCCGGGAAATGGACCGTCCAGTTGCGGAGCGGCTCCGACTTTCCCTCCAATACGGGAGACGGCCGGGCCTCGGAATCGCCGCTTTCCACGAACACTACGAAGCGGTTCTCCGCCCGTCCCAGGTCCAGCCGGATGCGCTGGTACTCTCCTTCCCGGACGGATTCCAATGCAGTAATCTCCCCGGTGGAAGCATCCCAGAGTTCGGCCGTTCCGGCCGCCTTCAGCAGCAGGGTGCCATGGAACTCGCCGCCGGATGGCGCAGTGACATAGAACCACCGGGCGCCTTCGACCGCACGCTCCGCCCATTGGACGGTGCCGCCTTCAGCAATGAGTTGCGTTTTCAGTCCGAAGGTTTCCATCGCCTTCTCCAGCGGAACATCCCAGGCAATCTGTCCGCGGCCAAGACGGCGCACGCCGCCCTGTTTTTTCCAAATGGACCGCACACGACGGGCGAAGCGTTTTTCCGCTTTCGCATCCACATTCAGGGTGGCGAACCCCTGCGGAGGTCCCGCCACCACCTTCGCCCCGGCACGGATGAGGCGGTACAGCTTCTCGACCGTTGCGGGAAGCATCCGTTCCGAATCCGGTATCCAGAGCATCCCATAAGTCTGCCCGTCGGTCGTACAAATCCGTCCGCGCTTGACTTTCAAGCGGTTAAGCAGGATATCCGGATTACAATAATCGTATTTGAAGCCTTCGGGGAAGGCAGCCAGCTGGTCGGGCCTGTGCCCGACTTCGTCCCCAAGATACCAGAGTACGTCCACTACGGGCAGGCCCCGTTCCAGCATATAACCGGTACGGGCCAGATAGCGCGTGAACTCCGGCATGTACTTCCACCAGGTCTGGCCGCGCAGGAATGGCGTTCCGATGCCGCCGCCGAAACTGGTTCCCGGCGGGAAGAACCCGATCTGGGGATTGTGGGTATAGGTATGGAACACATTGTGTGTCACGCCTTCGGTCATGTTCAGGTTGGCCACTTCCTTGAACATCTCCCAATGCTCGTCCCAGGTCAGCTGGAAACTGGTGAAACTTTCGGCAGCCACGCGGCGCTTCCCGTAGATGTGGGCTGCGGAGGCGGTAGGCTTAATCGGTTTGAAATTCAGGCTTCCCACGAAGTTCTCTTCAAGCGGCTGCCAGAATTCGCACATCGGCACGTCGGCATACTTGTAATACTCAAGCGGGTCCATGGCCACCACGTCTCCCCCGGCAGTCTCATACTGGACCTCCATGCCCTTTTCGTGGGCCAACTCCGTCATCCTGGCAAAGAAATTCTCGTTGTAGAGGGCCGTAACGGTGCGGCGCCAGTCGGTCAGGAAACGGTATGTGGTCTCCGGATTATCCATGACGTATCCGGTAAGGGCCGGCATCCATTTCCTTAAAGCATAGCCGGCACGGCGGCCGAACTCGTCCTCCATCAGGCCGGTCCAGGTCTGGTTGCTGCATTCCCAGCTGTCCATCAGCATACCGCCGGCAAGACCGCCAAGCGGACCGTCCTGCAGACGGCCGACGTAATGGCTGAACTGGCTGTCAGCCCCGCGGACATCGAATTTATTGCACTCCCAGCCTGTCGCCTCAGGAGGAGCTGGCGAGTTCCGGCGGCCGCTGTTCACATGGCCGAAGCGGAGCACCGTCCAGGTACCCTCCCCTTCCGGCACAGTCCACTGCAAATGACCGTCATCCCCAGTCTGACCGGTCAGATCCACTACGGATTCAACCGGCACGTAAGCCTTTTCAGACTGCCGGACATGCGCCTGGAAACGCTCTTTGGCGCGCAGCGTGCGGGCGGCCTCGGCCTGCCATTCGTTCTTGCGGGCAGCTGAATAAAAACGCAGGTAAGCGAGTTCCATCGGATGGGTATTCGTCAGGGTAAGTTCCAGTTCGGAAGCTTCGGCTTCTTCAACGGCAAGCACAAGCGGGGCACCGTCCTGCCAGCTGGACATAGGCAAGTCCGCGTCCAGGACCGTCCTGCGTGAGCCGTCACCCAGAATGGCGTCCATGCCCACATGAATACCGGGCACATACACCCAGGGATGGTTCATGCTGTTGATACTGGGCAATTCCAGAGTCCTGACGACGGCCCCCTCAGGGAGCCGGAAGCGTACCATATGGCGCCCCCCTTCCGTCTCGCTGACTTTACCATTTCCTTCGAGCAGCGCCTTCCAGGACTGTTCTTCAGCCTGTATGTCCAGGAGGGTCAACGGCTCCCCGGTATCTCCTTCCGGGGTCGGAAAAGCCAGCACGCAAACGTCCCGGTAGTCCCGCCAGTCTTCCTCCGAAGGCATTCCTTTGGGAAGGACGAGGTCCACCCGGCTTCCGGCCGGCACGTCGGTCCGGCTCCAGACCAGATCGCGCATCGCATCCTCCGGTTGGATCCAGGGACCACCCGCCATCGCCCATCCGGGGCAGGTCTGGATGGTCAGGCGGAGATCCATGTCCCGGGCTGTACGGGCCAGGTACGCCACCATTTCATCCCATTCGGCTGAAAGCGGTATTACGGGCTTGGTCTCGCCGGGCCAGCGGCCTCCCGCATTCCCGTGGAACCACTGGATACCGGAAATGCCGGCGTTCCGGATGGCCTCCAGGTCGGCGTTTATGCCCGCTTCGGACACATTGTCGCCCAGAAAATGGAACCATGTCTCGGGCCAGAACACTTTTGGCGGGCTCAGGAAGTTCTCACGGTCCTGCCGGCCGAATTCCGCATCCAGGACTGCGGGATCCGCCTGGATACCGGTCACTTGGGCGAAAACGGACAGGCAGAGAAGGAGACTCTCCGCGACGGCGATCATGCGTTTCATATGCTCTTTGTATTCAAGTTACTTTCGACGGTTGAAAGTCAGGACCTCCTGCACCTTTCCGGTGAAGACATTGTGCACGGTGAGACGGAGTTTCCCGTCCGCCACACGGCCTTCCATGACGGTGGGATAACCGTTTTCGCGCATTTCGGGGCCGCCTCCCACCACCTGCGTCCAGCGATGCTGCGGGCCGGGCGCATCGACACGGTACTGGTGCATGTGCGCCGTAATGAGAAGCTGGCAGCCGGCCTTGTCGAGCAGCGGGCCCCACATCCGGCTGCAGGTACGCTGCCAGAAAGCAAAATCAGACGAATACTGCGGGTCTTTGTCGGCCGGGGCCACGTCACCGGGATTGTGGGTGGGATCGTCGTCGAAGAGCGGAATATGGCAGAAGGCCACGAGGAATGGGGCTTTGGCGATTTCCGGACGCTTCAGGGCATCTTTCAGCCAGTTTGTCTGGGCCTCACGGTATTCAGCGCTCTTGAAAAGCCCGGCAAAAATGGGATTGGTGTCCAGTTTATCCTCGGCGGTATCGAGGCCTATGAGGGCGATATCTCCCATCCGCACAGCGAAGTTGCGGCCCAGGTCCCAGTCGCGCACGTCCCTCTCTTCGGGCTGGCGATACATCCAAACCTTTTCGAGATGCCGGTTTGCCCGGCCGCGGGAATCGTGGTTGCCGGGGCAGAAGAGATAGGGCGTCCCGGCAGCGTAGTCCTTGCGTTCAATGGGCTGTTCCAGGAAGATGCGCACCTGTTTTTCGATGGTTTCCTCAGAATTGGAAGCGTCTCCGTTCCAGACCACGCAGGACGGAGTGACCGCCGCCACCTTGTCCAGCACGGGGCCGAAGGACTCCCAGTGGGCGTGAGTGTCGTTGATGACGCAGAAACTGCTGTTTTTCAGGCGTTTGCCTGCCGTCACGAAACTGTATGTCCGGGGATCTTCCTCATTTCCGAGCACCTTCATGTCGTAGCCGTGGCCGTAGTGGATGCGGTCGGCGCCGATGCGGTAATAGTAGCGCGTGGCAGGTTTCAGGCCGGTTATACGCACCTGGATCACACGGTCTTCGATGTCACAGAGACGGTAACCGCCGCAGAGCACCTTGCGGGCGTCGGACAGGTCCGGTTTTTCGCCTATGAGCACATATCCGTTGGCAAGGGCGTTTACCGAGAATGCGACGCCGATCGAAGTTTCGGCATAGTTCTGGAGCATCGGGGCCGATGCCAGAAGCTTCCCTTCATCGGTCTGAGCCTCTTCCGGTAGGGCCGCCTCCGCCCGGCCGGCAGCTTTGAGCAGGTCTTCGGCGCCTGCCGCCGCAACGGCCGCAACGGCCGTACTTTTCAAGAATTCCCGTCTGTTCATATCATTTCATGTTTATTTTCACATACAGCACCCCGTGGGGAGGAATGAGATATTCCGCGGCTGTGGGGATGTCCTTCTGGCGCCAGAGGTCGCGGACGATGTCCGCCTCCATGTCGATTTTGGCCAGAGCTCCGTCCAGCCGCACCGGTACCGAAGATTCGTTCAGATTGAATATGCCCACGGCGTACGAGCCGTCCGAAAGGTCGCGGCTCCAAATCTGCATGCCGTCCTCAACCACATCCTGATGGGCCTGATGGCCAAGGACATCCTGGTTCACCGCATTCACTTCATTGTTGCACAGCAGGTTGAAGGTGAAGTCGTCGATCTGCGAAAGGTCGCAGCCGATGAGCATGTTGGCCGCCAGCAGGCTCCACAGGCTGATGTGGGTGTACTGTTCGTCGGGAGTGAGGCGGCTGTCGCGCAGGCTACTGCTCCAGCCCACCTTGCCCACTATGAGCATGTCGGGGTCGTTCCAGTGGCCCGGGGCGGAATAGGGATGCAGGCCCACCTGCCGCTCGAAGCCGGTGACGTAGAGCGATTCCCAGGTGTCCTGGATATCGTGCGAAGTCCGCCAGGAATTGGCGTCGATGAAGGCGCCCCATTCCCACACCCTGCCCCAGCCGTACTGGCAAAGGGAGTAGAAGATGTCGCGCGGCTGCTCCCGCAGGTACTGCTGCATCTTCAGGTAAGGACGGATGAAAGCCGCTTCGGACTTGTCGCGACCGGCATCGAACACCTTGCTGTAGCCGCACCAGTCGTATTTGAGATAGTCCACACCCCAGCTGTTCCACACTTCCGCATCCTGACGTTCGTGGTCGAGACTGCCCAGATAGCCCCCGCAAGTGTGGTCGCCGGGGCTGGAGTAGATGCCGAACTTGAGGCCGTTGGAGTGCAGCCAGTCGCCGAGCGCCTTCATGTCGGGGAACTTTTCATTGGCCCCGATGCGGCCGTCAGGTGTGCGCTCATCGGCCTCCCAGGCATCGTCGATATTCATGTAGGAATAGCCGTAATCGGCGAGGCCGCGCTCTATGAGGGCGCTTGCCGAGGCCATCACCTTGTCCTGCGACACGCTCAGGGCCCAGCAGTTCCAGCTGTTCCAGCCCATGGGCGGGGTGAGGCCGATCATGTCTTCCCCGACTTTCAGGGTGAATGCGGCGCTGGCCGAACCCTTGGAATTGGTGGCCGTAAGCACCAGCGGGTAGTCTCCCTCAACGGCGCAGCTGCCGCTCAGCACGCCCTTCTCCGGATCCAGCACAACCCCGTCCGGAAGGCCCTCAACTGCATATTTCATGGGCTTCTCGCCGGAGAAAGCCAGGCGGAAGATGACCGGGGAGCCGGGCCGGACGCCGAACACAAGCGGACCGTTGTAGCGCGGCATATCGGGGGCGGGAGGGGTGAGGATATAGGGAGAGCAGACTTCGGCCTTCAGCACTTCTTCGTAGCGCGGATCGGTATAGCTCACGCTGATGCGCTTTTGGGGAGCGAGGGCGAAGGAAAGATTTTTTTCCGTCCAGGCCGGCACCGTCACTTTCTGCGTCCTGTCCATTTCCACCTTGCCGGAGAGGACATCGGTAACGGTCACGTGCAGGGAGCCGGCAGTCTTCACCGATGCCGCAAGCACCGCCTTGTATCCGCCTCCTTCCGCCACCAGCGAAAGGGTGGCGAAATCCTTCAGGCCCGGCTTCACGATTTTGGCGGCGCCCCTGTAGAAGCCGCCCGGGTCGCCGTAGTTGTACACGCGTACTGCAATCACGTTGTCCCTGTCCCAGTTCACCCATTTCGGGTCTACGACATAATGGCGGCGGCTTCCGTACTCGCTGCAATAGCCGCCCGGATCTTCAGGGAAGGTTCCGTTACTGCCCACGGGATGCCCGTTGAGCCATGTCCGGTCGGAGTCGTCGATGGCGCCCAGATCCAGCATGACGGCCTGCACGGTGCCCTTCCTGAGCGAAGAAGGTATCACTACATGGATGCGGTACCAGCCGTAGCCGTTGGCATTATCCACCAGGTCCTCCCAGGACTGGTCGAAAGAGACCTCCTGCCACGAGCTGTCGTCGAATGCGGGCGCGCTCCATGCCGGGTCGTCCCCTTTCCGGAAGCGTCCGCTCTCAAAACTCAGCGCCTGGGCCTGCATGCCCAGGCATGCCGCCATGAGACACAGACAGCTGATCAACAATAGTTTGCTTTTATTCATGATACAGCATTGAAGCGGGAAGGTTTTCACATGAGATGCCGGGGCCCTTGAGGCCGAGCTGCAGGGTCTCTTCGTCGAAATTGTCCCAGTACCGGAGTTCCAGGAAATGATAACCTTCCTCCAGGTTGAGCCAGAGGACATCGCTTCCGCCGCCGTCCCTGTCAAGGTCTATCAGCGTCTCACCGTCCAGAACCAGTATGGCACCGTCGTCACAGGTGAGGGACAGGCGATAGAGGCCGGAGTTGTCTATTTTCATGAAGCCCTTGTAAATGAGTCCGAAATGGTCGTCCCGCTGGTGTATATCGGCTGAAATACGCGGTGCCACCCCACTGGCGAGCTCCGGGGCGGACATTACCTGGGGGACGCCCATGAATGGACCCTCGCGGTAACTGTAGAGAAGTCCCGGGCCGGACGGGACCACATCCTTGACGGCGGCGAAGGGGCGGTACTGCGGCATCCCGAGCGCATCATGGACTTTCCAGAAGAGAGGCTTTTTCTGTACGAATGCCGCCTCGGCGCGGATATCCTCGACGGATGCGCCGAAGAGCAGCCGGTAATTCCCGGATGCGGTTTCCCAGGAAGAGGTCTTTTCTTTGAAGGAGGCGAGGGAGTAACCGTCTACCGTGAAGGCAAGCACCTGGCTCTCACCCGGTTGCAGCAGACGTGTCTTGGCAAAGGCCTTGAGCTCACGCAGCGGTTTCTGCAAACCGCCGGCAGGCGCGCTCACATAGAGCTGCACCACCTCCCTGCCGGGAACGGAGCCCGTATTGGTGACCGTGACCGATGCGGTAAAGCCGTCGCCACCCGCCTTTACGACGGGCTTGGAATATTCAAACGTCGTATAACTCAGGCCATAGCCGAAGGGATAGGAGACTTCTTCCCCGCGGGTCTGATAATAGCGGTAACCAACCCATATATCCTCGGTGTAGAGGGTATAGTCGACGTTTTCCGAGGCGTGATGGTCGGAATAGATGTCATAATCGTATGGGAAATCAGCCGATGAAGGCACGTCATAGTAATTGTTGGGGAAGGTCATGGGAAGCTTTCCGGAAGGATTGACCTTGCCTGTGAGGATATCCGCAATGGCATTGGCCCCTTCTTCGCCGGGCGCCCACGGAAGCAAGATCGCATCCACGAGATGTTTCCACGAAGCCGTCTCGACGACTCCGCCCACGTTCAAAACCACTATCACCTTCTTACCCCTTGTGCGATAAGAGCGGTTCAGGTTTTCGATAAGCTGCTTTTCGGTTTCCCAAAGCTCGAAGTCCCCCTTGAGGATGCGGTCCTTCCCTTCTCCTGCCTGACGGCCGAGCACCAGGATGGCCACGTCGTTCACACGGGCCTGATAATCGATGGCGGTGGCGGTGAGGGGGAGTTCCTCGCGGTATTCCCTGTTTTCGATATATTCCTGGTCGTAACGGGCCTGGATGGCCTTTGCGGCGTATTCGTAATATTGTTTCAGTTTTGGATCCAGAGTGAAGCCGGAGTTTTCGAGGGCCTCCGTCATGGTGACCACGTAGGGCTTCGACACCTCTCCGGAGCCGGTACCTCCCGCTATGAAATCCGTAGCGCTCACCCCGTACAGGGCGACTTTTTCCGTCCCGTCGAGAGGAAGCGCATGACGCTGGTTGCGCAGCATCACGATTCCCTGAGCAGCAGCATCGCGCGCTGTCAGCGCATGGGCCTTGAGGTCGGGCCTGCCCGAAAAGGCATAGCCACGGAATTTGGGAGTCTTTACCACGTACTCGAGGACGCGCCGCACGTTGCGGTCCAGCTCCTCCTCACTGATGCTGCCGTCCTTGACACCTTCTATTATGCGCCGGATTTCGACGTCGGAGCCCGGGTCCATAAGGTCGTTGCCGGCCTTCACGGATAACACCGTGTTGTCTTTGCAGCCCCAGTCGGTAATGACGAGCCCTTCATATCCCCAATCGTCCCGCAGCACAGTGGTGAGCAGGTCGTAGTCCTGCTGGGTATACTTGCCGTTGAGCTTATTGTAGGAGCTCATTACAGTCCATGGCTTCCCTTCCTTCACTGCGATTTCGAAGTTTTTCAGATACAGTTCCCGGAGGGCCCTCCGGCTCACCAGGGCATCGTTTTCGGTGCGGTTGGTCTCCTGGCTGTTGGCCGCATAATGCTTGATGGAAGTGCCCGAGCCGTTGCTCTGTACACCGCGCACATAGGCGGCGGCCATCTTGCCGCTGAGTACCGGATCTTCCGAGAAGTATTCGAAATTGCGGCCGCAGAGCGGATTGCGATGGAGGTTCATGCCCGGGGCAAGGAGTACGTCCACCCCATATTCCAGAACCTCATTGCCCAAATCGGCGGTCATCCTTTCCACCAGGTCCGTGTCCCACGAGCTGGCCAGCAGCGTGCCGACAGGAAAACCGGTCGCCACCGTCTTCCGCGGGTCACGCTCGTGATCGAAGCGCACGCCTGCGGGACCGTCGGAGAATACTGTCTGGGGAATGCCCAGACGGGGGATGGCGCGGGTGCCTCCGGCAAGGCCGGGGACCAGGTTGTCGGAAGAAGTCCCTACCAGCAAAGAGGCCTTTTCTTCCAGGGTCATGGCCGCAATAATCTCGTCAATGTTGTCCACTCTCAGCTGCGGCTGTGCAGCGGAGGAAAGACACGCTAACAGACAAATGCCCGCAAGGAGCGAAATGCGAATCTTATTCATAATGATCTGTATTATTTTATGCAAAAACTTCTGATACTGAAAGGAGCCGTTTTGGCGACAAAGTAAACACCGTCATCTTCCGAGAGAGTTCCCTGCACGGGAACGGTACGGTTTTTCCATTTCCAACCGGTGTCCGGAATATCCAGAGTGGCGATGACGGGGCCGTCCGGCGCCCCGGTGCGGACTTCCAGCTGTCCACCGGCCTGGCCGGCCTGAATACTCACGATAAACGAACCGGGCGCTTCGGAAAAGCCCAGGAAACGGTATCCGGTCCACTGACCGTCATCCGTGAAGGAAACAAACTCATATTCCCCGTTCCGGCTGTGAACAAGCCCGGAATCAGAGAAATCCGAAGCTCCGGAGGCGGGAATCAAATCACCGGGCTGCGAATAAAGCGTGTAACCCCGGTTGCGCGCCACCTGTCCCAAGGCGTCGGAGCGACGCTTGAAGCCGGGCCAGTCCTTTCGGGAAGGCTGGCTCCAGCCGGTTTCGGCTATCGCGAAGGCGCGGGGATACAGCTGCATCTCCGCGTGCCAGGCCTCATGGACCCATTCGGTCCACAGATTGCCCTGCAGGCCCAGCACATGGTGTGCGTCGGCCTCGGCGACATCTTCCCCGAGCGGATCGAAAGAATAAACCTTCTCCAAAGTCACCAGCCGGCCTGCGGCGCGGTACTGCGACCCCTGGTGATAATCCAGGTAACAATAGTCCGTGGGGGTGAAAATCACGTCGTGACCGGCGGCGATGGCTTTAAGGCCACCTTCCGTTCCACGCCAGGACATGACGGTGGCATCGGGCGCCAGACCGCCTTCCAGAATCTCGTCCCAGCCGATGATGTGTTTTCCGTGCTCGTTAGCAAAGCGCTCCACCCTCCTGATCATATAGCCCTGAAGCTCTTCCACGCTCTGCAGGCCTTCCGCCTTCATGCGCGCCTGACAGTCGGAGCAGCGCTCCCAGTTGTTCTTGCCGGCCTCGTCTCCGCCGATATGCACGTAGGGGCTGGGGAACAGCTCGAACACTTCCAGCAACACCTTCTCCAGGAACTCGTAGGTCTTCTCGCTGCCGGGGCAGATCTCCCATGCGTCCGGACGATTTTCCGGCGGCAGGTTGCAGGCCAGCCAGGGATAGGCTGCGCGGGTTTCATAATTATGGCCGGGCATCTCTATCTCGGGAATCACCTCGATGTGCCTGTCCGCCGCGTAAGCCAGCAGTTCACGGATATCGTCCTTTGTGAAATACCCGCCATAGGCGCCCGGGGTCCCTTCTTCCGTGAACGCGCCGCCGGTCTCATTCTCTTCCCAGTCCCAGAAATCCGCAACCGGCCGCCATGCGGCAAACGAGGTCAGGCGCGGATAGGAGTCGATCTGCAGGCGCCAGCCCGGATTGTCCACCAGATGGAAATGGAAACGGTTCAGCTTGAGCCTGGACATCATATCCAGCTGCTTCTTGATGAACTCCTTCCCCTGGAAATTGCGGCTTACATCCAGCATCAGGCCCCGGTGCCGGAAACGCGGCCAGTCCAGGACGGTGCAATATGAAACGGTATCAGAGAGCTCCGTGAGCATATCCAGCGTCTGCCTGGCATAGAAGGCGCCCTGCTCATCGGCTGCCACCACCTTGACTCCCCTCTTCCCGATCTCCAGCCAGTAGGCCTGCCCGAGCTGCCAGTCCGTCAGTTCCTGACCCTTGAGCCTGTTTTTCATGCCCCTTTCGGAGATGCTCACGGCCGGAGCCATCTGCGCCAGTTCGGCCGATGCGATACAGCCGTTCCCGACCTCGTATTCCACGGGAGCCGGGATGATGTCCGCTGGGCCTGCTCCACACCCTTTCTGCCGCTGTGTCCCGCAGGCTATGGCCACCAGGGCGCAGCACATTGCCAGATACTTTTTCATTCTAGCGTACTCTTTTTACCCCTTTCGGGAGTTTAACCTGCGACTTGACGCTGCCGTCGGCCTGTTTTTCGTGCCGTACCGTGATTACGCCGTATGGAGTGGGGAATGAGCCTTCCGCCAAGTCCAGATTGCCAAGATGAGGCTCGATGCGCACTTTTCCAAAACCGGCCTCAACCGGCTCTATGCCCAGGACATGGCGGCTGAGCCGGGCGGCAGTCTCCTCGCACTCCTTGGAGATGTAATTGTCCAGCCAATACCAGTACACGGCCGTCCGGATGGAATCCGGCGGCGTCCGGAACCCTTCCTCCATGGACTTCCAGCGGTTGTTGCAGGCGCAGCAAAGCGCCAGCGCGGAACAAAGGAGCAGCAGTTTCTTCATCATTCTTCCACCTGATAGTTACGCAAAGCATCGATATAGGACGCCGGAACGACAATGGCGGTGCCGTGGCTGATACCCTCCGGGACGCCGATCCGGTCAGTGGCATCCTCCCAGGTGTAACCGCCGTCATGGCTGAGGGCCGCACCGTAGCGGTGCCTCCGGAACTGGTCGAAGTAGACCAGGATATCATCACCGATGGGGATGAGGGTAGGTCCTTCAGCCCATTCTTCCCCGCTGATGGGGGCCGAAACTTCCGTGGGAAAGCCGTCGGCCATCGCGCGGGAGCGAGTGAGCCTGATGTTTTTCTCCGGCGGGTCCAGGTTCTCATTTTTGAGGGCCATCAGGAGTTCCCCGGTTTTGGGGACCCGCATCACGCAGGCATCGATCACGTTGAAGGGCGGATTGAAGTAAAGCTTCGTAGGCGAGAAGGATTCGAAATCCCTTGTGGTAGTGCAGTAGATGCGGTGGTTGTACTGGTCTTCGCTGATGGAGCCGTCAGTGGAAACATCCGGATTGCCCGGAACCGTGGAGGCCCAGAAGATGTAGAAAAGGTCTTCGGCCTCCTCGTAGAAGAGTTCCGGTGCCCAGGTGTTGCGGGTGGCGGGAAGATGTTCCATCACGGGGATAAGCTTCTGCTCGCTCCAATGAATGAGGTCCTTGGAGCTGGCATAGCCGATACTTTGGGCATTCCAGCTCACCGTCCAGACCAGGTGGAAGGTGCCGTCCGGGCCCTGGCACACGCTGGGGTCCCGCATAATTCCGTCTTTCCCGACCAGCGGCTTCATAATCGGGTCGCCTCCATTGACCGCCGTCCAGTGGTAGCCGTCCAGGCTGTAGACCAGGAACAGGCCGGCGTCCTGACGACTATTGTCGAAATAGGTGAAGACATACCCATTTTTCTGCTGCGGCTGTCCGCAGGAAACGGCCAGGGCCACCAGCGCAACCGCCCAAAAGTTATATGGTACCATGTCTCAAAAATACAAAAAAACGCGCTTTAACTAATCTTGTATCCACACATTTCTTACATCCATGGCTCCGCCTTCGGACTGGATTCCGATGTACCCTTCCGTGACGGCGCACTTGGCTTCGTTGATGAAAAAGCCGTTCAGGAACGTCTTGATGTTCCCGTCCCGACAGGCAAATTCCAGGGTATTCCATTCCCCCACCGGTTTTTCGTGCGACTGCGGGTCAAAGCGCTTCTTCCAGTAAAACGGGCCCTCTATCCCCTCGATGGGAATACCGCCGAACAGGTCCCCCATGTCTTTGGGAGTCATCTGCATCTGGATTCCGGTAGGCCATACCTTGTCTTCGTCCTGGAGGAAGTGGAAAACGCCGCCGTCCACGCCTTCGGGGCCGGCCCAGCGCCATTCCAGATGAAGGGTATAATCGGAATACTTCCCTTCCGTGCGGATATAGCCGAACGGCTGTCCGCTTATGTGCAGAACTCCGTCCGAGACGGTGAATGTCGGCTCCTTTGCCTCCTCACCCTCCTTCAGGAACGGCAGCCAGCCGTCCAGATTCCTGCCATTGAAGAGATCCACATGGGGTTTTTCATAAACTTTGATCCAGTCTACCCGGAGTTCGGAAGGCAATTGTTCCGGATGGCTCACAGGACCTACCCAAGCCCCCGCCAGCTGGTTGGAGAGGATGAAGAAGAACGGATAATCGGCCCAGGGGAACTGATGTGCAACCCCTTCCATACGGGCATAGGAGAGGGTCTTTTCGCCGTTGGTAAAAAGGCATATGCTGTCGCGGTGGATCTCTGCGGCATAGATGTTCCATCCTTCCCTGTCGATGGAATGGGTAGCCGAATGCGCGGGCTCATTGTTACCGTCCAGCGTGTAGCGCGAATGAAGGGTCTGATAGGCGAGGGTGTCGGCGTTGAGATGCTCCATGATATCCACCTCGGCATACTCGGGCGCCTGAAGGGAACAGTCAGGCATGAGCCACAAGGCTGGCCAGAAGCCATCGACACAGTTGTATTTGGCCTTAATCTCAATCCTTGCCTCGCGGAAGGACTTCTTGCCGCGGCTGTGAACGCCGGCGGTAACGAAAGGCGTTTCATCGCCCTCGTCGCCAAGCTTCCCCAGGAGGACCAGTTCCCCGTTTTCGATGAAGGCCAGGTCGCTGCGGAGGGACATCATGTCGTTCCAGTCCGACGGGCCCGTACCAACCCTTGACCAGGCACAGGTGTCTATCTCAGGGCCGTCGAAGTTTTCCTCCCAGACAAGAGCCCATCCATTTTTTTCCACAGGGGCCGAACAGGCGTCCAGACTCAAGGCTGCGAGAGACAAGGCCAGGAGGAGGAATACAATCTTTTTCATATGATAAACTATTTAAAATGAACAACTTGAAAAAACCGCCAGGGTGCCGACGAAGCGGCTTACGGGTTCCACCCAGATTTCGTGGGAGCAGGCATTGGCTGTGCCGTTCCAGAAAGGCTTATCATCATGGAAGCAATCCACACCCACGGGGAGGGCGCCGACGATGTTGTGCGTGCAGTACGCGAAATCAGGTGAGTAGTTGTAGCCGATTCCGTACATGAGGCTGGAGGAGAAGGGGTTGCGGCCCATCACCCATTCCAGCTGTTCCTGGACGAGGTCCATGGCTTCGCGGTCTTCAAGCAGGCGGGCCGCCGCCGCGAGGGCCCAGGCCTGCGAGAGATGGAAGTTCGTGGCGCCATGGAAAATGTGGTCCTGCCACACCGGAAAGGTGCGGAGGACATAATTGTCGCTCACCGGCGTCCCGGGCTGGGCAGCGGTTTCAGCCTTCGTGAACACGCCGGCGGGCAGCAGGTCATAGGGAGCCGCCAGCTCGCTTCCGGGTTTCAGGTAATGGTCGACATACATCCTGGCGCCCTCCCGGAACGGGGCCGATGCTTCCGGGATTGCCCGGCACAGGGCTGAGTACGCCAGCATAGGCGCTTCGTTGAAGGCGGCATGGTGGTCATGGAGCAAGTGCCGCCGGGAGGTGTCCGTGTAGAAGAAGCCCGTCAGAGGCATTCCGTCGATGGAGCCGGTTTCCTGGCACTGTGTCAGGAGCGTGCCGAAGCGTAAAGCGGCTTCCCGGTACTTGTCCTCCCTAAACCGCGTAAACAAGGCAGAGGACGCAATGGCGCCCCATGAGGCCGTCAGATAGTCGGAGGAGGTCCAATCGCGGGCCATAGCGGCCTCCCAGTCCTCGCGGGCGGCGGCTTCCAGCCGAGCCCGCTCATCGGCCGTAAGTTTCAGTACCTGAGCTGCTTTCAGGAACACCGCCGCTCCCTGGAAGACCTCCCAGGGGACGAATGCGGCCTGCGAGACCACGTCATCGGGTGTTCCGATTTCGTTGTCGGAATAATAGCGGAGCGTGGTCCAGCTGATATGCCTGCCTTCCGGGAAACGGACTTTGAGGAGCCAGTCCACGCCCCAGCGTGCCTCGGCGGCCACCTGCGCCGACAGGGCCTTGTCGCCTTTCACTGCCTCCAGCATCTCCAGCAGCGCATAGCTGCCATAGGCCGTCCGCCAGAAGCCCTGTGAAAGGTCGCCGGCGTCGTGCCAGCCGCCGTTGACAACTATCTTCTCATCCCCATTAGTCCATTGGACATCCTGGTGGCACACATCATGAATGCCCGGTACGGGATAGCCGCAGCGCTGGGAAAAGTAGAAATTCAGCGCGCCCAAAAGCGGTTCTTTCCAGACATCCCGGCCGATGCGGAACGGCTCCGAAAGCGCTTCTCCATAGCGGATGCGATAAGTCCCGGACCGGCGGAAGTCGCTGAAATCCAACTGTCTGTAAGAACACCCCCTGCCATCAACACGCTTCGCCACGCCTTTGAAAACCTCCCGGCCGGTTTCGTTCTCCAGCGTGAAGGCATCGGCCGCACCTGGCCCGGCCAGGGCCACTTTCGGATCCCCGGGACGATAGCCCGTATGAGCGAATGCGAACTCTCCGGCAGGCAGTTCCCAACCCTCGTAATGGTCCGGAACGACTTTCTGGAGTTCCAGCCTGTCGAAATCAATGGTCACATACTGCTCCCCTATCGCCCGGTCATAGCCCGTGCAAGTCTGACAAAGTTCGAAGCGACGGACTTTATTCCGGGGCAGATAATCGATCTCCCAGAGCACCCGGGTCCATTCCCCCTGCGGGATGTCCAGGTTCGTCTCACGGCTGGGCGTAAGCATCCCGTCCGGGGTCTCGGTCACGAGGTCCAGGGCGAAACTCACGTTCGGATTCCGGGACGGATGGATGTACACCCACAGCGAAATGCGGTTGTAGGCGCTCCAGTCCTGAGGCTCGTCGAATTCCAGGGCCACGCAGGTCCATCCGCCCTGCTCCCCGTCGAAACTGCCCCATGGAGTCCGCTCGACCGGATCCTGGATATGGTCCCAGTCCACCAGCGAAACCCGCTGACGCAGGGCCTGGACGCCGTCGACACAGCGCTCACGGGTATAACTGAGCTCTGGTTTGCCTTCCCGCACCGTCCATCGGCCTTCCTGCTCCATATCGTCAAGCAAACGCGCATCAAGCACCTCCTTCTGCGCCCATCGGCTAAGCATGGAGTGTTCCGGATGCGATTCCGCGAGCGGGAAGGATTCGGGAGAATCTCCCACCCGGGCGCAGGCGGCCACAAGGAACAACAGGAAAAGCAGACGTTTCATCAGAGGTTAAAGTTGAAGCCGAGGCCCAGGATGTGCTGGGCCGGACGGCCGTTATGGGTGTAATACAGGTAGTAGGCCTCGAACTGCATCCAGTCCGTAATGTCGTAGTCCATGGCTACATAGTGACGCGTCTTCTTCCAGGTATCGCCCCAGGTGAAGACCTCTACGGCAAGATATGGGCTCCAGCGCGATTCCGGAATAGCGTACGAAACCTTGAGACGGGAGCGGAGCACATTTCCCTCCGTCCCGAGCGAGGGCGTCCAGGAATGAACCCAGCGCTCCCGTATGGCCACCTTCAGCGGTCCTTGCTTCAGGGTGCCCGTCAGGTCCAGGTTCAGCTTGTGGGTAACGGCCGAAGGTTCCTTGAGATAGTCGTAGGCGACATCGGCTTTCAGCCAGGGTAACAGCTTCACGCCCAGCGTGGTACGGGTGTACCAGCAGTCGAAGTAGCGATACTGGAGATTGTCGTGCTCGAAGTAGAAGGTTCCGAAGAACGGACTGTCGCCGAAGTCGTGATTCACCTCTACGAACTCCCAGCCGCCGGAACGCCAGCCCTCCGGCACATCCTGCGCCGAAGCGGCCGTCCCCGCCAGGAGAAGAGCCACGATCCATATATGCAACAGTCTCGCTCTCATTGCCATAATCAGTTATCGGTTGCTGTCAGGAACAGGCGGTCCCTGAACCACCTTTCCGGCCAGTTTTACCTGATGCCGACCGGGGCCAAGAGCACGGCTGACATTGCCCCAGGGCACGGAAACCTCGGCCGTAGTACCTTCAGGGACAGTGACTTCCAGTACCCTCGCTTTCCCGTCATACGCTACGGCGATGGTGCCGGCGACCGTGGGGAAGGACAGGCTGCACTCGTCGAAAATGGCCGGATCCGGATGGACGGAGAACCTTTTCCAGCCCGCTTCCTCCGGGACTACACCCAGCATGCGGGCGGGGAACACGGCCAGCGGGCCGCCGCTCCAGGCGTGGTTGATGCTGCCGCAGTCCCAGTCTCCGTCCACGCCCACTTCCCAGTTCTCGAACAGGGTGTCATGGTCGGGATGGTTCACCATGAAGTCGTAGCGCCTGCGCTCCCGCTCGAGGGCATAATCCCCGTGGCCGATGGCGAACAAAGCCTCCATCACGTATTTTTCCATATAAGGGCTGGCGTGCTCCTCGGCCTTCAGGACCTCGAAGATGGCCTCATATTTCTCCCGCTGAGCCACGCCCGCAAGCACGGCGAGCGCATTCACCCGGTCGTCAGTTTCGCCCTTATAATCGGGATACCGGTAGCATGAGCCTGTCCAGCAGACGCGGTTGACGGCGTCGCGCAGGGCCAGCATCCGACCCCAGATCTCTCCGCCTTCACCATCCTCGCCCACGAGGTCCGCCATATCGGAAAGGCCCTGCAGGGCAAGCACATACCACAGGTTCTGAAGGAGGCGCATGTCCCTGTTGTCGCCCCAGTCGCCCCAGTTCCAGTCGCCGTCATGCCATTCAACGAGGCCGTCCTGGCCGATATGATAGGTATCCAGGTAGCGCTTCACGGCTGGGAAGACGTAGGCTACGGTCTCCAGGTCGCCGGTGTTCATGTAATAATTCCAGATGCCGTAATGGCCCACGGCGGCGAGCATCTGGCACGGAAGCTCAACCCCATAGTTGCCGGGGATGGGAGAAAACAGGATGTCGTCCGGCCGCTGCCAGTCGCAGAGCTCCCGGATGCCCTTGCGGATCAGGTAGTACAGCGACGGCGAGTAGGTGTAGAAACTCTCGCCCAGGATGGTGACGATATCGCCCCACCACTGCGCCCGCTCGCGGTCCGGGCAGTCGAAGAAATTGTCGCGGGAATTGACATAGATTGTCCGTAATCCCTTCTCCCAGAAGCGGTTAAAGAACGGATCGGAGCAGCTGAAGCTGCCGTCAGGCGTGGTGTCGTAGCCAGTTTCGCGGTACTTAAGCGCAGTCACCTTCGCCCCGTGGGCTGCGGTGATGATGAGCCTTTCGCCGCTGAGCCAGCCCAAAGATTCGTATTCCTGCGTGCCGGCTTTGGTGAAATACTCCGCCCGGAGGCATTCCTCACCTACCTTGGCGTGGTCCGTTTCGATGACGATGCGATGGCCGCCTTCCGGGTCATCGACAGTGAGGACGGGCGTCATCTGCATATTGTGCGGCAGGCGAGCTACGAGCGTATCGGATTCAGGGCCGGGATGCGTCTCAAAGGCGATGTCCTTGACACCGAAGTCCTTCCACTGCGGAATAGGCCTGGAATGCAGGGCACCGAGGGTGTTCTCCAGCGTCACAGCCGGGGCGAATCCTTCCAGGGAACCAGTCTGCCAGCCCTCGATATCCTTCCGGGCGTCGAAGGCGATACTGGACTCCGGCAGGCGGTAATTCGGCTCCGGCAGATCCACGGCCGTCCCGTACGCGGGATGAACGCGGCAGAACCACTGTCCCTCGCCGAGAGCCGGACAATCGAACCAAAGCTGCGGCGTGCCGCTCCCGTGATGCGAGAAACCGTCCTTACCGAAGTACCAGAGCAGCATCGCAATCCGGTTCTCCCCCTTCTTGAGATAAGGCTTCAGGTCCACCGTGTCGAAGTAGCTGTCGCGGGGGTTCGGTCCCCGCTTGAGCCCGCCTTCGAACACTGCCAGCTCGCCATTCACCCACAGCCAGTACTTGCTGTCCACGGCAATCCGGGCCGGTGCTTCCTGCGGCACGGCCTCCAGCGTAAAGTCGCGCCGGAATGCAATCCATTGGTTGGGTTCCGCTGTGGCATCGGCACAGCCCAAAGTATGCGCGGCCTCCACGGTTTCCGCCACCGGAGGCTCCCATGGCCGGGTTTCCCCGCCGCTTTCCGTCGCCGGCTTACATGCCCACAGAAGTCCGAACAGGGCCCCGGTCAGGAACAGTTTTCTCATCGTCATTTGTAATACAGTTTGTCGGCCGTGACGGGCGCATAGGCAGCCGCACCGGGCGCTTTCCAGCACCAGGTCAGTTCCTGGCCTTCATAATCTTCGAAATAAAGCAGTTTGTAGGGATGCAGGCCTTTCTTCAGGGGAATCTGCCCCTCCACGACGACCGGGCTGTGAGAGCCGTCGTTGTTCACGACGCAGACGCCGTCGATGTACAGCGCGCTGCCGTCGTCGCTCTTCGTGGAGAACCACCAGATGCCGTCGGACGGGATGTCGATGTAGCCGGTGAAGCAGTAGGCGAAGTGGTCCTCAGCCGCGGCGCCGGCGATGGACGGGGCGTCCATGAAACCGGCCGCCTCTGGCGGGTCGGTCTCGATCTGGCCGATGAGCTGGAAATTCGCTTCGTGGTAGGTGTAGCGGCAGCCTTTCTGCAGACCCGCCTTTTCTACGGAGGGCTGGAAAAACAGCTTGTGGGCCGTCCGGGATACGACCGGAGACGGCGGGAAGCCGTCCTTGAAGGCCCGGGCGCGGATGGGACAGGACTCCGTGATGACAAAGGGCTCCGTATAGAGCAGGCTCGCTTCCGTGGGCTCACTGCCGTCCAGGGTGTAGCGGATGGCCGCGCCCTCCGTGCGGGAGCTCATCGTCACGAGCGTTTCATCGTCGAAAAGGACAAGCTTGCCATTGATGGCCGGCGGGCAGACCAGCTCCTCGTCCGTGAGGGAATACGGAGCCGGAAGGCCGTCCCGGTCGTGGCAGGGCTTCGCGGATAGCCGGAAGGACAGCTCTCCCCCGCCCATGATCTGGTCATAGGTGAGGAAGTGCTGATTGACCGGTTTCCCGTTCAGCGTAACCGCGGTGATGTACGGGTTCTTCGGGCGGTCAGCCTTGATAATCAATGTGTTGCCATTGGCCAGGCGGATCCTGGTCTCCCGGAAAAGCGGGGCCGTGAGGAGGTATTCCCCCGTTCCGGGGCAGGCCGGATACAGGCCGATGGAAGCCAGCACGTACCAGGCGCTCATCTGGCCGCAGTCCTCGTTGCCGCAAATGCCATCCGGGGCCGTGGAATAGGTTCCCGTCAACAGCTTCCGGACGACCTCCTGCGACCGGGAAGGGGCCCCGGCCCAATGGAACAGCCACGGGAAGTTGTGGTCTGGCTCGTTGCCCTGCGTGTACTGGCCGAGCTCGCCGCCGATGCCTGGGTCGATGGTCTTCTGCCCGTCCCTGGTACAGGTAAACAGCGAATCCAGGGCATCGTACAGGGCTTTTTCACCGCCCATGAGCGCCCGCAGGCCCAGCATGTCATGCGGAACGAAAAAGCGGTACTGCCAGGGGGTGGCCTCCGTGTAGTCGCGCGAGCCGGAATATGGGTCGAAGGGTTCCGTCCAGTTGCCGTCGGCCTTTTTGCCGCGCATGAAACCGGTGGTCGGGTCGAAAAGGGCCCGGTAGCGGAGCGAACGGGCGTCATATTCCTCGGTGAGGTCAGTATAGCCCACCGACTCCGCCATCCGCGCGATGCACCAGTCGTCGTAGGCGAATTCCAGCGTCTGGGAGACGGTCTCCACCTTCATGTCCGCCGGGATGTAGCCATAAGCGTTGTACAGTTCCGATGCGTTCGCATTGTTCCTGTTGGACGATGCGATCATCGCCCGGAGGGCCTTCACGCCGTCGTAGCCACGGATGCCGCAGATCCATGCATCCGCGATGACCGGGGCGCTGTGATAGCCTATCATGCAGCCTGTTTCGTCGCTGGCGAGCGGCCACATGGGAAGTTCCCCGCGGCAGTCGTAGTCGTCCAGCATACTGCAGACGATGTCGTTCACGAGGGTGACGTTCAGCAGCGTCTCAAGCGGATTCCAGGACCTGAAAGTGTCCCAGATGGACAGGGTGGAATAGAAATGATGGCCTTCCGGCAGCTGGCGGTTCCGGCCGGACTGGTCCCTATAACGGCCGTCGACGTCGTCGATCCGGTTGGGCGTGAGGAAAGTGTGGTAGAAATTCGTGTAGAAGACGTCCACGGGGCCGCCTTTGACCCGGATCTTGCCCAGGGCATTGTTCCATGTGGACATGGCCTGAGACCGGAGGGAGTCGAACCGGGCGTCTGAGGTCTCCTGAATCCGGTTCTCCCGCGCCCCGTCCGCATCCACGCCGGAAATGCCCGCGAAGAGCGTGACTTCCTTCAGGCCGTCGGCGAAGGTTAAAAGCATCTTGCCTGGCTCGACTTCCACAGCATCCACGAAAGGCTCGGAGAAGACGGCGGATAGATAGACGTCCCGGTCATCGGCCCAGCCGGTCACACGGCGATGGCCGACGAGTTCGGTGCCCTCGAGGGAAAGACTGTAATCCGTGGCCGTGCACCAGCCGCCCACGCAGTGCCGGGCATCGACCTGGATGAGCCGGAGCCCCGCCCCCTTGAACGTGTACCGATGCACGCCCGTATGCGGGGTGACAGTAAGTTCCGCGACGATGCCTTTCCCGGGGAAAGTGACCTTGTAGGTGCCAGGGCCGGCTATTTCATCCTCGTGCGAGAATGCGAGCGGCTCCACGCGGTCAAGGCCCGGCGTCACCAGGAAATCGCCCAGGTCGGGGCAGCCGGTGCCGCTCAGGTGCGTGTGGCTGAAGCCCAGGATATGGTCGTGGCTGTAATGGTAGCCCGAGGCGGCATTGGTGTCGGTATCCGGGCTCAGCTGCACGGAGCCGAACGGCAGGGTCGCGCCGGGGTAGGTATTTCCGGCGAAGTCGGTGCCGTTGAACACGTTCACTAGCTGCGACGGCTTACGGCTGCAGGCAGCCAGGAGCAGCACGACCGCCGCCCACATGAAAGTACTGAACAGGAACGATAATAACTTCTTCATAATCAATCCAATCAACGGGACAGGCGGAAACGGAAAGTATACTCCTGCCCCGGAGCGATCTTGTATTTATCGAGAGTGGTAGGGCCACAGCTGCCGTTGCCAAGGCCCTGGAAGGCGCAGTCCAGATTCAGTATGGTTTCCGGAAGGCGCACGTAAGGAAGATCATTCTCATACTTGATACTGAACAGATCCTCGTCCGTATAATGCAGGGCTGAGAAACTCAACGCATCCTCGGCAAGGACCGCAAAACTGCTTCCTTCCCCGGAGAAGAAGCGGATCCAGCGGACATCCGTGCGCTCTCCCATGGTCTGGGTACGCACATAATGCTCCTGCATCGCATCCACCGTAGCGTCATAGACGCCCAGGAAAGCGGCGGCACGGCGGTCCGGATAATTCTCCATAGGCCCTCTTCCATACCACTGCACACGCTCGTATGCGGGATGGATGTGCCAGCGGAGCCCCAGTCGCGGCAGGGTAAAATCCGCACCGGCGGAAAAACGGACGGACACATCCATGTATGCTGCCGGAGAGACCTCATACACAATCGAATACGGCACTTTCTGCCCTGATACGGCCGCTTCTCTTTTCACCTCCACACAGAGCCTCCCGTCCTTCATGGCATAGGAGAAATCCCGCACAAGGTCAACGCTCCCGGTGGTTTCAAAGCTGTCCGTGAAGATAAACCGTTGTCCGTCGTTGCTGATATACCGGTAGCCGTTGAATACGGGACCGCCCTGGCGGTAGAGGATTTCCTCCCCGTCCAGACAAAAACTTTGCAGCAGGCCGGTGGCCCGGTCGAATTTCACGGAAATCCGTTCGTTCTGCGCCCGCAGGTAACGGCTCTCCTCGATAAAGACCTTGAGCGGCAGGGCAGCAGTCTCATCCACTGCAGGCAAGCCTGCCGGCCGCTCCCGGAGCACAAATTCCGCCGCTGCCACCTCGTGCCCGGCATCCGCCCAGCGGGTCGCCTCCTTCAGCGTGAGCCGCACCTGCAGAGTCAGGTCGGAATCCTGCTTTCTGAAAGCCTCCGGAAAATGTTTTTCCAACTGTAATTCCACATCAGCGCTCTGCCAGGGGGCCGTATCCGGAAGGGGGAGATCCCGGGTACCCAGGCACTTCCCATCCTCGAACAGGGCGTAGTGCAAAGACATCTCATCCAGATTACAGGCCGTATACCGGTTCTGCAGGCGGAGGCGGTCCGGAGAATCCAGGGAAATCCTCACATACTGGTACACCGCCTTCACTTCCTGCAGCTTGGGCGTAATGCGCCGGTCCGCCGTCACAATACCGTTGCAGCAGAAATCATTGTCATTGGGCATGTCTCCGAAAGATCCGCCGAAATACACCTTGCCGTCATCAGCGCCGGGCATCACGATGGCCTGGTCCACCCAGTCCCAGATGCATGCGCCAATCATCCGGACCGATTCATTCTCGATATAATCCCAGTATTCGGGCAGATTGCCGATGGCATTTCCCATCGCATGCGCATATTCACAGAGGAAATACGGCTTGTCCGAACCGTCGCGGTCACGGGCGGTCATCGTCTCCAGGGAGGGATACATCTGGGAATCGATATCCGCCACCTCGTTCTGCCCCTCATAATGGACGGGACGGGCGTCCAAAGCCTTGACGGCATCCCGTTCGGCCACGATGTTGCAGCCCTTTCCGGATTCGTTTCCAAGCGACCAGAACAGGACCGCCGGGTGCAGGCGGTCGCGCCGGACCATCCGGACCGCACGGTCCACATAAGCGTCCTTCCAGGAAGGCGTATCACTGATGGAGTGATTGCCGTGACATTCCTGGTCGGCCTCGTCCATCACATACAATCCGAAGTAGTCATAGAGGGCATACATCTTGGGATCGTTGGGATAGTGGCTGGTACGCACCGCATTGATATTGTGGCGTTTCATCAGCAGGATATCCTCCATCATGCTCGCGACGGGGACGGCCTTGCCATATACCGGATGGATATCATGGCGGTCCGTCCCTTTCAGGTAGGTAAGGACACCGTTGACATACAGTTTGTTGCGGCGGAACTCCACCTTCCGGAAACCATGCTTGAAAAACGTGCATTCCTGCAGCCGGCCTGCCTTGTCGTAAACGGCGACGCGAGCCGTGTAAAGATAGGGTTTCTCCGCACTCCACAGGTGGGGATTGACGACGCTTATCTCTTCGCCCTCGCCCACTTTCACGCCCTCTTCGTCGTAGAGCGAGACAACGGCCCTTCCGGAAGTCTGTACCCGCGTTACGAGCGTCGCGCTGGAAAGGTCATCGGCAAAACGGCTTTCCGTCACGATATCCTCCACGCGCAGGCGCGGCCGGGCCGTCAGATAGACGTCGCGGTGAATGCCCGCGAAGCGGAACATGTCCTGGTCTTCCAGATAGGAACCGTCGCTCCACTTGTATACTTCCACCGCCACGGTGTTGTTTCCCTTCCGGACATAACGGGTGATATTGAACTCGGCATCGTTGTTGGCGCCCTGGCTATACCCCACCTTCCGGCCGTTCACCCAGAGATAAAATGCCGAATAGACACCGTCGAAATGGATGAAAACCTCTTTTCCGGACCACTCCTCCGGCAGTGTGAAATCCCGGCGGTAGGAACCCACTGGATTGGGCTCCTGCATGATCGTATAGCCCCGCTGGCCCTCGATGAAAGGCGGATTGTTCAGGAAAGGATAGGTAACGTTGGTATACAGGGGGGTGCCGTAGCCCTTCATTTCCCAGCAGGAAGGAACGTCGATTTCCTCCCAATTGCTCACATCAAATCCGGGCTTGAAGAAATCCAGCGGGCGCAGGGCGGGGTCCTTGACCCAATGGAACTTCCATTTTCCGTTGAGGAGCAGATGGCGCAAGGACGCCGTCCGTTCCCAGGGGCGGGAATAGGCTGCGTCCGCAAGCATCTCTTCCTCAGTGGCATAAGGAATGAGAGTAACGTGACCGGGTTCCTTGTTGACGGCGAAAACCCGTTCATTTTCCCAGTCATTGGAGGAAGAGGTTTTCGGGACGATGAAGTCCACCTTCACGGCCGATTCCCGGATGATCCATCGCTGCATCGGACTGTCCGGATCGGGCTCGAGCTGCCATAGCAGGCCGTCCCTGCGGCCCAGCGCAAGACCGGAAGCCTCGGAGAGAAAGCCGTAGCTGCCGTCCTGATTCTTTATCACATGCCATAGCTGATTACTGTTGTTCTTTTCGTCGTGCCACTGGAGCGCCGGATGCTCATCATTCCCGCCGGCATTGTCGATGGCCAGGAAAGAATAGCCGTTGATCAGCTGGTACATGCCGCCGCCTACCGGCTTGATCTGCCACAGGCAGGATGCACGTTCCGCATGGGTATCATCGGAAAGCAGGAGCGGCGATTCCAGTTTCACATTCTCCCTTGAATCCACCAAATCACCTTCGGGAGTAGAAATAGTATAGGTTTTCCGGGCATCAAAAGCCTGTCCCTGAGCAGGCAGGGACAGGATGGCACAGAGGATGAACAAACAGAATCGCCTCATGGGGAAGGGTCTATTTATTCATAATAAAGCATGGAAGCGGGGAGGTTGTCCACGGCGATACCGGGACCCTCCAGGCCGATGATCACCTCATCGCCGCCGTAATTCTCGAAGTACTGGACCTCCATGCGGTGATAGCCGGCCTCGAGTTTGAGGTAGATATCCTTGAAGCCGCCGCCGTTGCGGTCCACATCCCAGATGAGCTGGCCGTCCAGCCAACCCTTGGAGCCGTCGTCCGTGCAGATGGACATGATGTACTCCCCTTCCTTGTCAATCTTCATCAAGCCCTTGAACACGAGGCCGAAGTGGTCTTCGCGCTGCTTGACAGCCTCAGTGCTGAAAACGGGAGTGATGCCGCTCTTCTTGACGGGAGCTGCCAGGACCTCCTTGCAGCTCATGAAATTGCCTTCATTGTAGGCATAGCGCAGGCCTTTGCCCTTGGGTGCGGCCTTGACGGCCGGCATGGAAATGTACTCGGGCTTGGCTTCCTCATTCTGAAGGGCAGGGTCGAACGGCTCGCACTTCACGCCGTTACTCGGGGTGAAATCGACCCCGAGGATATCGGCGATGGTAGCGGCGAACTGCTTGGTGTAGAAGACTCCGTTGTCGGAGGTCTCGCCCAGCACGGGGATGCCCTTGCCGAAGGCGATGAACCAGGTCTGCTCCGAGCCCCGTACGCTCTCACCGTGGCTCTGGAAACCGGCGCCGTGGCCGCGGCCGTGGTCGCAGGTCAGCAGATAGGTGGTCTTGCCCTTGTAGAACGGGTCGGACTCGCAGTATTCCACGATACGGCGGATGTAGAGGTCGGTCCAGTTGGCAGCGTCCAGGTAATGGGCGTAATGGCCGCCGTGGGCGAACTCGTCGGTATCGCCGAAGCCCACGTAGAACACCTTCGGGTGCTCTTTCTTCAGGGTTTCGAAGGCCATGCCGAAGGTGATGCAGTCCAGGCGCTCGCTCTCTTCGAAGCCGCCGTCGGGAACGCCGGCGTCAATGTCCTGCATCATGCGGGCAACGTCGCTGTCCGTGTAGGACGGCTCGTGGGCACTGCTGCCCGGGAAACCGCCGCGGTCGTTGTTCACTGCGAAGCGGATGCTCTCCCAGGAGGAGTACATCATCACCTTTCCCTTGTAGCGGGGATCCTGGTTAACGACTTCCAGCACGCTCACGTTCGGGTTCGGCTTGGGGTCGTTGGAATCCACCCGCTCGTTGTCCGCCCAGCCGCAGAACATTTCGCTGTAGCCCGGATAGGAGAAGTTCATGGTGTTGTCCACCTGCATCCGGCTGTTCTTGGTGCGGTTGCCAAGCAAGTAGCCGTGCTGGGGGGCATAGCTCCATATAAAGGGCATGAGGGCCTCACGACGAGCCTCCGGTGTATCAGCCCAGTATTTGGCCTTCAGGGCGTTCACGTCCTTGGCGAACTGGGGATTGTTGATGAGAGCCTCGTCGGCCCCGCCGAAGAGTTCCTGCCAGCGCAGGCCGTCGAACGTGATGATTACGAGACGGGGGTCATTCCCCCCTTTGCTGCAGGAGACCAGCGCCACCAGCGCCAGCACAGCTATTGTGAACCATTTTTTCATGATAATTTATTGGTTAATTGTGTTTTGCGTTAAAGGAACCCAGACTTTCATCTTTCCTGGGCTGCGGTTGTCCCAGGCATAATACGGGATGAAAGTAAGGCCCGGGGAAGTGATTTCCACTATGCCGGAGAGTTTATCCGGCTTGTATTCGAACTCAAACCCGGCATTCTCCGGGAGAGTAAGGGCATCGAAGCCATCAGGATTGTCCGCCTCTTCCAGGCAGTACACCAGCGGGCCGCGCTGAACGGCACGTTTGCCGACGTCTTCCTTCACCCGCGGGTCGGCTGCGACCATTTCCACCGGCATGTCGAAGACCAGCTCGACGCTGTCGCCGTTATTCCATTTGCGGGACAGCACGGCATAGCCTTTTTCTACCGGAGCAGCGAACGCCTGCCCGTTGACGGCCAAGGTGTAATTCCTGCACCAGGACGGGATGCGGAGACGGAGCTCCCCTTTCACGGGCTGCTCCATCTGCAGTTTGACGGCCACACTGCCGTCCCATGGATAGCCGGTGGACTGGTTGATCCTCACCGGCTTGCCGGACAGCGTGACGTCGGCCTCGTTGCCCATGTAAAGGTTCACCCAGAGGGCCTTGTCGGAGCCACAGTAGATATAATTGCCGATGGAAGGCAGGAAGCGGCAGATCTGGCTCGGACAGCAGGCGCAGCCGTACCATTCCTGACGGTGGTGGCCGCCCGTGGATTCCAGCGGATTCACATAGAAGAACTTGTCCCCTTCAAGGCTGATTCCCGCAAGGGCGCCGTTGTAGAGGGAACGCTCCATCACGTCGGCGTATTTGCCGTCTCCGGTGAACTGCAGCATCCGCCAGTTCCAGTAAACCATGCCCACGGAGGCGCAGGTCTCGCAATAGGCCGTAAGGTTGGGAAGGTCGTAATCTTCGGTGATACCTTCATTCCGCGCCGACTGGCCTATGCCTCCGGTGATGTACATGTTGCGGTTGACCACGTGGTCCCACAGGCGGTCCAGGGCGGCGATAAGCTCAGTGTCTCCGGTGTAGGCGGCCACGTCGGCCATTCCGCAATAAAGGTACATCGCCCTTACCGCATGCCCCGTGATTCGGGAAAGCTCCCTCACCGGCACTTCGTCCTGGTAATAGATGCCGGGCCAGGTGCGCTCGTCCCCATACGAGCCGTAGCCGTGGCCGCGCTGGTCCAGGAGCCATCCGGCGAAATCGAGGTATTTCTTTTCGCCAGTGACTTCATAGAGCTTTACCAGAGCAAGTTCTATCTCTTCGTGCCCGGGCACCCATTGGCGGCCTTCGGGGCCGAAGACGCTCATCATATGGTCGGCCATGCGGATGCAGACGTCAAGCAGCTTACGCTTTCCGGTGGCCAGGTAATAAGCCACGGCAGCCTCGGTCATGTGTCCGGCGCAGTACATCTCGTGCTTGTCCATGTCGGTCCAGCGGCGGTCCAGCCCGGTAAGGGTGTAATATGTATTGATATAGCCGTCGCTCTGCTGGGCGGCGGAAATCTTGTCTATCCATTCGTCGCACTTCGCTTCCAGCGCGGGGTTCGGAAACAGCTGAAGCGAGTAGGCCATTCCTTCCAGCGCCTTGTACACGTCGGAATCGTCGAAGAAGATGCCGGAATGCTCCCCTTCCCCCTTGGCGGCGTTTTCAAAATTCCGCATCCGCCCGGTCTGGTTCTCGATCTGGTCGATGCAGACGGCTACCGTGTTGTCTTTGTGTTTTTGCAGGCGGCCGGACCAGAAGGAGTCGTCGATTGAAACCTCCGAAAACTTCACCGGAGTCATCAGTTTAAGGCCGGCGCCATCATTCCCGGAACAGGATAAAACGAGCAGGATGGCGAACGCAAAAAACACTTTCTTCATAACTCTGCAATTTACGAAAAAATAACCAAAAAAAAGAGCGGCCCGGTGAGGGGCCGCTCCGAAAGGAGTTGTCATTCCCGGTCAAGCCGGAAAAGACCTGTCAATATTACTTCCAGGTAGGAGGATTCTGGAGTTTACCGGCACTCTTGTTGATCTGCTCGGAAGGATACGGGAAGGTCATGTACTTGTCGCTCCAGTTCTTAGCCGGGGAAGTGTAGTCCTCATAGTCACCCACCGTGAATTCGGAATTGGGATCCTGACGGTCGGCATAGT
>JAILQG010000075.1 GCA_024699055.1 Bacteroidales bacterium
CTCCGCCATCTTCTCCTTCACCCCCTTGCCGGCCTTCTTCACGAAATCTTCTCCGAAAGCCACCCAGAGGCAGGAAAGCAGCACACCTAAGAAGCCCCAGATGATAACCGTCTTTAAACGGCTCTTGGTAGCCTTGTAGGGCATGGTAGCAGGCTGGATGACGGCATACATCGGCCGCTCCTCCTGGATCTTGGCCTTGGCCATCTCGGCCTGCTGCGACATCTGCGAGTAAAGCTGATTGGCCAGGTTCGCCTCCTGCTGAAGGCGTTCCTTCTCACTGTTGACGCTCTGGAGGATGACGCTGCGGTCGTAGTCTACGCGGGCCGCATAGGCCTGCTGCGCCTTCACCAGGTTGGCATGCGCCTCTTCCCTGAGGTGCTCATAGTAATTGTAGTCGTCTATAGCCTTCCTGGTCCTGTAAGCGGTGACATACTCCTGAAGCCTTGCGGTTACGGTGTCTGCCAGCTGGGCAACCATCTGCCGGTCGTCCATCACTACGCTTACCGTGGTAACGCCTGTCTTCTTGTCGACATCGGCGCTGATGCTCTCCTTCAGGGCCTTCGCCACCTTCATCTGGTTGGGCGTGAGGGCCGATACGTCTACTACGGCGTCGTTGAACACCTTGCGGTATTTCTCCTGTTTTTCCAGGTCTTTTTCACTGACCTTCTTTTTGGGATTATCATACCCCATCAGGTGATCGAATACCGTTACCGGCTGCGGGGCGGGAACGCCTGCCAGCTTGGCTTTCGGAGAATAATACGGATCGACCTTCACATCGAAGAGGCTCGTGATGAAGGGCGTACTCTGACAAATCTCCGGGAAAAGGGTGATGGACATAGCGTCGGAATTATTGTCGAGGCTGATGTTCCCCATGCCGAGCATGCTGGTAATGTTGTTGATGGTGGACCCCCTTTTCTGCAGTTCGGGTGCAAGGGTAACGGTAACCTGATAATAGCGCTTCGCAAGAAGGGCGGCAGCTATGCCGAGACAACCGAAGATGAAAGACACGAGGAAAATGAACTTCCACCTTTTGAGCAGCTTTGCGAAAATGCCGGCCCAGTCTATTTCGAAGCCCTCGTCTTCGAGTACGGGCTCGTTGTATTGTTTCTGTTCATCCATAATTAATTCTTCGTGTATCTGACGATTAGGAATACGTAAGTAAGGGCGGTGGTGAGGGATGCAACCACCGAAGCGACGGTTGCCACACTCGACCAGGCATTCTCGTTATACACCTTCGGCTCCTTTTTCGGCACCACTATCTCATCGCCGGGCTTCAGTTTCATACCGGAAGAATAAGGCCTGGCGGAACCGTCGGTATTGACAACGTAGGCATGACTCAGCTTAGCTTTTTCTGCGAGACCGCCGCTCATGCGGAGGTACTTGCCTGCGGTGTAAGAGGAATTGTATGCGAACGCGGCGGGCATCATCACGGCACCCGAGACCTTCACTACCTCATTGATCTGAGGAATACTGATGGCGTCCCCTTCAAAAAGCACGATGTCGTCCTTCCCGCCGGGGTGCGCAAGGGCTTCCCTCAGGTTGATGGCGATTGAATAAGATTCGGGAACCGACACCATACCGACGCTTGCGGTGTCGCCCTGGGCAAGGAGGATACGTCTTTCATCCTCGGCTCTGAGGAGTTCCTCGGAAGTATACCTGCGGTAGAGACGTGCGCCTTCGAGGTGTGCGAACTCGGTGACGCCGCCCGCCATGCGGATGAGGTCACTGATGCGTTCCTGATGGTTAGACATGGTGAACGTGCCGGGGAAATTCACTTCGCCGCTCACGGAGAAATGCCTGTGGATGTTGAAGGCGGGGCTCTTGTGCACTATCACCTCGTCGTAAGGCTCAAGCACGAAGCCCTTCACGCCGTCGTCCACCAGACCGTCCTTGATTGCGAAACTGTAGACGGTGGCCATCTTGTCGGGAACCACCTGCCCGGCGGCATCCTTCACGGGCCTGGAGACGTCCACCCTGGTGGTGGAAGCGCCGTCGCGGAGGCCTCCGGCGATAATTATGAGATCCTCGACGGTGGTGTTCTCAGCAAACGGATAGGAGCCGGGAGATAGCACCAGGCCGGAAATAGTCATGGTGCGGCTTTCCTGAAGGTCGGGCTTGCTCACGATCTGGAGCTCGTCGTTCTTCTGAAGTTCGAAGTCGGGCGCTTTGCCTGCGAGAATCTCGCCAAGGTTGAGGGAAATGACCTCAAGCGTGTGGTCCTCATGCTCGCGGTGAACCACGACCCTGCCGGTGAACGCCTCCGGAAGGAGGCCTCCGGCCTGCTCTACCAGCTGCTTTACGGTGTGGACCTTGGAGGAAAGCTCATACGGGCCGGGCTGGTAAACCGCGCCGGTGATGCTGAGCTTGTTGTCGAAGAAGCTGTTGAGCTTGCTCACGTTGATTTCGTCGCCGTCTTCCAGGCGGAAGCTGGAGAACTGGGCCTGGGGAACCGTGCGGACAAAATAGCTGCTGCCGTTCTGGCGGGTGACCGTGACGCTTTCGGTAAAGGCGCCGGTTTCGAATCCACCAGCATATTTCAGAAGGTCCGCAAGGGTTTCACCGGCCTTCATCTCAAAGCGCATGGGGCGTTTTACGAGCCCGGTAGCCTTGACTATCACCTCGTATGCGGGGAGCAGGATGACGTCCCCTTCTTCGAGGCGGATGTCGCTCGCCGCGCTGCCGTTCACCAGATAGTCGTAGACATCGACCGTGCCAGCGATCTTGCCGCCGCGCGACACCTTGATGTTCCTGAGGGTACCGACTCCGTTGGGGCCGCCGGCCATGTACAGGGCATGGAACACGGTGGAAAGGGAGGAAATACGGTAGGTGCCGGGATGCTCGACGTTGTCGAGGATGTTCACCTGGATGGTGCGGATCTGCCCGAGGCTGAGCCGGATGTTGGTGCCGGCGGTGCTCCGGTTAAGACCCGCATAGATGCCGGCGAGCTTCCTCTTGAGATAGGCGTTGGCCTCGTCTATCGTCATGCCGTTCAGGTAGATCGGGCCGAGGACGTCGACATTGATGCTGCCTTCGGGCGAAATGATGCCGCGCAGGGTGCTCTGGTTGGCTCCGAAGATATCGATGATGACTTCGTCGCCGGGGCCGAGCCGGTAGTTGCGGGGCGTGGCCAGATTCTCGCTGGGAGCGAAACTGAGGTTGCTGTTGCGGAAGATGCTCCGGCCGTAAATGGCATTGGATTCATCGGCGGTGACGGCCGCGGGAGCGGATTGCGTTTCCGTGAGCGTGTGCGCACGGGAAATTTCCTGAACCTGGGTTTCAGTCTGGTTCTGGCTCTCGTAAAGGGCGCGTACCCTTTCGGCCTGGGCCCTGTCGACCCCCTTGAGGGCGAGGTCGGAAAGCATGTCTTCACGGGATTTGCCTTCCTTGACGCCGGTTTTAACATAGTCCAGCACTTGCTGGTCGGTCATGGTGCTCTGTGCCAGAGCCGCGAAACCCGCCACGAAAAGGCAGGCCGCCAGTGTCATGATTTTCTTATGTATGATGTTCATAGTCTGTTTTGGAGCGTATACGTATCCAATTTGCAAATATAACAATTATTTCAATGTTTTTTTTAACTTTGCAGCCTTACTTCACGGGGATGTTTTGGTTTAGACAGCATCGATGCCGGAAGGTAAGCACGCCGGGCCATGGGGTTATGCCCGTAAAAACACACTCCGAACAATTAGCTGGCAACAGCAACTATGCACTCGCTGCCTAATCTGCCAAGCGGATTAGCTTAATGGGGCCGCCCAGGTGCGGCGCCCACGAGTATCCCTCCCGCTTTAAGCCGCCTATGCCGGGATCAAGGGGTATCATTCAAGGCGGATGCCCGCAGCGACTCCTTTAAACTGCGCCAAGATTCAAAGGATAAGGTGCATGTGGCCCGTCTTCCGGCAGCCTGCATCCGACATTCAAAGGAAGAATAAGCGTGTAGAAAGCTTTTGGGTGCGTTGTTTGGACGGCGGTTCGAGTCCGCCCATCTCCACTTCTAACTTACGCTGCGCCAATGATGGAAGTCCGCGCAAAAAAGGCCCTCGGCCAGCATTTCCTTACCGACCAGAAGGTCGCCCGCAAGATCGTAGACGCCCTGGTCACTCCTTTTCCTGCCCTCAGCTGGAGCGGAGCGAAGGCGTCATCAGACGCCCGGCCGGTCCCGTGTCTTTCGCAGAAAGACGGAAAGGGCTTGAAGGCCGCAGGGGGTTCGGGGGAATCGTATTCCCCCGTATTGGAGGTGGGCCCCGGCATGGGGGTGCTTACGCAGTATCTGCTGGAGCGGAAAGACATCAACCTTAAACTGGTGGAAATCGACACCGAGAGCGTGAACTACCTGCTCACGCATTTCCCGGACATGGAGGGACGGCTGATGGAGGCCGATTTCCTGAAACTGCGCCTGGAGAAATTCTTTCCGGCCGACTTCGCCATTATCGGCAATTTCCCCTACAACATCTCTTCCCAGATCTTCTTCAAGGTGCTGGACTACCGCGAACAGATCCCCGAGGTAGTCGGCATGGTGCAGAAAGAAGTCGCCGAGCGCCTGGCCGAAGGGCCCGGGAGCAAGACCTACGGCATTCTGAGCGTGCTCCTGCAGGCCTGGTATGACATAGAATATCTTTTCACCGTAGGCTCCGGCTGCTTCGCCCCTCCCCCGAAAGTGGAAAGCGCGGTAATCCGTCTCACCCGCAACGGCCGCACCTCGCTCGGCTGTGACGAGGCCCTGTTCAAGACTGTGGTGAAAACCGCCTTCGGCCAGCGCAGAAAGATGATGCGCAACCCCCTGAAGCCGCTGGTGCACACCAAAGCCGTTCGTCTGGGCTGGAATGAAGCCGAAACTGCTGATTTCCTTGCCCTGCCCGTCTTTTCGCAACGCCCGGAACAGCTCTCCGTGGAGGACTTCGTCGCCCTCACCAACCTCCTGGCATAAAAAAAAGAAACTGTTTTGCGAAACAGTTTCTTGTGGGTGTGGACGGATTCGAACCGCCGACCCTCTGCTTGTAAGGCAGATGCTCTGAACCGACTGAGCTACACACCCTGAAAGCGGCTGCAAAGATACGCCAAAAAAACAATCCGCCAAATAATTTTTTGGATTATTTTGCTCCTTTAGGCCGTATCTTCCTGAATCTCAATTTGATGACACCCCAGAACGCCTCTCCGAAAATACCTCCGGACATCTTTGAAGTACCCTCCTTGCGGTTTACGAAAATAACCGGTACCTCGGCCAGTTTGAAGCCGAGGCTGATGGCGGTGTATTTCATCTCTATCTGGAAACCGTAGCCCTTCATGCGGATATTGTCAAGGTCGATGGTTTCGAGGACTTTGCGGCTATAGCACACAAAGCCGGCCGTCGAGTCGAAAAGCTTTACGCCCAAGGTCTTGCGTACATAAACGGAGGCGAAATAGCTCATCAGGATGCGTCCAATGGGCCAGTTTACCACGCTCACGCCGTCTTTATAGCGCGAGCCGACCGCCATGTCGGCACCTTCTTTACAGGCGGCATAGAGGCGCGGAAGATCTGACGGGGCATGCGAGAAATCAGCATCCATCTCGAAAACGTAATCGTATCCGTTTTCAAGGGCCCACCTGAAGCCTGTGATATAGGCCGTGCCAAGTCCCAGCTTGCCGCTGCGCTCAAGCAGATACAGCCTTTCCGGGAACTCCGTCATGAGCTTTTTGACCACCCCAGCAGTGCCGTCGGGAGAGCCGTCGTCGATAATGAGGATGCTGTACTCCCCTTCGAGGCCGAGCACGGCGCGGATTATATTCTCCGCGTTTTCTATTTCGTTGTAGGTCGGGATGATGACCAGTTTCTTGTCCATATTATGCGAATATATGACTTTTTTTTTAACTTTGAGACATGGATAGAGTGAAAATCTTCAGGCTCCCGGACTTCAGCACCGGGACCATCAAAAAAACCGCTTCGCAGGCAGATACCGATTATACCCTCCTTTACACGCGTCCCACCGCTCTCAGCTTCGTGGACGGAGGTCTTGAGCGCATGGTGCAGATAGCCGACGACACTATGGCCGCCATGCTGTATGCCGACCACTTCAACGGCAACGACCCCGTTCCCGTCATCGAGTACCAGAAAGGGGCCCTACGGGACGATTTCGACTTCGGAGGGGTGCAGCTCTACCGCACCGGGGTCCTCAAGGCCGCGGCGGCGCAGATGGACAGGGAATACAAGTTTGCAGGCCTTTACGACCTGAGGCTCAGGGTTTCGAGGATGGGCCGGCTGGTGCATGCCGGAGAATTCCTGTATTACGAGACCGACAACGACACGCGCCTGAGCGGTGAAAAGCTTTTCGATTACGTGAATCCCAGGAACCGGGAAGTCCAGATTGAAATGGAAGAAGCCTGCACCGAGCATCTCAAGGCGACAGGCGGCTGGCTGGCCCCGGAATTCAAGGAAGTCGACCTGGACGAAGGCGAGTTCGAGTTCGAAGCCTCCGTGGTCATTCCGTGCAGGAACCGCGCAAAAACCATAGGAGACGCCATCAGGAGCGCCCTGAGCCAGAAGACGGACTTCCCGTACAACGTGATAGTGGTCGACGACAATTCCACCGACGGCACAGTGGACGTGATCAAATCCTTCCTCGGGGACGACAGACTCATCTACATAGCCCAGGATACCACCTGGCACGGAATAGGCGGCAATTGGAACGCGGCCCTCAAACACCCGAAGTGCGGGCGTTTCGCCCTGCAGCTCGACAGCGACGACGTCTACTCCTCAGAAAACACCGTGCAGATGTTCGTGGACGCCTTCAGGAAAGAACGCTGCGCCATGGTGGTAGGCACCTATGAAATCACGGATTTCGACCTCAAGCCGCTTCCTCCGGGGGTCATAGACCACCGCGAATGGACTCCCGACAACGGCAGGAACAACGCCCTCCGCATCAATGGCCTGGGCGCCCCCAGAGGCTTCTGGACTCCCCTCCTGCGCCGCATCCTCTTCCCATGTACGAAGTATGGCGAAGACTATGCGGTGGGTCTGAGGGTAAGCCGTGAATACAGGATAGGGCGCATCTACGATGTGATGTACTTCTGCCGCCGCTGGGGAGGCAATTCCGATTCAGCCCTCAGCATCGAGCAGACCAACCGGAACAATTTCTACAAGGATTCCATCCGCACCTGGGAGCTGGAAGCCCGTATCCGCATGAACGAAAACAAGAACCACGCACTATGACAAGAGGAAAACTCCTTCTGATGACGGCGCTGCTTGCCGTCTGCGCCTGCAACGGCAACGGCACTGATACACCGGGAGACATACCGGAAGATCCTCAGCCCGTATTCGCCCGCGGGGCGGACGCCAGCTGGGTTACCGAAATGGAAGCTGCAGGCAAGTCCTTCTACGACGTCAACGGGCAGAAGACCGAGTGCTTCGCCTTGCTTAAATCACTGGGATTCAACGCAATCCGCCTTCGCGTGTGGGTAAACCCCGCAAACGGATACAATGGTCTGGAAGACGTAGTGGCAAAGGCCGTTCGTGCAAAAAACCTGGGCCTGCCCGTGATGGTGGACTTCCACTATTCCGACAGCTGGGCAGATCCCGGCCAGCAGTATCCCCCGGCCGCATGGAAAGACTACGACCTTGAGAGGATGGCCAAGGCAGTCGCAGATCATACCACTGCCGTACTTAACGCCCTCAAAGACAAGGGTGTGCAGGTTGACTGGGTGCAGACCGGCAACGAAACCCCCACCGGCATGCTGTGGCCTCTCGGGAGCGTGAGTGAAAAGACGGGCGGTTCCGGCTTCGCCACCCTCGCCAATGCCGGCTACAACGCCTCGAAAGCAGTTTTCCCCAAGGCTAAGGTACTCCTGCACATCGACAACGGCTATGACCTCGGCCGCACAACCTGGTTCCTCGACCTGGTAAAGCAGAGCGGGGCGAAATGGGACGTGATAGGCCTTTCGCTGTATCCCGACGAAAAGACCTGGGAGTCGTACGTTAAGAGATGTACCTCCAATATGATGTCCCTTGCGAACACCTACAAATGCGAGACCATGGTCTGTGAAGTCGGTGCCCCCTGGGATGCCACATGGGCCGGGGACTTCCTCTCCGCAATCGTCCAGGGAGCGCGCAACACAAACGGATGTCTGGGCGTATTCTACTGGGAACCTGAGTGTTACGGGAATTGGAACGGCTATACCAAGGGCGCCTTCGACAATTCCGGCAAACCCACCGCAGCCCTTGGAGCCTTTGCCAAATGAAACGACTGACCCTCCTGGCGGCGGCCATTCTTGCAGCCGTCCCCGCTCTTGCCCAGCGCAGCGAAATCCTGCTCAAAGACGGCTGGCAGTTCCGTAAAGGCCCGGCAGATGCATGGGAAGATGTAAGCGTCCCCCATGACTGGGCCATATCCGGCCCCTTCGACCGCTCCAACGACCTCCAGGTCGTGGCAATCACCCAGAACGGCGAGACCACCCCGAGCGAAAAGACCGCACGGAGCGGAGGTCTCCCGTGGGCGGGAACCGGCACCTACCGCACCACCCTCGATCTTCCGGAAGGCAGAAAAGCCACGCTGGTCTTCGACGGGGCGATGTCCGAGGCAAGGGTTTCGCTTAACGGTAAGGAGCTTTGCTTCTGGCCGTACGGCTATAATTCCTTCGTCGTCGACCTGTCCCCCGCAGCCGTGGCCGGAGAGAATCTGCTGGAAGTTACGCTTCACAACCGCGAGCAGAGTTCACGCTGGTATCCCGGCGCCGGCCTCTACCGCAACGTCCACCTGCTCCTCACTGGGGAAACCCACGTTCCGGTATGGGGCACATTCGTGACGACTCCGGAAGTCTCCGCCGAATGTGCTACGGTTAAGGTGGAAAGCAGGGTCACCGGCTCCCTCGAAGGGGTAAAAATGCAGGTTATTATATATGACAGCGCCCACAACAAGGTAGTTTCATCTATTGAAACAGAAGCTGATACACTCAATAGGCACGAATTGCTCGTAGACGGCCCTCAGCTCTGGTCGCCCGAGCATCCTACGCTCTATACAGCGGAAATCCTGCTTACGAAAGGCTCCGAAATCATAGACCGCTACCAGACTATTTTCGGCATTAGGAGCATCTCCGTCACCGCGGAAGGCGGTTTCCGTCTCAACGGAAAGAGACGACAGTTCAAGGGAGTCTGCCTCCACCACGACCTCGGTCCCCTGGGGGCCGCCGTCAACAAATCGGCCATCAGGCATCAGCTCACCCTCCTGAAGGACATGGGATGCGACGCTATCCGCACTTCCCATAACATGCCCGCGCCCGAACTGGTCGAACTCTGCAACGAAATGGGATTCATGATGATGCTGGAGCCCTTCGACGAATGGGACGTGGCCAAGTGCGACAGCGGCTATCACCGCTTTTTCCTGAACTGGGCCGAGAAGGACATGGAAGCAATGCTTCTACACTACCGCAACGACCCCGCCGTAGTAATGTGGAGCATAGGCAACGAGGTGCCTTCCCAGAGTGCCCCCGGCGGTATAGAGACCGCAAAGTACCTTCAGGACATCTGTCACCGGCTCGATCCTACCCGTCCCGTCACCTGCGGCATGGACCAGGTGTGGGCGGTGAACCGAAACGGATTCGCGGCCGCCATCGACGTGCCCGGATACAACTACCGCACGTTCATGTTCCTTGAAGGCATAGAGATGCTCCCGCAGGGCTTCATCCTCGGCTCCGAAACCGCATCGACGGTCAGCTCCAGGGGGGTATACCACTTCCCGGCTGAAAAGGTGTTCAGCAAGGTCACTCCCGACTTGCAGAGCTCTTCATACGACCTGGACGCCGCATCGTGGAGCAATATCCCCGACATCGATTTCGCGCTGTCCGACGATTATCCATGGTATCTGGGGCAGTTCGTATGGACGGGCTTCGATTATCTAGGCGAGCCTCATCCGTACGACACCGACGCCTGGCCCTCGCATTCCTCCTACTTCGGAATAATAGACCTCGCCTCACTGCCCAAAGACCGCTACTACCTCTACCGCAGCGTCTGGAACACTGAAGACGAAACCCTGCACGTTCTCCCCCACTGGACCTGGCCGGGCCGTGAAGGCGAGATTACCCCTGTATTCGTGTACACGTCATACCCTTCGGCCGAACTGTTCGTGAACGGGGTTTCCCATGGCGTAAGGAAGAAAGAGGTCTCCTCCGTAAAAACCGACGGCAGCCAGAATGCCGATGTCGAAGGACGCTACCGCCTCATGTGGAAAGACGTGGTCTACGAACCCGGAGAGATTCTGGTAATCGCCTATGACTCAGATGGAAACGAGGCAGCACGTGAAAGCGTCCGCACAGCCTCGGCGCCCCGGAAACTGAGTGCTACAGCAGACAGGACGGTCATCAGTGCAGACGGCGAAGACCTCTCCTACATCACGGTATCGGTACTTGACAGGAACGGTAATCCCGTACCCGATGCAGACAGGTCCGTAAAAGTCAAGGTGCGCGGGAAGTCGGTCAGGTTCCGTGCGGTCGCCAACGGCGATCCCACCTGCCTGGAGCCATTCCAGAGCCCGGAAATGCATCTTTTCAGCGGAAAACTCACCGTGATTGTCCAGTCTACCGGCAAGCCCGGCAGCAGCACGGTCATCCTGAAATCTAAGGGCCTGAAACGGACCAGGATCCGTATTTCGGCAAACAGGCAGCCTTAACGGATCAGTTTCAGGGCTATTCTGCCACGCTCAAGGTCGACGCTAATTACGCCAACCTTTATCTGCTGATGGAGCTTCAGCACCCTGGAAGGATCGGCATGCCCTTTCGCGCCCAACTGAGATACGTGAATCAGGCCGTTTTCGTGCAAGCCAATGTCCACGAAGGCTCCGAAGGCGGTGATGTTGGTCACTATGCCCGGCAGTTCCATACCAGGCCTGAGGTCGCCTATGTCATGGATATCGTCGGCAAAAGAGAATTCCGACGCGGTCTCTCTGGGATCGAGCCCCGGTTTGGCCAGTTCCTTCAAGATATCGTTCAGCGTGGGAAGCCCTACGCCTTCCAATGAACGGGCGCCTTTCAGCCCGACATACCTGGCAGCGTCGATTTTTGAACAGAGTTCCCGGTTCCCTACAAGCTCACCTACGGACACGCCGAGGTCTTTCGCCATCCTGTCGACGACGAAATAGCTTTCAGGATGGACGGCCGAATCGTCAAGGGGATTGTCCGCCCCCTTCACCCTGAGGAATCCTGCGCACTGTTCGTATGCGGCCGGCCCAAGACGGGGCACTTTCAGAAGCTCGGAACGGGAATGGAATCCCCCGGCGGAGGCCCTGTAGTCGACTATCGCCTTCGACAGCGAAGGGCCGATTCCGGCGACATAGCGGAGAAGATACGGCGATGCCGTGTTCAGGTTCACCCCCACCGCATTCACGCAGGCCTCCACTGTATTGTCCAGTTTCTCCTTGAGCAAGGCCTGGTCGACATCGTGCTGGTATTGACCCACGCCCAGGTTCTTCGGGTCTATCTTCACCAGTTCGGCAAGCGGATCCATGAGACGCCGGCCGATCGAAACTGCTCCGCGCACCGTCACATCCTCGTCCGGGAACTCTTCCCTGGCCACTTCGGATGCCGAATAGATGGATGCGCCGTCTTCCGAAACCGTCCACACCCTGCAGCCTTCCGGAAGCTCAACCTTTTTGAGGAATTCCACGGTCTCGCGCGATGCGGTGCCGTTGCCCACGGCCACGGCCTGGACTCCGTATCTGTCCAGAAGTTCCTGCACCGTCATAAGCGCCTTCACCTTGTCGTTCTGAGGGGGATGCGGGAAGATTATGGTATGGCAGAGCAGGTTGCCCCCGGAGTCCAGCACGGCGATCTTGCAGCCGTTCCTGAAGCCCGGGTCCACGGCCATGGTGCATTTCTGCCCCACAGGGGGGCTCAGCAGCAGCTGCCGCAGGTTTTCCCCGAAGATTGCGACGCTCTCCATGTCGGCACGGGCCTTGGCTTCCCTAATGACTTCACCGGATATCGAAGGCTCTATGAGCCTGTCGAATGAATCCTTGACGGCCTCACGGACCTGTGAGGCGCAGGCTTCCGACGGAAAACCGTTTTCCTTGCAGAAATCGTAATACGCCTTGGCGGAACACTTTTCAGAATCGGTATCGAGCCCCACGCTCAGGAAGCCCTCGTTCTGCGCACGCAGGATGGCAAGCAGGTTGTGGGCCGCGATCTTGGCCAAGGGCATGCTGTAATTGAAATACGAACGGTATTTGGCGGCATCGGGGTTGTCTTCCGCCCCTTTAGAAGCATGGGAGAGAAGCCTGCGCTGCCTAAAAGAGGCCCGCTGGTTCTCGCGCACGATGGCGGTCTCGCATACCTTTTCCGCAATGATGTCACGGGCGCCTGCGAGGGCGTCTTCCACCGAAGGAACGCCTTCCTTCACAAATGCCCGGGCAGCCTTCATGGGGTCGGCGGTACGCTTGTCCATAAGGGCCTGGGCCAGAGGTTCCAGCCCCAACGACTTCGCGACGGTAGCACGGGTGCGACGTTTCGGTTTCCAGGGCAGATATAGGTCTTCCAATTCTGTGGCGGAAACACAGTCCTCAATCTTTTTCCGGAGTTCGTCGGTAAGGGCGCCGGCTTCACCTATCACCTTGAGTATCGTGGATTTCCTGGTTTCCATCTCATCGAAGACATCAACCCAATGACGGAGTTCCGCAACAGTGGCGTCATCCATTCCGCCGGTCTTTTCCTTGCGGTATCTCGAGATGAAAGGGATCGTATTCCCTTCAGCGAACATGTCCGCGCAGTTTTCCACCTGCCAGGCCTTGAGCTGAAGCAGCTGCGCGATATGATTAATGTAGATCTCTTTCACAGCCTCTTAGTCTTCTATGGAAATCTGCTGCAGCTGCTCCCTGTATGCGGTGAGAATGCGCGAACGGGAGACAAAGCCAAGGTATTTCCGTCCTTCGTCCAGGACTGGAAGCCTCCAGGCGTCGGTACGGTCGAACTTTTTCATGACACTCTCCATCTTTTCATCCTTGTGGATGATGCTGGGAGCGGGAAGCATGAGCTCACGCACCTTGATGCTGGCGGCCTTGCGCGGTTCCAGGATGTGCTTGCGTATTTCATCCATCTCGAGCACGCCGTCGAACGAGCCGTCCCGTTCGAGCACGGGGAAAACCGCGACGGTGCTGCTCACCACAATGGGAAGGATATCTTCGAGGGTCTGGTCGATGTAGACGCGCGGATACTTGTCAGAGACTATGTCCCCCAGCTGCAGCAGTGTCAGGACCGCCTGGTCGCTGTAGTGGGTGAGGAGCTCGCCGTTCTGCGCAAGCCGCTTGGTATAAATGGAATACCTCTCCCAGATGCGGTTGACTCCGAACGAGATGGCTGCGCACAGGATGAGGGGCAGGAGAAGTTCGTATCCTCCGGTGATCTCGGCTATCAGGAAGATGGCGGTCATGGGCGCCTGCATGACTCCTGCCATGAGCCCGGCCATGCCGACAAGCACGAAGTTCTGTTCGGGTAGTTCCAGGCCCGCAAGGCCGAGCGAACGCACCACCACAAAACCGGCAAGCGCCCCTACGAACAGGGTGGGGCCGAAAGTACCGCCCACTCCCCCGCCTGAATTGGTGAAGGTCATGCTTACGACCTTGGTAAGCATCACCATGAGCACGAACAGCGGAATACCCCAGTCATAATGCAGCATCCGTGCAAGCGGGGACTCCCCGTCGAAGTTCCATTCTCCTCCGGTCAGAAGCGAGCCGAGGAAGTTGTAACCCTCGCCGAACAGCGGAGGGAACAGCAGGATGCAGATACCCAGACACACCGAGCAGATAAGCCATTTCACCCAGGGGTTCTTCCACCGTGAAATGCGGTCCTCCATCCAAAGCGTAAGGCGCGTGAAATAGAGCGACATAAGCCCGCAAATCACGCCCAGGATGAGGTAGAAGGGCATGTTCGCGATATTGAAAGGGGCGATGGTGCAGGTGAACGGAGTGCCGGGGCCGGTGGCCAGATACGACACTACTGTAGCGGTAAGCGTGCTGATGAGCAGCGGCATCATGCTGCCGAGGCTCATGTTGAACAGCAGTATCTCCAGGGTGAACAGGATACCTGCGAGCGGAGCCTTGAAGATGCCGGCTATGGCACCGGCGGCGCCGCATCCGACCAGGACGGTTATTTCCCTGTAACCCAGCTTGAAGGCCTTGCCTATGTTGCTGCCGATGGCGGCACCGGAATAAACGATCGGCGCCTCGGCTCCGACAGAGCCGCCCAGACCTATGGTGAGCATGCTCGTCGCAAGTGATGACCAGATATTGTGGGGCTTGATGTTCGACTCGTTCCTCGACACGGCGAGGAGCACCTTGGTAACCCCGTGGCCGATGTTGTCCTTGATGACGAACCGGATGAGCAGGAACGAGAGCAGCATGCCCAGGGCCGGAAAGGCCAGGGCCATCCAGCTGAACCCGCCCTTGTTGATGACGGGAAATACGAATGACTGTATGAAATCGATGCCCTTGAGCAGCAGGACCGCGGCAGTGCCGGCGCCAAGCCCCACGAGGAAACTCAGCAGGAGGAGTTTGACATTCTCCGGAAGCTTTTTACCGACAAGTTTCATTCACACTCAGTCGGCGGGGTCGTCGTCGGTGCCGTACTGGGCGATATTGTCGTCGGGGAGAGTGTTGTCTTCGGGTTCGGTGTCGCTGCCGGCTCCGGTAACCTCCTGGTTTTCGGCTTCTTCCTCACCTTCCAGCCAGCGCTCGATGTCTTCGATGTCGTCTGTCTTGACCTTGATTTTGACAAGGTAGACGGCACCGGGAATCTCCACCGTCACGGCATAGAACGAAGTGCCGTCCGGCTTGGGATATTTCACGAGATCGCCGAGATAGTCGGAGAATCCCCTCGGATACTTCTCATTGAACGCCGCCTGCAGTTCAGGCGACATATTCTCGAAACTGACTACGTGTCTCTTTTTTTCGGGCTGCTGCATTATGTGATTATTTTTTCTGCAATAATAGTCCAAAAACTCAGAATTGCAAAAAATATTACATCCTTTCGGGAAGATTGATGCCCAGAATGCCCATTCCGCGGCCCAGGACGTCTGCAATGCAGCCGATGAGGTCGAGCCTCATGTCGCGCACGGCGGCCGACGGTTCCTGCAGGATGCGGGTTTCGTGATAATACTGGTTGAACTCCTTGGAGAGGTCGTAGCAGTAGTTCGCGACAAGCGCCGGCGAGAGAGCGTCCGCAGCTTCCGCCACTTTCTGCGGATAAGCGGAGAGCAGCTGCACCAGTCTGATTTCCTTGGGAGACAGGGCGCAGGCGTTCCAATCGGGCTCGCCGTATGCCCCGGCCTTACGGAGTATGCTCCTGATACGTGCGTGGGTATACTGGATGAACGGACCGGTATTGCCGTTGAAATCGATGCTTTCGCGCGGGTTGAAGAGCATGGTCTTCTTGGGATCCACCTTGAGTATGAAATACTTGAGTGCGCCGAGGCCGATGTCCGAGTAGAGCTTTTCCCTCTCGGCGGCGGGCACGTCGTCCAGTTTTCCGCTCTCTTCCGAAGCGAGGCGCGCCTCCTCCTTCATGCTGGCGATGAGGTCGTCGGCATCCACGACCGTGCCCTCGCGGCTCTTCATCTTGCCTTCCGGGAGTTCCACCATGCCGTAGGACAGATGGTAGATCTGGCCGGCCCAGGGGAAACCGAGCTTCGCCAGGACGAGTTTCAGCACCTGGAAATGGTAGTTCTGCTCGTCGCCCACCACGTAGATGTGCGAATCGAGACTGTTCTCTTCGAAGCGGCGCTCCGCGGTGCCAAGGTCCTGCGTCATATAGACGGAAGTGCCGTCCGAACGGAGCAGGAGTTTGCGGTCAAGGCCGTCGGCGGTGAGGTCGCACCACACGCTGCCGTCCGGATCCTGTACGAAAACGCCCATATCAAGGCCCTTCTGCACGAGGTTCTTGCCCAGCAGATAGGTCTGGGATTCGTAGTAAACCTGGTCGAATGAAATGCCGAGCTCGCGGTAGGTTTCATCGAAACCAGAGAGCACCCAGCCGTTCATCTTCTTCCAGAGAGCACGCACATCGTCGTCGCCCTGCTCCCATTTGACCAGCATGTCGCGCACGGCCTGCATGCACGGGGCTTTCTTCTTCGCCTCGTCTTCGCCCATGCCGGAAGCGGTAAGTTCCGCCACCTCCTGCTTGTACATCTTGTCGAAGGCCACGTAGCAGTCGCCCACCAGGTGGTCTCCCTTCTTGCCGGTGCTTTCGGGAGTCGCCCCGTCAAAAAGCTTCTGCCAGGCATACATGCTCTTGCAAATATGCACACCGCGGTCGTTCACCAGGGTGCACTTGATGACCTTGTTGCCAGCGGCCGCCAGCAGGCTGGAGACCGACGCGCCGAGAAGGTTATTGCGGATGTGCCCGAGATGCAGGGGCTTGTTGGTATTGGGAGACGAGAACTCCACCATTATGGTCTTGCCGGTGGAGGGCAGGAAGCCATACTGCGGGTCAGCCGTGATACCACGGAAAACCTCCTGCCAGTAGAGATTGCTGAGCGTGAGATTGAGGAAGCCCTTGACGCTGTTGAAAGCGGCGATCTCGGGACAGTTGGCGGTCAGCCACTCGCCCAGGGCCGCTCCGGTGGCATCCGGAGAAGCATGGCTGATACGCAGAAGGGGGAAGACCACCAGAGTGTAATCCCCCTCGAATTCCTTACGGGTGACCTGCACCTGCAGGCTTTCCGGCTTCGCCTCTGCGCCGTAAAGCGCCTTAACGGCCTCTGAGGCCTTCAAGGCTATGAACTGCTCGGCCGTCATTATCCAAGATAGCTCTTGAGAAGTTTGCTGGCGGAGGGTTTCTTCAGTTTGCGGATGGCCTTTTCCTTGATCTGGCGCACCCTTTCACGGGTGAGATCCAGGCGCTCCCCTATTTCTTCCAGGGTCATCTCCTGGCAGCCGATGCCGAAAAAGCTCTTGATTATCTCACGCTCGCGGGGCGTGAGGATCTGCAGGGCACGCTCGATCTCGATGCTGAGGCTCTCGTTGGTGAGGCCCTTGTCCGCCATGGGGCTGTCCTCATTGGGAAGGACGTCCAGAAGGGAGTTGTCCTCGCCCTCCACGAAGGGAGCGTCCACGCTTACGTGGCGTCCGCTCACACGCATGGTGTCGGCGATCTTGTCTTCGGGGATGTCTATCATCTCGGACAGTTCCTCGGTTGACGGCTGGCGCTCGTGCTCCTGCTCGAACTTGCCCAGGGCCTTGTTGATCTTGTTCAGGGAGCCTACCTGGTTGAGAGGCAGGCGCACGATGCGGCTCTGCTCTGCAAGTGCCTGGAGTATGCTCTGGCGTATCCACCATACCGCATACGAGATGAACTTGAAACCGCGGGTTTCATCGAACTTCTCGGCGGCCTTGATGAGCCCGAGGTTCCCCTCGTTGATCAGGTCGGGAAGGCTCAGGCCCTGATTCTGGTATTGTTTGGCGACCGACACCACAAAACGCAGGTTGGCCCTGGTGAGTTTTTCCAGGGCCGCCTGATCGCCTTTGCGGATGCGTTGTGCTAATTCTACTTCTTCTTCGGGACTCACCAACTCTTCGCGGCCGATTTCCTGGAGATATTTGTCCAACGAGGCGCTTTCACGGTTGGTGATGCTTTTTGTGATCTTTAACTGACGCATAAATGTTTTATTCCTTCGCGAATCCGAAGTAGCCCGTCTTGCCGGAAGGCGACACGCCTTCGATGTAGACCGTACGTCTGCTCTTCTTCGCTGCTTCTACAACTTCCTGAGGCGTACTTACGGGCTGGTCGTTCACGTAAAGGATGATGAAACCGTCGGATGCTCCGGCATCGGCGAGCGTGCCGCTGCCTGCACTTTCGATCTTCACCCCCTTCTGGAGTCCGAGCCTGGCGAGTTCTTCCTTGCCTGCCTGGACCAACTTGCCGCCGTAGAAGGCGACCGAGCCGTCTTCGGCAACCGTGCCGGTAGCTTCGGTAGTGCCCTGGAACTCAACCTGCAGGTCAATCGTCTTGCCCTTCCGGATGACGGTGACGCCCGCCTTGTCTCCAGGATGGTAACTGTTGACCTTTGCCTGAAGGCTGTTGGGAGTCGTGATGGGGGTTCCGCCCAGTTTTACCAGGATATCGCCTGCCTTGATGCCGGCCTCGTCGGCCGCTCCGCCCTTCGTAACCTCGTTAATATATACGCCGTCAAGACTGGAAAGTTTCATGTCCTCAGCTATTTTTTCCGTCACCGGGCTCATCGCCACGCCGAGCTTTGCACGCTTCACGCTGCCGAAGTCGATAAGGTCGCCGACAATCTTCCTCACGATGTTGGAAGGTACTGCGAAGGAATAGCCGGTGTAGGCCCTGGTCTGGGAAACTATTGCGGTGTTGATGCCCACCAGTTCACCCTTCTTGTTCACCAGCGCGCCGCCCGAGTTGCCGGGATTCACCGCCGCATCGGTCTGGATGAACGATTCGATTTTGAACTCGCCGGTATAGTTGGGAAGGCTGCGTCCCTTGGCGGAAACGATGCCAGCCGTGATGGTGCCCTTGAGCTGCTCTCCGAGGGGTGAGCCGATGGCGAGCACCCACTCGCCCAGGCGGAGCTGGTCGCTGTCGCCGAAAGGCACGATGGGAAGGCCTTCGGCTTCTATCTTGATGAGGGCGACGTCTGTGGCAGGGTCGGTGCCGATGACCCTGGCCTCGTAGGACTTGTTGTTGTTCAGGGTGACTTCTATCTTGGTCGCCCCCTGCACCACGTGATTGTTCGTGACGATGTATCCGTCAGGCCTGATGATGACACCAGAGCCGCTCCCCTGCTGTTCGTAGTCCTGGCTTTCGGGAAGACCGAAGAAATACCTGAACATGGGTGGGAGGTCGTATTCCTGGGTGGTCTTGACGGTAACCTTGACATAAACCACGGCGTCAGCCGAAGATTCAGCCGCGTAGGTGAGGTCGGGATAGTCGGTATCGGTGAGATTTACTGTGCGGTATGGGTTTCCGTCAACTGAATAGGATGTGACAGGCTGCTGCGCTTTCTGCTGCGGGGTCGCCGCCTTTGCCGTGATGAACGCTACCAGTGCGCTGCAGAGCACGGCGATGATTGTCGTAAGGGTTTCTTTCTTCATTTTATTGTCATTTTGTCGTATTGTCAGCTCTTCAGTAAAAAAATCAAAAGATATGCCAAAATTCTCCCATATAATTCTTATATTTGCATTCCGCCCTCCCTGAAGGGCTTAACGTTTAAAACAACAGTTTGCTATATGGAATTCAACGTATCAAGCGCAGAGCTGCTCAAAGGCATGATGGACGTCTCCAAGGCCGTCCCCGTCAAATCCGCCCTTCCCATACTGGAATACTTCCTCTTCGAGCTGAGGGGCAACACCCTTCGCATCACCGCCTCCGACCAGGAGCTCACCCTCCGCACCGAGGTGGAGGTGGACGCCAAGGAAGACGGCAGCATAGCCGCTCCCGCCAGCCAGCTGATCGCCCTCTTCAAGGCACTCCCCGACCAGCCGGTAGCCATCCGCACCACTGGTGAATCGTCCTTCGAGTGCGTATGGGGCAACGGTAACTCTTCGCTTCCGTTCTTCCCCGCCGCCGACTTCCCCGAAATCAAGGGCGTTTCCGACGAGGCCCAGAGCCTGGTATTCCCGGCTGAAACCCTTATCGAGGGCATCTCCAGCACCATATATGCAACTGCCGACGACGAAATGCGTCCCGCCATGAACGGTATCTTCTTCGACATCACGCCGGAGAACACCACCCTCGTGGCATCCGACTCCCACAAGCTCATCTGCTATACCACGGCCGACGTCAAGGCCGAAGAACCCGCTTCCTTCATCCTCCACAAAAAACCGGCGGGCGTACTCCGCTCCACCGTCAGCAAGGAAGACGAAGAAGTGAAGGTTGCTTTCGATTCCTCCAGCGTGGTGTTCACTTTCGGCTCCACCGTCATGATCTGCCGTCTGGTCGTGGGCAAGTACCCTAAGTACCGCGACGTCATCCCGCAGAACAACAGCAACGTGCTCCGCATCGACCGCGAACAGCTGCTCAGCACCGTACGCCGCATATCCGTATTCGCCAACAAGGCTTCGAACCACATCAAGTTCGACCTCAAGGAAGGCCAGCTCGAGCTCACCGCCCAGGATCTGGGCTTTGCCATCGCAGCATATGAAAAGCTCAACTGCGACTACTCCGGAGAAGACCTCACCATCGGTTTCAAATCCTCCTTCCTCGTCGACATTCTGGCGAACATGAGCTGCGAGACCATAGTCCTCAAGTTCGCGGATTCCCGTCGCGCGGCCCTCATCGTCCCCTCCGAAGAAGAGAGTGCAAGCGAGAAGCTCTGCGGCATCCTCATGCCTATAATGGTCTCATAAACAGTAAGTTATGGAACTTAACCTGAAGAAGCCCCTGCTTTTCTTCGATATCGAGAGCACGGGGCTTTCCGTTCCGTCCGATTGTATTGTCGAGCTTAGTTTCGTAAAGGTCTTCCCGGGCGAAAGCACCCCTAAGGTCAAGACCTGGCGCATCAAGCCCTGGGACTATGAAGCCCACACCCAGAAACACATGGGGGAAGAAGCCTCAAGGGTCAACGGCATCACCGACGACATGCTCACGGACTGTCCCCGTTTCCTCGAAGTCGCCCCCGAAATCGTGGAGTGGCTCAGGGGCTCGGATCTCGCCGGTTTCAACGCAGCCAAGTTCGACCTTCCGATGTTGGCCGAAGAAATCGAAAGGGTGAGAAGATACTGCCTTCAGCGCATCGGCTCCTTCAGCACTCCCGAGGCCAGCAAGGCAAAGGCCCGCGAAATGCTCAAGGCCATAGAAATCGACCTGCACGAGCCTGTAATGGTGGACGTGCAGAACATCTACCACGCCATGGAGCCCAGGAACCTGCGCGCCGCATACCGTTTCTACTGCGGCGGGAAAGACTTCGAGAATGCCCATTCCGCCGAAGCCGACACCATGGCCACCTACGAAGTGCTCAAATCCCAGCTGGATTTCTACAAAGAGCCGGCCCCCTACCGCGAGCAGGTGCTCAAGAACGACGTCCAGGCCCTGTCCGCCTTCGTCGGCAAGAAATACGTGGATTTTTCAGGACATCTCATCTACGACGACTCCGGCCTCACCGACCCGTCGCATATCCTCATCAATTTCGGGAAACACAAAGGCCGTACGGTCCGAGAAATCTACGAAAGGGAGCCGTCCTATTTCGCTTGGGTTGACCAGGGCAGCTTCGCCCTCGACACGAAGGCGCAGTTCGCCCGTATCCGCAAGCAGATAGACCAGGAGAAGTCCGGCCCGGCCAGCGCCGAGGCCCTGATGGGGCTCGCCGACAAGTTCAACGGAGGCAAGCTCTTCTAGCCCTGGCGGCCTTCTTTTTCAGCTTCTTCCTTTTCCAGCACTGTGTACGCCACTTTTCCTACCAGGGTAGTGGGCAATGACTCGCGGAACTCTATCTCCGTGGGCAGGGCATATTTGGCAATGTGCCGCTTGCAGTGCTGCATGATGGACTTGCGCATGTCTTCATCTGCCGGGCAGTTTTCCTTCAGCACTACATAAGCCTTCACCCGCTGCATCTTGAGCGGATCCTTGACACCGATGACGCAGCTCCGCTGCACGGCGGGATGCCCCTCGATGATATTCTCCAGCTGGGAAGGATACACGTTGTAACCGCTGGTTACTATCATGCGCTTCATGCGCTGGCTGAAGTAGATGAATCCTTCGTCGTCCATGCGCCCCAGATCGCCGGTATGCAGCCACACGTGCCCGTCTTCATGGAGCCTGAGGGTTTCCTTGTTCTCCTCTTCATGGCCGATATAGCCCAGCATCATGGACGGGCCGGTGAGGCAGATCTCCCCTTCTTCGCCGAACGGGATTTCATCGCAGCTGCCGGGTTTGCAGATCTTGAAATAGGTATCCGGGAAAGGAATGCCGATGGAGCCTTCCTTCTCCTTGTTATAAGGTGTCAGGCAGCATGCGGTTACGCATTCAGTGGTGCCGTAACCCTCACGCACGCGCACCGACGCATTGTGATCCGCCAGGAACTTGTCGAACTTCTTTTTCAGCTCGATGGTGAGCGAATCGCCGCCGGAGAACACGCCGCGAAGGCAGCTCAGGTCGGCCCCGTCGAGGTATCGGTTACGGGTAATCGCCTCAAACAGAGTGGGAACGCCGGCAATGAAGTTGGGCTGGGTCTTGCGGATGAGCTTTGCGTAGCTCTTCACGTTGAAGCGCGGCACCAGGATGGACGTTCCGCCGATGAACATGAGCGTATGGATGCACACGCCGAGGCCGAATCCGTGGAAGACCGGCATGGCTGCCAGCATCTTGGAATGATGCACTTCCTCGTTGGCCATGTTGGCTGTCTGCCATGCAAGGGCGTTGAAATTCAGGTCGCTCAGCATGATGCCCTTCGTGGTACCGGTGGTGCCACCGGAAAACAGCACGACAGCCTCAGTGCGGAAATCCTTATCGGCCACGTACCCGTCGGTGACGCTTTCTCCCAGTTTGAGGAAATCGTTCCAGACGATATCGGGAGCCTGGATTTTGGGGAACTTGCGCTCCGTCATCAGCTTCTGGCCGACATTCAGGGGGAAGGCCAGTTCGTCGGACACGCGGCACACGACAACTTTCTCCACCGGCCTCTGGGCCTTCACTTCCAGGAACTTCCCGTAGAACTGGTCCAGAGTGACGGCCATGGAGCAGGAAGCCTCGTTCATATAGAAGGCAAGCTCGCTCACGGCCGACAGCGGATGCACCATGGTGGGAATTGCGCCTATGCGGTTGAGTCCGTAAAGGCAGAAAACCGCCTGGGGCACGTTGGGAAGGCACACCAAAACCCGGGTTCCGGGTCTCACGCCAAGTGCATAAAAGCTTCTGGCCACACGGTCGATTTCCTCCGCCAGACGCGAATAGGAAGTGGCTTTCCCCATGAAAGTAAGGGCCGGGAAATCACCCTCCATGGCCGCCCGCTCAAGGACGGCGCCGGATATGGTCTTTTCGCTGTAATCAAGGTTAGGGGCCACTTCACCGTAACTGTTCATCCACGGCGTAGCCACATTGTCATATTTATAACGCATGGTTCAGGGTTTAGTCAATCTCAATGGGGGTATCTGCCGGAAGGTCCAGCAACTGCGGATTCTGGAAAATCTTCCTCACCAGACGGAGGGTCTTGGCGAAATAATAGCCGTCGGCAATGCGCTCATCGATGGTAAGGCCCAGCTTGATGGTGTTGCGCATCTCGAAGCTGCCGTCCTCCTTGAAGAAAGGCCGCAGTTTCTTCTCCCCTATCACCACGAAGAAAGAGATGGTTCCCCAGTTGAACAGGTGGTGATAGTCGGCGTTCATTTTTATGGAGCCCAGATTGGAGATGTAGGCGCTCGAGTAACAGGGATCATCCATGGCCAGCGACTTGGGATACAGGCCATAATACTGCAGCTTCTTCATGCTCCATGACAGGAGGCGGAAGAGAGGTCTGGGCAGATAGCTGATGAACTTGAGAGCGTCGTCGACGCCTACGCCGGACTTGTCGGAACGGACCTTGGTCACGAACTTCTGCACGTAAGTATGCACCTGCTCCATGGGAGACTCCCCGTCCGGGCGGAGCACGAACTTGGCCATGGCCTCTTCGCCCTCATCCGAGAACTGACGCTTCACGTTGAAGGCCACCTCAATCTGCTTCCGCTCATAAAAATGGCCTCCGGCTATGAAATAATTCATCTTGGGCCGTAAAAGGATGGCCTTGGAGATTGCGGCGGTGATGAAATGGAACCAAGTGTACTTGAAATCGGGATTGCCGGCATTCTTCTCAGCCAGGTATTTATCCACTTCGGTCAGGTCGAAGACCTCTCCCAGTACGGCTTCATTCTCGATACGTGAGCCAAAAAAATACGGCATCATTGCATGGACCGGGTCAAGGCCTCTGATACGGTATCCGTCCCAACGGTCGCCCCATTTGTTCTTACGGTTTTGCATATTCGGTTTACTTATCATTTATTATTCTCTTCTTCAAACAGCCGGTCAAACAGCTTTTTCAATTCCGACGGGGAATCGATCAGCGCGCGGAGAGCATCCAAACGGGCGGCATTCGGACTCTCCGGGATATAAAGGTGCAGATACCCGCCGTAGCCGTACTTTTCGCGAAGGTGAGCGAGAGTGCGCTCCCAATGGCCCGCGGTATCCAGTTCCGGATAATGCGAAAGCCCGTACTGGATGGTACGGCGGACTATGGTTTCTCCGTCTATCACCCTGTCGGCCTCGGCCAGGATGCGACCATAGATGCTGCGAGGCTCATGCTTCGACGAGGCGCGGTGGTCTTCCGCCGCCTGTGCTATGGTCTCTGTCTGTTCCGGAGAGAACCATCTTGCCAGCGCCGCATCGTTCCGGATGATGCGCCCCGACGCCAGATGGTGGATTTCGCGTCCTTCGGCAAGGCCGAGGTCATGATAGGCCGCGGCCGCATACACCATGTCGACGTTCACGTTATAATGCCTCGCTAGCATCAGGCTCTGCTCTATCACCGTACGCACATGGTCTTCCCTGTGCGCCTTGTCGAAAGCGGCATAACGCGGAATGATTTCCCTCTCGCAGTATTCTTCAAGACTCTTTTGCATAATTATTCCTGTAATGCTGCAGCTCCCACGAATTCACCAGATTCTGGCAAATCGCATAGAGTCCGCCGGCTACCGAGGTGATCGGAGTCATATAATTGAAACCCAGCCAGATAAGAAACCCTGTATTCTTCTGTCCGAAAGTCTGCCCGGCGGTAACGGAGGTACGGCGGCCATAGCCCTTCGCAATCCTCCTGCCCAGGTAGAACTGGACCAGGCAGCACAAAAGCGCAACGATGGCGATAAGAACCGCCAGCCACAGGGAAGCGGACGACTGCGCGAGCGCGCGCGTCGCCAGGGACATGGCCAGCAAAAGGCTGATGCCCCAGACGTAAAAAGCCCAGCCTGTGTAGCGGGCCAGCCATTTCTGGACTCCGGGAAGGGTATAACGGATGAGCCATGCAAGTGCGCAGGGCAGCACGAGCATCGAGAACACCCTCTTGGTAACTATCCAGAGCAGGGAGAAATAACCGACTCCATCCTGCGGGCACACGAGCGGAACCGTGGCGGGAATGAGCAGGGTTGACATGATGTCGCACAGCAGCAGATACGCCATGGTCTGCTGAAGATCTCCGCCTATCTTGGAAGTGATCACCCCGCAGGCCGAGGCTGTGGGACAGATGAAACAGAGCATCGCGCACTCCGCGAGGATGCGCAGGTTCCCTTCCGGCAGAAGAATCGTAATGACAGTAAAGACTGCAAACAGAAGTGCCTGTACACCAAGTACTTCAGCGTGCCATTTGTGCACCCTGAGGTCGGACGGAGCGGTAACGTTGAACTGAAGGAAGAGCATCACTCCTACCAGGAAGGGCTGAAGATCCCTGGCGGCCGAAATATAGTTCCGTTCAGCCTGTTCCAAACCAGGGATCAAGGCCAGAAGCAGGTACACCCCCACTCCAAGGGCCATGCTGATGAGCAGCATCCACTTTCTGAGGAACGATTCGACCTTACTCGACATACAGGAGAAGCCCTTTCAGATACTCGCCTTCGGGATGGTAGATATTGACTGCATGATCGGCAGGCTGGTTGAGCCTGTCCAGGATGCGGACCCGGCGGCCCGTCTGTGCCGCAGCCGAGAAAACAGCCTCCAGAAACGCCTGGCGGTCGACCACCTGCGAGCACGAGAAGGTGAACACCAGCCCCCCGGGGGCTACGGCTCCGATCGCCGCAGCATTCAGCCGCTGATAGGCCCTCAGGGCCTTGTCGAGCGAGCCCCGGTGCTTCGCGAATGCGGGGGGATCCACTATCATGAGATCATATCTGCCGGCTTCGAGCGAACCCAGATAATCCTTGACGTCGGCGCAGAACTCGGC
>JAILQG010000091.1 GCA_024699055.1 Bacteroidales bacterium
TTGTCCGTGCGCCCGTATCTGTTGTCGTAGAAGTCACTGCCCAGCGAAAGCACGATGTTCACCTTGGTAAGGCCGTGCCCCAGCACCACCGGCAGGGTGCCATCCGTGGTGGACTCATAGGTGGTGCTTGTTGCCTTGAGGGTGAGCAGATCGGCGGCATTGAGCCCAGCCTGGGTGCTCTGGTCGGCCGGGACGTCAAGGTCCACGCTCCCCGTGAACTCCGCCTTGGTGAAGTCGTGGCCTTCGAAGAAAACCGCCGTGTAACTTACGGCTGTAGTCTCGTCCTTCCAGTACAGCTGCTTGTCGGCGCTCCACGCCGCGCCGCTCTTGGACACCTTGCCGAAGTAGCTGTAGGCCGCATCGGCAGGGCAGTCCACCTGAAGCCAGAACTCCTGCAAGTCGGCCGTGGTGATGCTGGCCTTGGTGGCGGCAAGGCTGGCGTCCACCCGCATCGGCAGGCCGCCGGAGGGCGATCCGACATCCTTCTCGCAGGAGGCCAGGACGGCGGCAGTTGCTATCAGTATTAATCTATATTTCTTCATCTTGGATTCGCTCGGAATGACAGAAGGGTTATTCGTCGGTCTGTGCCTCGCCGTTGTCGATGGTGGTGCCGGCGGTCCAGTTGGAAATGCTCACGGAGCCCAGCTCGATGACGCTGCGGCCCACGATGAGGTTCACGGTGGTGTACTGGCCGCCCACCAGCGGGATGTCGGCCGTGTGGGTGAACACGTAGTCCTTGCCCTCGATGGTGATGGTGATGGTGTTCACGCCGCTCTGGGGCACCTGCAGGCCGCTCCATGCGGCATTGTCTATGGCCTGGAGGGCCACTGATTCGGCCGTACCGGTAGCCGTGACAGGCTCGTCGGAAAGGTAGTCGACGGAGGCCGTCTTCTTGGCCGTGACGCTGACGCCGCTCACCGTGGGAGCCGTGGCCCACTGGTCACGGAAAGTAAGGTTCACGTCCAGTTTTGCCATGACATGGTCGAAACTGAGGCTCACCGGATTGTCACTGGCCTTCAGCCCCGTGGTATTCACGGCGATCAGCAGGTCGCTGGCCTCGTAGTCAGCAGGGTTGAGCGTGAAATCGTCGGCCGTAAAATCCGTGACGGCCTTCTTGGGATAGATGCCCAGGAAATAGTGCTCGGTGGTCACATCGTCCCAGAGCATCTGGGAAGCGGGAGTCCACTTGCCGTCGGTACCCAGGGTGTTCTCCACGCCGTCCACCACGCGGGTGTCGGAAACGGCGGTCTTATCTCCAGTCCAGGCATAGACGGAGATGATGTCGCCCTCGTCGAAGGCGGCCGTCACACCGGTAGTGGTCACCTTGCTCATGGGGCCGATACCGGCCTGGATGGTGATGTTCCTGGAAGTCTTGTCCATGTCTTTGTTGCAGGCCACAAGCGCGAGGAGCGCCGCAGCTGCGAAGTATATGTTGTTCTTTTTCATATCGTCGTCATGCTTCGGGTTTGAACACTTCTCCGTCGATGGCTTCGCCCTGGCCCGTCCAGTCGCTGATGGTGATGTCGGAGGCCAGCTCGATGCTCTCCCGGCCCAGGGACAGGTTCACCACGGTAATCTTGCCGGCCACCAACGTGATGTCGGCAGTATGGGTGAATACGTAGTCGCTGCCGGCCACGTTGATGGTGAGCGTGCGGAAGCCGTCCTGGGGAATCATCAGGCCGCTGAAGCTGAGGGCGTAGCCGTAGGCCGGAGTGTCCAGGGCGGGAATGTCCACACTGGAGGCCGTGCCGGCGGTAATGGCCTTGGACAGATAATCCACCGTGCCGGTCTTCGCCGCGGTTGCCGTTACGGAACTTACCGCGGGCGTGCCGTCCCACTGATTGCGGAAGTTCAGGCTCACCTGGAGCTTGGCCAGGGCGTGGTCGAAACTGAGCTTCACCGGATTGTCCTGCGCCTTGAGGCCGGTGAGGTTAGTGGCGATGAGAAGGTCGCTCCCCTCGTAGTCGGCGGGATCCAGAGTGTAGGCGTCGGCCGAGAAGTCCGTGACGGCCTTGGCCGGGTAGATGCCCAGGAAGTAGTGGTCCGACACCATGTCGGCCCAGAGCATCTGGGAGGCCGGAGTCCAGTCGGTGCCGTCGTAGGTGTTCTCCACGCCGTTTACCACGCGGGTGTCGGGAACGGCGGTCTTGTCGCCCGTCCAGGCATAGAGGGAAATCTTGTCTCCGGTCTCGAAGGCCGAGGTGTTGCCCGTGGTGCTCACCTTGGTCATCTCCCCGATGGCCGCCTCGATGGTGATGGCCCTGGAATCGTCCGCCGGGGTGATGCCCTCCCGGTTGCAGGCGGCGAGCGCGGCGATGCCCGCTGCAGCAAGGATGAATAGTCTGTTCGTTCTCATTATCGTGTTTTTTCTTTATTCTTGGGGGTTGAGGATTTCTCCGTCCACAGTCCAGCCATCCTCCCAGGGACTAATGCTGCTGGAGTTGATGTACATGTAGGGCTGAAGCTCATTATAGTCCAGATCCAGGATGTAGTCCTTGCCCACTTCCATGCAGGGGGCATTGCACACCACCGTGAGCGCGATGCCCGCGGCGGAGGTGAGCTGGATGGTGAGGATGCAGCGCTCCTGCCCGGAGGCTGTCGGGAAGAGGGACACGGTGCTGGCCGGGATGGTGAGGTCAGGCACGGTTTCGCTGCCGGGCACGCCGTAGCGGCCGGTATTGTCTTTTGCCGTAAGAATCACTTCTTTGGCCACTTTGCTCAGCGTAAGGGCGATCGTGGTCCCGGCCGGAATGTTGGCGATGTTCACCGTCAGGGTGCTCAGCAGGCGCTGGAGCTTGGGCTCCACGACCGTGACGTCATCGTCCTTCACGCTGGCGTGGGCCACGCCGAACCAGGCCTGGGCCGGGGAGGATGCGGGATCCTTGAGGGAAACCTTCACCTCCGGCAGGGAGCCGTCGGCCTTGGTGGCGGGCATACCGCTGAGGATATAGCCGTCGGCTTCGGTCATGTTGGCCGTGACCAGGATGTCGTATTCCCCGGCGGGGAGCTGCAGCAACTCGCTTGCGGCCTCCTCTGCGCCGGCGAAGCTCCCGGTGGAGCCGCCTGTAGAGTATGTAAGGTTGTGGATGGGCGTGGCGGCGTCTTCGGCCTGCTCCCATTGGAGCGCCACGGCCATAGTGCCCGTTCCGTCCATCTTCTCATGGAATTCGTGGAAGCAGCCGGTCATCAGAAGGGCCGCTGCAAGGATAGCGTACTTTCTCATAGGCCGAACTGCAGTTTAACACCCGCATCCCAGAGGAGATTGCTCTTGTGCGCGTGTATAGGAATATTGTCAAAGCGCTCGCCCGTCAGGCAGGTAATGCCGCCGTAAAGCGCCGCGCCGATTGTCTTGCTGATCTGGAAACCCACACTGGCCTGCCCGCCGTAGCCGAAGTGCCACTGGCGAGGGTGCAGCAGTTCCCTGTCGGGAGCTACCAGCGCGGTCTTGGTGGTGACCGCCGAGATCTGCGGCGACACGTTCAGCGACCAGCGGCAATCCGGCCTGGTTACCAGGCTGAGCAGGTCGATATTGGCCTGCAGATAGGCCTTGCCCCACTGCGTGGCGGTACTCAGGTCCCTGTAGTACCAGCCGGTCTCGTCAAGCACCGGCGACATGTACCGGACTTCGGCCTCCGACATCCAGTAACGGCAGCAGTCCAACGGGTCCTGGTTCTGCGCGCCATACTGGGCGCCAAGCTCCAGCGAGAGGAACCGGTTAAAGCGATAACCCGCATTCAGGCCGCCCTGGGCGCCCAAATGGGCTCCATGTTCCGTAATGCTCCGGAACGTGCCCTGGCCGAAGGAAGTGCCACCCTGTACCCCCACGTACCACGGCCCCTGGCCCCATGCCCCCTGCGCCGTCGCAAGGAGCAACAGCGAAAGCAGGACACGACGTCTGGCGCATCTTGTAAAAAGGGTCAACATAGTATACTATTTCGTCAGTTTCGATTTGTACCGGGTATTCACTTTCCCGGCGGAAATGCCCTGCAGTTTCTTCGCCACCAGCTTGCGGCGGATGGGGGCGACCAGGTCGGTGAAAAGTTCTCCCTCAAGATGGCTGAACTCGTGCTCGATCATGCGCGCGGCGAAATTGTCGAACACTTCTTCTTTCTTTTCGAGGTTCTGGTCGTAGTACTCCACCTTTATGGTCTTCGGGCGCACCACGTCGCAGTAGATGCCGGGAACGCTCAGGCAGCCTTCTTCGTAAGTGGTTGTCTCTTTGCTCCTTTCAAGCACCGTGGGGTTCACGAAAACCCGCTTGAAGCCCTTCAGGTAGGGGTAGACGTCAGCCATGACGTCGCCGTCGACCACCACCACCCTGGTGCTTACCCCTATCTGGGGCGCGGCCAGGCCGCAGCCTTCCGACGCCTTGAGGGTTTCCCAGAGGTCCACGATCAACTGCCCTATCTCTTCTTTATTGGAGAGGTCGGCCGGTTTTGCGACTTCGCGCAGTACGGACGAGCCGTACAGATAAATAGGTCTTATCATTGCCTATTCTTCCTGTCGAGATATCCTTGTAAAATGATGGCCGCGCTTATCTTGTCCACCGATTCCTTCTTGCGGCGCTCGCTTTTTTTCATCCCCCCGTCGATCATGGCCCTGTGCGCCAGCACGGAAGTGAACCTTTCGTCTTCCAGCACTACCGGAACATCGGGGAAGGCTTTTCCGAGCCGTTTGAGGAACACGTCGACATCTGCCTGGGCCTCCGCCGGACGGCCGTCCAGATTGACCGGATAGCCTACCACGAAGCAAACAACGTGCTCGGCCTCGGCGTATTTTTGGAGATAATCTATTATATTTGCAGACGGTACCGTCCCGAGAGGCGAGGCAAAAACCGCCAGGGGGTCGCTTACCGCAACTCCCACGCGTGCCCTGCCATAGTCTATTCCGACGGTCCTGTCCATATTAGCTTTCAAATATAATAAAATATGGCGAATAAACAGTCAAAGCTTTACCGGCTCACCCTCAGCGAAGATGCCTCCCACAAACGGATCCGTTTCATCCGTTTCAGCAAACTGCACGCCATCCTTACCGTCATAATATCGCTGATTGTGCTGTTCGGAGTGTTCTATGCCATCCTCGCCCTCACTCCCCTCAAAAACATAGTCCCCGGCTATCCCGACGCCAATTTCAAGCGCGACGCCATAGCCAACGCCATCAAGATCGACTCCCTCGAGAACGAAATGCTCCGCTGGACGCTCTATGCCGAGAACCTCTCCCGCGTCCTTTCCGGCGAAGAGACCCTGCAGGGGCAGGACAGCATTATTTCGAACACCGCCCATCACCTCGAGGCCATCACCAAGGAAGAGATGGCCCGCAGGGATTCCATTCTCCGCGGCACGGTTGCAAGGGAAGAGAAATACGGCGTGGGGAGCGACAAGAACAGGGCGCTGCCCATAGAGGGAAAGCATTTCTTCACTCCCCTCAAGGGTACGGTTTCCGTAGGCTTCGACCTTGTGCTCCACCCGGGAGTGGACATTGCCGCCCCGGCCAAATCGGTGGTCAGCGCAGTGCTCGACGGCACCGTGATATCTGCCGGATGGACCGACGACGCCGGCTATTCGGTGGTCATCCAGCACCGCGACAACATCATCTCGTGCTACAAGCATAACGCCCAGATACTCAAGAGGGCGGGAGACAAAGTCACCGCCGGCACCCCGGTAGCTCTGGTGGGCAACACCGGCAACGCCAGCCTCAGCGGCGGCGACCACCTCTATTTTGAGCTCTGGTACAACGGCGAACCCGTCGACCCCGTAAAATACTGCAAGTTCTGAATGGATAAGAAACGCATTGCCATCCTGGGCTCGACGGGATCCATCGGCACCCAGACTCTCGACGTCATAAGGCAGCACAGGGACCTCTTCGAAGTGGAGATGCTTTCTGCCGGCAGCAATGCCGAACTCCTTGCAGCACAGGCGCTTGAATTCGACGCCGGTGCCGTCGTCATCTGCGATGAAAAGAAATATTCCGGCCTTGCCGACACCCTCCAGCCCAAGGGCATCAAGGTCTTCACCGGAACCGACAGCCTCTGCGCCCTCGCGGCCGCCGACAACGTGGACATAGTAGTGGGGGCGATGGTCGGTTTCAGCGGCCTCAGGCCCACTCTGGCAGCCCTCGAAGCCGGAAAGATAGTCGCGCTGGCGAACAAGGAGACCCTCGTCGCCGCAGGCAGCATCGTCACAGCCGCGATGTATCAGCACAAGGCCGTCATCCTGCCGGTCGACTCCGAGCACTCCGCAATCTTCCAGTGCCTTCTGGCCGGGCAGGGCAACGAACCCGTAAAACTGCATCTGACCGCCTCCGGAGGGCCTTTCCGCACCTGGTCGCGCGAGCAGATCGCAGCCGCTGCCGCCGGGCAGGCCCTCAAGCATCCCAACTGGAACATGGGCGCCAAGGTGACGATAGACTCCGCCACCATGATGAACAAGGGCTTCGAGGTCATGGAAGCCCGCTGGCTCTTCGACATGCCGGCCGAAAAGATAAACGTGGTCGTCCATCCCGAAAGCATCGTCCACTCCATGGTGGAATTTGCCGACGGGGCCGTCATCGCGCAGCTCGGTTGCCCCGACATGCGTCAGCCGATAGGCTTCGCCCTCAGCTTCCCCGACCGCATCACGGTGGGCAACAAAAAGCTCGATTTCGCAGAAGTTTCGAAGCTCACTTTCGAGAAACCGGACCTCGAAAGATTCCCCTGCCTGGCGCTGGCCTACGAGGCCCTCAGGCGCGGCGGAAACGTTCCCTGCGCCCTCAACGCGGCGGACGAAGTTGCCGTAAAGGCCTATCTCGAAGGCCGCATCGGCTTCTATGACATCCCGAGGGTTCTCGAAGCTGTAATGAATGGCGTAAATTTTGTAGAGTTTCCTTCGCTTGACTGTATC
>JAILQG010000112.1 GCA_024699055.1 Bacteroidales bacterium
GGGCTCATACTCGCGTTCATCCTCGGGCTCGTCATTATCGGAGGCATAAAGAGCATCTCCAAAGTCGCTTCCGTGGTAACTCCTTTCATGGCACTGGGTTACGTGCTCATTTCGATAGTCGTCATAATCCTGCATATCCACGACGTGCCCACAGTACTCGGCTCCATCGTCACCAACGCCTTCGGCATCAGGCCAATAGCCGGCGGCATCCTGGGCTCCACCATCATGATGGGGGTGAAGCGCGGCATTTTCTCGAACGAGGCGGGCCAGGGCAGTGGAGCCATCGTATCGGCGTCGGCCGACGTCCCGCATCCGGTCAAGCAAGGGCTTGCCCAGTCTTTCTCGGTATACGTCGACACCCTCCTCGTGTGTACGGCCACGGCGCTGATGATTCTCTGCTCGGGCACTTACAACATCCTTAGCTCTACCGGCGAGGTACTTGTTGCAAATGCGCCTGAACTGGCCGACAACTACGTGGGCTATACCCAGGCGGCGCTGGATTCGGCACTGAACGGCTTCGGAAACCAGTTCGTGACCATAGCGCTGTTCTTCTTCGTCTTCACCACGGTAATGGCGTATTACTTCTATTCCGAGTCGAGCATCATGTACATGTTCGACGTCAGCGGCAAAGGCGGCAGCAGGGCGGAAAAGCTGTGCGTGTGGGCGCTCCGCATCATAATCCTGGCCGCCACGGTATTCGGGGCGGTACGCGAAACCAATGTGGTGTGGATGCTGGGCGACATCGGCGTGGGGCTCATGGCATGGGTGAACGTCATCGCCCTCCTCATCCTCTGCCCCAAGGCCATCAGGGCCCTGAAAGATTACGAATCCAGGCTAAAGAAGGGCGAAAAGGAGCCGGTCTACCACCCCGAAGAATCGGAGGCGGGCACCGACGCCTGGAAATAGAAGCCCCCTACTCCCCTATGTGCAGCTCATAAGTGGCGATGTCGAACTCCCTCGCGTCGCCCATGTGCTTGCCGTGGTCGTCGGATATCTTTATGACCTTCTCCCACGGGTCCTTGTCGCTCATGCGGCAGCGGGACAGCTTCATGACGATGTTGGCCGGTTTGTAGCCCTCAATCCCGGGGTCGTTGGTGATGTTGGTGCCGATGCCGGCGCTCACCTTGATGCGCCCGCGGAAGTAGTCGGCGACCGACTTGTATTTCGGGAAGTCAAGCGCGTTCGAGAAGACGAGGACCTTGCTTTTAGGGTCGATTCCGAACTCCTTGAGCCTTGCGATGATGGCGTCTCCCACTTCCCTCTCGTCCCCGGAATCCTGGCGGAAGCCGTCCAGCAGCTTGGCCTGCTTCATGGTAAGGGTGCGCAGGAAGCTCCGGGTGGTGAAAGTGTCGATGAGCGCGGTGCCCAGGGCGCCGTCGTAAACTTTGATCCAGTCTTCGAGCGAGAGATAATTGGCCCTCTTGTAGCCGAATACGCCACTGTGGAACATCACCCACTCATGCGGGAAAGTGCCGATGGGAATCATGTCGTACTTCCTGGCGAAATGCACGTTGGACGTGCCGGCGCAGTACTTGGGACATTTCGCCTTCAGTTCCTCCACAATCCGGTCGTGCAACTCCGACGAGAAGCGCCTGCGGGTGCCGAATTCACTGAACTGCAAAGCATTGGCATTGGCTATCTCCAATTTGGCGTCGAGGATGTCGAGGGCGGTCCGGGTATCTGCCTTCACGCCCCGCGTCCGGTTGCGCAGTTCCGCCACTATGGCCAGCAGGGGCACTTCATAGAGGGTAACCTTATAAAGATAGTCGGTGACCTCCATCTGCAGGTGGCCTTCGTCGTCGAGCCAAACCTCGATGAGGTCGGGGTTGAAGCGGAAACCGGTGAGCCACTCCCAGTAATTGCGCGGGATGTATTTGATCCGCCTGGTCACATATTCGAACTCCTCTTCCGTAAGGGCAAGCCTGCCCAGCGCTTTGATCTCTTCCTTGAGGGCGGCGAGGAACGCCCCGTCGTAGACCTCTTTCGCGCGGTCATTGAACTTGAACGTGCCCTCCGCGAGCGGATAGAGCTGGAAATAGGCGTTCGAGGTCGAGAATTTGTAAAGGTCGGTGTCCAGAATGCTTAGTATCATGGCATGTGTGGTTGTTCGGATGTCAAATATAGGGATTTTTTCTTATCTTGCAGACAATGATCAATCTCGAAGACACCATTTGCGCTCCCGCCACCGCGGTACGTGGAGGCGCCATTTCCGTAATACGCGTAAGCGGACCGGATGCCCTAAAGTATGCCGATACCATCATCTGTTTCCGTAACGGGGCCGCCCTCTCGTCCGAGGGCTATACCCTCAAGTACGGCAGCATCAAGGACTTGGACGACGTCGTGGTAGGCATCTTCCGCGCCCCGCATTCCTATACCGGCGAGGATTCCGTGGAAATCAGCTGCCACGCTTCGCCCTATGTGGTTTCGAAGATTCTCCGGATGCTGGTGGACGCCGGCTGCAGGATGGCCGAGCCCGGGGAGTTCTCGCGCCGCGCCTTTGTCGCCGGAAAGATGGACCTCGCACAGGCGGAAGCCGTCGCAGACATCATCGCATCCGATTCCGCCGTCTCGCATCGGGTAGCCCTGAACCAGCTCAAGGGCGGGTATTCCAAGGAACTGAGGGAGCTCCGCTCGAAGCTGATGGAAATCGCCTCTCTCATGGAGCTGGAGCTCGATTTCAGCGAGGAAGACGTGGAATTCGCCGACCGTGCCCAGCTCCAGAACCTGCTCGACTCGGCAATGTCCAAAATAGAAAAGCTCATCGCATCTTTCAGCGCCGGCAACGCCATCCGCAACGGCGTGCCCGTGGCCATCGTCGGGGCTGTGAACGCCGGCAAGAGCACTCTGCTCAACGCGCTGCTCGGCGAGGAAAGGGCCATAGTCTCCGACATTCCCGGCACTACGCGCGACACCGTGGAGGAAACGCTCAACATCGACGGTGTGCTTTTCCGCTTCATCGACACCGCCGGCATCCGCGAAAGCGCCGACCAAATCGAAAGAATAGGCATTAAACGGTCGTTTGAGAGCATTGCAAAGGCCGAGACGGTCATCGGCATGCTGGACGGCACGGAGCCCGCAGAAGAGGCGGAAAAGGCCTGCACGGCCATAGTGGCCAAAGTCCCTGCGGATAAAACCCTCATCATGGTGCGCAACAAGGTCGATCTCTACGATGCAATTGCCCCTGAGGAATTCCCTACCGTCGACCGCTCATACAAGGTGTTCCCACTGAAGTATCCGGCCTTCGGCACGTACGACCTCGATCCCGAGGCGCTTGCCGGCAGGCTGAAGGCTTACATGCAGGAACAGGGCGTCGCCGTTCCGGAGGATTTCACGGTGCTCGACATCTCAGCGCGCACCGGCGAAGGGATGGACGAACTGCGGAGGCGGCTTGTGAGTTCCCGCGCGGCGGATACTGCTGCCTGGGGCAATGCCACAATGGTGACGAACCTTCGCCATTACGAGGCGCTTGAACGTGCCCTGGACAACCTTCGCCAGGTCTCGCTGGGCCTCGACCGCAAAACTCCCACCGACCTCGTCGCCCAGGACCTGCGCAGCGCCATCCACGAGCTCGGCACAATCTTCGGCGCCGTCACCACCGACGATCTGCTGGACAACGTATTCAGCCGGTTCTGCATCGGAAAATAAGTACACCGAAACACCTTCTACACACTCCGTACAAAAGGGCGTAACTCTCACATAATCAACTGAAATATGTTGAAAACTTTTCCCGGTTAGTTTGGTCTAATTCGGGATATTTTTGCTATATTTGAACCACATTTGAACCACGCGTGGTTCAA
>JAILQG010000001.1 GCA_024699055.1 Bacteroidales bacterium
ACCGAATACTGCGTGCGCAACACCGCCGAAGACCTGCTGAAGGCCGGCTACAAGGTTAGCATCCCCGAAACCGCCCTTGCATGCGTCGACGAGGACGGCCATGTCGAGGCTATCGCCGCGATGAAAGCCGAAGGCATCGATATCTACTAAGGGCTACCTGTCGAAGGGATTTCCCGACGGGTCGCGGCTGACTATCCAGCGCAGGGCATTGACGAACAGAAGGTTCTGCTCGCCGTCCTTGTAGCACTGGTCGCCGTGGCCCATATTCAGATAAATCATCCTGTATTTGGTGTTGGTCCACACCACGGGCCAGTCGCCGCCGTAGACTATGTCCTTTAGCCCGATGGGATAATTCTTGGGAGAGAGGGACATGAGCACCTTTATGTCGGGATTAGACCGAGGTTCGGGAGTCCACTGGTAGAACTCGCTTGCAGGCAGCACGAACTCCTTGGGAAGATTCTTCGTGACCGGATGGAATCTGTCGTCCAAACGAGCCAGCGCAGGCTGTGGAGGCCAGTTGTTGCACTTGAACACTCCGCCCCCGAGGAAGTCAAGGTACCATGGCCAGCCGGTCCTGGCATCGTTGTAGGCAGAGGCGTGGAAACCTACCCATCCGCCTCCGTTCTCCATGTACTTCTCAAACAGCGCACGGCCTGCAGGGTCGGAAGGCTGGGCGTTGAGCGCCACTATGACGGTGTATTCCTTCAGCTGGTCGTAGGTATAGGCAGAAAGGCTCGTAGTGGTATCCAACTCGAACCCGTCGCCGACGTTGAGCGCGGAAAAGAAGTCTATCGACATCAAGTCGAACTGGACATGGGCCTCCTCGGCATGTGGTTCCCAGTAGAGAAGTGCCTTGAAGCGTTTTTCCTTGGCATAGTTGGCCTCGCGGGTATCGGTTCCGATGGATGGGTTGACATTGCAGGCCGCAAAGAGCATCAAGCTCAGCAATGCGAGCGCGGTTTTTTTCATATCTAATTGTGTATTAATCGTTTGACAGCCAATCAATGGTATCCAGAAGGATATTTAAGAAGGTCTCGTTCTGCATGAGGACGGGGCTGTGCCCGAACTGGAAATAGATGTTCTTAGACTTTACGGCGGTGTTGGTCCATATCACCGGGTGGTCTCCCATCCTGACGCCGGAAGCGGGAGAATAGGAGTCTTCGTCGACAGAGGCGATCACATGGATATACGAAGCCTCCCTGGGACTCTTGTCGTAGGTGTACCACTCGTCCTCGTCTATCGTGAAGGAAGAGCCAGCTCTGCGCATGGCCGGATGCGATTCATCCTCGACTTTCACTGTGCCGGAACAGGTTTCGGCGATATAGTTGTCGAAACGGATTCCGCCCATGAAAGCGGAGAACCAGTCCCACATCGGGAATCCGTCGAATTCCCCGAGCAGGGTGGCATGATGGAAGCCCGCGTAGCCGCCCTTTCCATTTTCGATATAATCGATGAATGCCTCCTGAGCCTCTTCGGGCCAGGGGTACGGGGGGCAGTCGAGCTGGAGTATCACGTCGTAATCGTCCAGGAACTCGGCAGATACGTTACGGGTATTTCGGCTGTCGGTGATGGCAAAGCCATGGCTGAACGCAACCGAATCGAGCCACGGCACCAGCACGTCGGTAAGGGGCTTGTGCCAGCCTCCGTCCTCATAGAGCACCAGTACGTTCTTCAGGCTGCGTACGACGCGGAGCTTTTCCGAGCAAACCTCGGCCATCGGATGTTCGCCCTGCTCGCAGTTCCACTCCCAGTACATTCCGCCGCGGAGATTGTGCCGAACTATGTAATCGCACCTTTCGGCCGTTCCGGCCACATCCTGGCCCTCATGGAAGGGCATGCCCAGGACGAGCTTGCGCGGAGGGACGCCGGCAGCAATGTGCGCCGCTACGGCCTCCTGATAGGTGTATTCGTTCCCCATGTCGTACGCCATCACGTTCACGTAATCGACATAGGGAAGGACGGCCTTGAAGTCTATGTACCTGGCCGAGCAGACCGTGGCTATGGTGAGCATCTTCTTGTTACCCAGCGTTTTGCGCAGGCATTCCATGAGCAGGGTAAAGTTCCCGAGGTCTTCGGGAGATGCCGATATGCCGGCAGCGTTGCTAGTGGGATATTCCCAGTCGATGTCGATTCCGTCTAGGCGGAAACGTCTCACCACCCGGCGGCAGGCCTTGGCAAAGGCCCGGCGATTCTCGGGAGATGCCGCCATCTCGCTGAAACGGCCGCTTCCCCATCCCCCTATCGACAGGAGGACCTTGGGGGCGCGGCGCCCCCTTCCGAGCCTGGCCACTTTGCGGAGCTCTCGTTTATCCGGGATATATACCCCGTCGAAGGTCTCATTTACATGCGCGAACGCGAAATAGATATGGGTTACAAGGGCGGGATCGGGGATGCCCATTTCAGAGCGGAAGACGTAGGCCCCTATCACCATGTCTGTCTTCTCCGCGGCGGAATTGGCCGCAGAAGCATCCTGCTGCAGGAAAAACAGCGAGAACGCGACAAACATCAAATATGACAATCTGTTTTTCATCAATGTGTTTTTTTCAAATATACGAAATCAGAATTCTGAAACCAACATGAGCCAGCGGGCGGCTGACGAGCCCCACACTTCCTTGTACGTAGCAGTGTTGAACTGGGGCCAGTATGGGGAGTCCTCATTGAAATAGGACTGCATGCCGACCGGGATTTCCCCGACCATTTCACCGGGCAGGGCGTTGTAGAGCTGGGGATAGTTGCTGCCTTCCCCGTAGATGAGGGACTGGCCGAAGGGATTCTCGCCAACTACCCACTTGAGCTGCGACTCCGCTATGTCCAGCAGTTCGCCGTCTCCCAGGATTCCGGCGCAGATTGCGGCGCTCTTTCCGGACGAGAGGCTGACGGCGGTGTTGCCCTTGAAGGAGAACCACACCGGGAACCTCCGCACATAATGCTTTTCATCCAGTCTGACGCCGTTGGAGAGCTGCTCCTGATAATCGTCTTCGACTCCTCCGTACACCCATACCTGGGTGGCGTAGAAATTCACCGAGTCTTTGATTTCATCGGCATTGTAGACCCCGCTCGGCGCCATGCCGTAAGGCGCGACATATTTCATGAGGCCCTTGAGGTAACCTCCGTACAGCTGTGCGCACTTCTTCCACCTTGCGGCGTCGGGATGCTCCGGCTGGGTTTCGAGAAGGGCGGCCACGGCCTCCATGTAGCAGTATTCGCGCGACTGGTGGTTGTAATGGACGATAGTCCTCCGGGAGCGGTCCCTGTAGAAGAAGCCACGGGTCCCGTCGGGGTCCCCGAGGGGGTCAATGCGCTGGCAGTCAAGGGTATACCTGATCGCCTCGGCAGCATCGGCGGCGTAAGCCGCATCGCCGGTGAGTTTGTACAGCATGCTGGCAGCCCACGACATGTTGGCGTGGTACTGGCTCTCGGATGTCATCGACGCGTGTCCGCGTCCGGGGCCTTCTGCAAGCTCGGCGAATCCCAGCGCCGCGAAGCGCTCTCTGGCAAAGGCGTAGTCTTCGGCCGCCGCGCCGGCAAGCTTGACCTTCAGGCCTTCATCGTTTTCCAGGACCATGGACACGTAAGCCTCGATTCCGGCGAGGATGAAATTTTCGATGGCGCCGTTCTGAATCTGGAGATTCCTGCGGCCCGAATCGTCGTCGGTTCCGATGATTCCGTCGGTCCAAAGATTTGTTCCCCAGCCAAGGATGCGGTCACCTCCACCGAGCCTTGTCCTCAACACGTAATCCATACCCCACAGCCCCTCTTCGACGAGGCGGTGGTAAAGGTCGTCAAGCCCGTGTTCCCTGGCCTTGAGCGCCGCCTGGAACAGCGAATAGGCGATTTCACCGGTCTGCAGCGTCTGCTGGGACTGGTCACCGGCATCGTGCCAGCCGCCGTTCAGGGTGAAGGTTCCGCCGCCGTAAGGCGCGTTCAGGTCGGTGTGGCAGGTGCCGTGCTTCGAAGGCACGGGATAGCCGCATCTTTCGCAAAAAAGGAAATTCACCGTACGCCATGCCGACTCCATCCAGAGGTCGTCATGGATGTAAAAGGGCGCGGTAACCGCGTCTCCTGCTTTCAGGCGGTAGCGCCCGGGAGTCCTGAAGGACGAGAAATCCATCAGCTCGAACTCGCCGGTATAGGAGTCCACCTTCACTGTTTTCCCGGAAAAGACCTCCTTTCCGCTGTCGGCGTCGAGCAGCGAGAAACGCCGCCATCCATGCCTCTTCACGGCAGCCAGAGCCGTCTTTTTCCCTCCGGGAGTGTATCCAGAGGTGGAGAAGACGATACGGCCCTGAGCAGGTTCCCAGCCTTTCACCGGCTCGGGGTCGGCCACTTTCTGGAGCTCGATGCAGTCAATGTCGAAACACAGGCTGTCGCCCATCGTCTGTTCGCGGCCGAACACTTCTATGGCGAAGGAAAGCTTGGTGATTTTATCACGCGAGAGGCCGGTAATCTCCAGGAAACACTCGTTCCACTCACCGTTCCTGAGGTTTATCTCATGGATGCCTTCCCGGCCGTAGATGTCGGGGACTTTCACCTCCCCGTCGTTCTCGAGGTAAAGGTTAAGATAGATACTCCTCGCACCTCCGCAGGAAGGGAACACGTAGAAATGCAGCCTGTTGCTGTCTTCCCAGTTTTCGTTCCCGACGGAGAACTCGGCCAGGCTTGTGCCCCGCCCGAGTCCCCAGTCCAGCATGGGAACGGGATGGGTGGGCGCGGTGAGCCTGAGGCTGCTGATGCCGTCCTTGCATCTTTCCGTGGTCAAGGTCATGTTTCCCACGCCCCTGTGTGTCCAGCCATACAGGCTTTCCATGTCGCAAAGGGTTTCGCTGCGCAGCACTTTCTTTCCGCAAAAAGTGCTTTCAAGGCTATTGGCGGCGTCGGGCACGAGCGGTTCATGGACATAGCCGCTTTCGCGCACCTTCTCCATGAAACGGCAATCCACCTGGGCCGAAGCCCAAGTGGACGCCACAACAAATATCACCAACCAAACTAACCTTTGCATGTTATGGTGTTTTGTTTGTTGATCCGTTCATTAGAAGTTGCCCTTGCCGGTATCCCACCAGAGACGGGTGTTGCCGCTGTCGGGACCGCCGAGTTTCTGGGTGGCTTCGGAGAGCTGTCCGGTCCACTCGAGCGACTCGGGGAAGGTCATGCGCTTGACGTTGTCGTCGTTCTTGAAGACGCCCTGGCTCTCGTTCACCATGACGGGGAAGAGAACGGGATAACCGGTCCTGCGCTGCTCCGACCAGGCCTCCATGCCTTCGGGATAGCAGGCAATCCACTTCTGGGTGATGATCTTCTGGAGCTTGATTTCGTTGCTTGCAGACTCGTCCCATTTCGGGGAAACCCTATTCATATACGGGGAATCGGCGGGAATGCTGTTGGCGGGGTTCTTCACGTCGACATAAGCGGCGGGCATGTTGTCGCTCTGCAGGTAGGCACCAGCATCGCCCGCACCCCACTGGTCAAATGAGGTCTGCACGCCTTTCTCGTAAAGATCCTTTGCGCTGCCGCCCATGCCGCTCCAACCGCGGAGGGCGCCTTCTGCACGGAGGAACCAGACTTCGGCGCTGGACATGATGAGGCCGGGAGTGTCACCGCCGAAGTTCGGGGCGGAGTGACCGGCGTAGATGTCCTTGACGGCCATCTCGATGCCCATCCTGATACCCTTGTAGGAGTATCCGGCTTCCTTGGCGTCGGCATCCGAGCAGGGCTTGAAGAACTTGCCCACGCGCGGGTCGTTGTAGCCGAGGAGGATGCTCTCCATCTCTGCGTTCATGCAGCAGTCGTTCCAGTCGGTTCCGAGGGTGGAAAGGGGATGCACCCAGCCCTTGCCGGACACGGATACGGTACCGTCCTCGAGCACGCCGTCGGCAACGGCGGCTTCGGCCTTCTGGCGGGCGAGCGAAGGATTAACCTTCACTATGCGCATAGCGGCGCGGAGCTGCACGGAGTTGGCGAAGCGGATCCACCTGTTGAAGTCGCCGCCCAGGAGCAGGTCGAAGGGTTCGAAGGGCTTTGCGTCGGGATACTCCTGGATGAAGGCCTTGAGCGCAGCCTTTGCGGATTCGAGTTCCGCGAAGACATGGTTGTAAGCCTCTTCCTGGGTGTCGAAGGACGCGCCGGTAGAACCGGTTCCGTACTTGCTGTAAACCACGGGGCCATAGGAATCGGACACGCGGATCATGGCGACGGCCCTCATTATCTGGGCGACCGCATAGAAGTGGGGATAGTCTTCCTGACGGCTCTGGATGCTCGTGAAGATCGGGCTCATGACGTCACGGTAAGTGAGGTCCCACATGCCGCCTACCCAAGACCTGATAAGGAAGAGCGTGGAGGGATTGATGTTGTTCTGGAAGGGGGTGGGAGCCTGCATGTAGCCGCACCAGGTGTCGGCCGTCAGGTTCTGCGCGGTCTGCATTTCCCAGGCCCAGAGGCAAGTGTTGTTGTAGATGCCCTGCTCGATGGTGGGGAAATATGCACCCACGTCGTTGAAGTCGGCTGAAAGCAGTTCGTTGGTGACACCGTACGGGTCGGTGTTGTATTCCTCCCACTTGCTGCAGCCCTGGAATATTGCAGCCGCCATGGCCGCAACAGCTATCGCTGATAATATCTTGTTTTTCATATCTGATCTGGATTAGAAGCCCAACTTGACATTGAAACCGAATGAACGTGTGCCGGGAACGCCGTAGTAGTCGACGCCCTGGACGCCGGATGCTGCTGACATGCTTGCGTCGGTGTCATACGGAGCGGCGCAGTAGAATACGACGAGGTTGCGTCCTACGAGCGAAAGGGATGCGCTCTTGAGGAATTTGGAATCCACGAAGAGTTTCTTGGGCAGGTTGTATCCGAAGGACACTTCGCGCAGACGGATATTGGTGGCGTCGTACACGTAGTACTCGGAGATACCGTCATGGCCGCCTACCCTGCGGTAGAATGCGTTCACGTCGCTGATATGCTTGCCCTCGAGGTCAACGAAGCCGTTGTCCCTGGCAAGTGCGGTAGCCTCGGTCACACCGTTGATATCGAGCATGGCCTGGGTGAGCGACAGGGCGTCGCCACCGAAGCGGCAGTCGACGAGGAAGCCGAGCGACAGGTCCTTGAAGTCGATGGTGTTGTTCCAGCCGAGCAGGAAGTCGGGAGTGGCGTTGCCGATGTAGTTGAAGCCGTCGGCCTTGGTGGGAAGTCCGGAGTCGTCGAAGATGATGTTTCCGGATTCGTCACGGTTGAACACGTAACCGTAGATGTCGCCGTAGGAACCGCCTTCGGTAAGCCACATGCGGTATGCGTCGGAACCGGAGTCGGTGAGGACGAACTGGGTTATTTCGTCATGAAGCTTGATGATCTTGTTGGTGTTCTTGGACATGTTGAACTGGGACTTCCAGATGAAGTCACGGGTCATGACGGGAGTGATACCCACGATGGCCTCGATACCGCTGTTCTGGATATTACCGGCGTTCACGTAATAGTAGTTGTAACCGCTGCCTTCCGGAGCCTTCAGGGTGAAGAGCTGGTTGGTGGTGTTGGTGCGGTACCAAGTGAAGTCGACGGTGAACCTCTCTTTGAAGAAGTGCCATTCGGTACCGACTTCGATGGAGGAGGAGATTTCGGGCTTGAGGTCGCCGAACGCGGCGGTTCCGACAGGAGTGACGGTGCCGTTGTAGTTGACCGAGCCGGTAGGATTGGTAATGCGGGTCGGGATGTCGTTACCTACATTTGCATAGGATGCGCGGATCTTTCCGTAGTTGATCCACGAAGGCATCTTGAGCATTTCGCTCAGGAGCAGGGTCGCACCCACGGAGGGATAGAAGAAACCTGTCTTGAAGCTGTTGGTATAGGCGAGCGCCGAAGACCAGTCGTTACGGGCGGTCACGTCCACGAACAGGAAATCCTTGAAGCCCAGGTTGGCGGTGGCGAACAGCGCCGCGTTCTGCGTGCGGTATGCCGACTGGCTGAACTGCTGGGTGCTGGTGTTCGGGATGGTGAAGATGTTCGCGTAGGAAAGGCCGCTGTTGTAGGAGCTGGAATAGAGGCCATGGCTCCTGCTGTCGGTGAAGCTGCCGCCGAGCGAGGCGGAAAGCGAGAAGGCACCGAAGTCCTTGTTCACGCTGGCGATGAGGTCGTTGTAGAGCATCGCACCGGTGGACTGGCCGTATTCGTAAAGGCCGTTCTTGTTACCTGCGAGCGAGACGTCGGTGGTGGCGTACATCTTGACTTCCTCGCGGTCGGCGTTGGCGTCGAAATTGGTACGGGCCTGGATGTAGAGCCACGGGGTGATGTCCCACTTGGCGCTGAGGCCGGCGATGACGCGGTTGCGGACATTGTCGCGGGAGGTGCGGTTCATAACCCACCACGGGTTCTGCTCTTCGGGAGCGATGGACTTGAACCAGTTCTGGGCCATGAGGTTGCGGTCGGCGTCGAAGGTTTCGAACGCGGTGGCATACTCACTGATGTCACGTCCTACCGGAATGTTGTACAGGCCGGGGAGCGGGCTGGTGTAGGAGCCGCCCGGACGCGGACGGTTGAACACGTCCTGATAGATGTACTGCACGCTGGCGTCGAGGGTTACGGCATCCCAGAGCTTGGAAGTGTTGCGGAGAGTGACGTTGTGCTTTCCGAAACGGCTGTTGGGATAGATACCCTTCGCGGTGGTGTTGCCGTAGGAGATGTAGGTCTGGTTCCTGTCGGTGCCGGTGGAAACCGAAAGGGTGTTGATTTCGGTGAGACCGGTCTCGAAGAAGTCCTTGATGAATCCTACCTTATCCCAGGCGCCCGAGACCTTGGGGCCCCAGCTGTAGAAGCCCTCGCTCTCGCCGTAACGGGTCTGGAGCTGGGGCAGATAAGCAGCTGTGTCGAAGGTGGTGGTTGAGGTAAAGTTCACGCTGGTGCTTCCGGCAGCTCCTTTCTTGGTGGTAATCATGATGACGCCGTTGGCGGCTTCGGTACCGTAAAGTGCCGATGCCGATGCGCCCTTGAGGACGTTGATGGAGGCGATGTCGTCGGGGTTGAGGTTGGCCATACCGTCGCCGCCGTCATGGCTGCCTATCATGAGGGAGTACATCTGCTGTCCCTGCTCGTTGCGGATGGGCACACCGTCCACTACATAGAGAGGCTGGTTGTTGCCGCTGGCGGAGCGGAAACCGCGGATGGACACCTTGGTGGCGCCGCCAAGTCCGGAAGAGTTCGGGGTGACGGTGACGCCTGCGGCCTTGCCTGCAAGCGCATTCATCATGTTGACGTCACGGGCCCTGGTGAGATCGTCGTTGGTGACGGTCTGTGTGGAGTATGTGAGGCTCTTGGCCTGACGCTGGATACCGAGGGCGGAAACCACCACTTCGTTCAGCATCGAGGCGGACACGTTCATCTGCACGTCGATGCGGGAACGGGAAGCGACGGCCACCTCAGCCTCGTCGTATCCAAGGAGCGAGAACACCAGCACGCCGTCCGAGGGAACGCCGATGGCATAGGAACCGTCATCTGCGGTCACGGTTGCGAGGCTGGTATTCCCTTTCAGAAAGACGAATGCTCCGACGAGCGGGGTTCCGTCGGCTCCGTCGGTTACGGATCCGCTTACCTGCACGATATTCTGTGCACCGAGGCGGATTGCGGGCACGAGCATGAGGAGTGCGCCCGTCAACAGGAGAATTCTTTTGAATGTTTTCATATAAACTGGATAAATAGTTTTGGTTATCGTGTCAGTTTCTGCACAAAAGTATGCAACTCCATATATAAGGGAGTTGAAAAAAAAACAGAAAAGGTAAATTATTTGACAAAAGTGTCAGAGCTCCGCCAGGAGGGACAGAAGCTTGCCGGCGACGGTGGTCCAAACCTCTTTGTAGCAGGCATTGTTCACCTGCGGCCAGTACGGGACATCGGAATCGCCGATAGTCCTGATGCCGACCGGCATCTCTCCGGTGAAAGTACCGGACGAGAAGGAATCCATGAGCGGATAAGAGCGGCCTTCGCCGTAGGCCATCGACTGCCCGAAGGGGTTCATTCCCAGCAGCCAGTAAAGCTGGGCGCGGGCAGCATCGTACAGGGCGGCGTCTCCCAGCATCCCGGCGGCGATGGCTGCCGCCTTGCCCTGCGAAAGGAGAATGGCGTTGCCGCCGTTGTATATCCCGAACCAGACAGGGAAGCGCCTCAGATAATGCTCCCTGTCAAGCTGCACTCCGCTCCGAAGCTGAGCGAGGAAACGCGGTGCGGCATCTTCCGGGAGAAAGACATTCTGCTGCAGGAATGCCGCCGCGTCTTCGGGTTCCGTCACGGAGTAGATTCCCGAAGGCATCATGCCGTATGGGCCTGCGTAGGCCATGAGGCGTTTCAGGTAGGAAGCATAAGACGCGAGCGCCGCGGTCCACGTCTGCCGGCTTTCATTTTCCGGCTGGGTTTCCAGGATGCTTTCAAGGGCCTGGGCGAAAAGCTGTTCCCTGCTCTGGTGCACGCTGTGCACCATGGAACCGAGAGTAGTATCGCGGCAGAATCCGCCCTGTCCCGGGCCTTCCGCGAGCTGGCAGGCGAGCACATAATCCATGGCCTTCCTGGCCCTGGCGGCGTATTTTTCCCTGCCGGTGCATTTGTAAAGGAGGCTTGACGCCCAGGAAACGGCGGCCATATGCTGGCTTCGGGAAGTACTGTAGGTATGTTCGTAGGGCTGTACGAAAATGTCGTAGCCGTCCGCGGCGAATTTCTTTTCGGCGTAGCTGAAGTCCCTTTCGGCGCGTTCCCGGAAAGAATCCGACAGTTCTCCCTTGAAATAACCGGCTGCAAAGGCCTCGTAAGCGGCATACAGGTAATTGTCATAGGCCATCCCCTGTATCCTCACCGAATAGATGTCGTCGCGGGAGGGAATTATGCCATCCTGCCAAAGAAGGAGGCCCATACTGCTGGCCCTGAAGCCGTCGGGGAAACGGACTTTTTCGAGGAATTCGAGCCCCCACAGGGCCTCTCCTTCCAGCCTTTTTGACAGGGTAGGAGCGCGTTTTGCTGCTGCCGCGGCAGCTTCGAGGAGGCCGAATGCGACATCCCCGGTCTGGAGAGTCTGCTGGCTAAGGTCGCCGGCATCGTGCCAGCCGCCGCCATAGCAGAGGGTGTCGCCGTCATGCACGGCGAAAAGGTCACTGTGGCACAGCGGGTGCACCCCTTCCACCTCATGGCCGCAGCGCTGGCCGAAGATAAAATTGACGGCTTTCCACTGCAGTTCGTCGAAAGGATGGGCGGCGATCCGGAAGGTGCCGGAGGCACTCTCCCCGGCTTTGAGATAATAGTTTCCGTCTTTCTTGGGAACAAAGGCCGAGAAATCCAGCACGGCAAAATCGCCAAGGTCGGAGGAATCCAGCACAACCGGGGCGCTGAAGACTTCCCTGCCGTTTTCAGTGCAGAGAGAGAAAATATCTGGTGCCCCGTCCGCAGCCATCACGGCCGTTTTGGCACCGCCTGTATAATATCCTGAATTTGAATGGATTATCTGATTTGGCAAAGGTTCCCAACCCGACACCTTCACAGCCGCATCGATATCCTCGAAAGCCAGGTCGGAAATGACATATCCGGCCACTGCGCCGGGCTCCAGGTTCCATCCCCTGTTGGTGACGTAGAATTCCACCCTGTCTACGCAGTCGCGCCGCAGGTCGCCGATCCAGAATCCGCAGCGGCTCAGTCCCTGCGACAGGGGAACTAAATGCGCTCCGGCCGGAGGGGTGAAGCCGTCTTTCGGAGTGTCTTCGCGGTTCACGAACACGAGGTTGACGCTGGGGGCAAGATCTCCGGGACTGTCCACAGACACATTGAAAACCAGATAGTTATATCTCTCCAAGTCGGCCCCGTCAAGGCTTATTGCGGCCCGGTGGTCGCCGTAGGTGGCGTAGTCGGGATCGGACGGGGACCCCTTCGCCCTGAAGCCGGGATCAAGGGGGAATGTGATGGTGAGGATTCCCTCTATCGGGAGGGTGGCTTTCACCTTTGCGCCGCTAAAGGTGAGCTGCTCGAACGAAAGCTCGTCATGCAACGGTAACGGTTTGGAAACGAGGCCGCTTTCCTGTATTTCCCGGGCAAACTGAGGGGACACGTCGCCATAGCCCTGCGAGCATGAAAGCACCGGCAAGGCGACAAACAGGAGCAGGAGGGCCCGTTTCATCAGTCTGCGATGCTGCGAACCTTAGAACCTACGCGTGCGTAGAGGAGCATGAGAATCTCACCGGCCAGGACGATGACCCAGGTGGGCCTCCAATTGCCCATGGTATCTGCAAGGAAGCCCTGCACGAGCGGAAGGACTGCACCACCCAGGACGCCTATCATGAACACGCCCGAAGCGACGGAGGTGTATTTGCCCAGACGGGCCGTGGCGAGGGTGAAGATGGCGCCCCACATGATAGAGTGGAAGAGCCCCACCGCAACCAGCAGCCACGGATTGTCGAACACCATTGCGAGAGCTATGAGCACTGCCGCCAGAGAAGTGGTGAAAGTGAGCTGCGCCTTCGGGCTTATCTTGCTGAGCATACTGCCGGCGGCACGGCCAACCAGCATTCCGCCCCAATACAGCGTGGCGAGCAGTGCCGGGCTGGCGATTCCGCGGTCGATGGCGTACATGTTGATGTTGGCGCCAACGCACACCTCAACGCCCACGTAGAAGAATATGGCTATCACCCCGAGGGTGAGATGGCTGAAGGACCAGACGCTTTTTTCCAGCTTTTCACCCGTGTCGTTGCGGGTGCCCTCTATGTCGGGCAGCGCGATACGGGAAAGGATGAACAGCACCAGCGCCATGATTGCCGCCAGGCAGATGAACGGTACCATGAGCTGGCTCACTTTCACATCGGACATGGCGACTCCGCTGAAGACCACACCCGTTACGAAATACGGGGCAATGGTAGTGCCGACGGAGTTGGCGGTTCCCCCTATGGCGAGCCTCTGGACCGACTGGGTGCCGGGAATATGGCACGCCGACAGGTAAGGATTGATCACGACCTGCAGCACAGTGGCGGAACCTCCCGTGATGAATGAGCCTATGAGGAAGATGAGGAAGGCAACCGGAATGACGGCGCTTCCCGCATGGATGCTGGATTCCGGGAATCTGACCGCGAACCACGAGGAGAAGAAGAACAGTGCGAGTCCGGTGACCATCATGCCCACTCCCCGCAGGAGCGTGGTCTTGTAGCCTTTGCCGTTCACCCAGCGGGAGCCCACCGGGCCGAAAATGGGATAGGCCAGGAACCAGCTGAAAGTGATGAGGGTGGTGAAAGTGTTCCGGAAATTGCCCGCGTTCCTAAGGAACGCCTCCTTCAGCGGCGCCTGGAACTGGGAGTTCACCGTAGTCAGGAATCCGATCACGAAGAAGAGGAAGACCATCGAGATGAACGGTCCCATGTAATTTGTTTTCTTGTCCGTCATGGCAGAATCGGGTTTATAAAAGAGACGCCGCTTCGCGGTCGATGAGTATGGTGACGTCGGAATGCAGCTGCAGCACCGATGCCGGAATCTTTTCGGAAGGCTTAACTTCGGCCATGGCCTTTACGGCCGGAGCCTTATCGCATCCCTTCGCCGCAAGGACCAGTTTCCCGGCAGAGAAGATATCAGCGAGTCCGAGAGTCACTCCGCCCAGCCTGGTTTCGTCGGGAGTAGCGGTCTCGCGCCTCACCCGCTGCTCGAGTTCGGGAGTCATCTCCGCCACGCGGCATCCGGAGTCGAATGGGGTACCGGGCTGGTTGAATCCCAGGTGCGCGTTTTCGCCCAGCCCCAGGAGGATGAAGTCTATCCCTCCCCTGCGGGATAGTTCTTCAGTGAAACGGGCGCAGTCGGCCGGGAAGTCCGCCGAATAAGTGGGCAGCATCAGGAAATTGTCGTCTTTGATGCCGAGGGGGTCAATCACCTGCGTTTTGAGCATGGTATAGCAGGCGCCGCTGTACTCGCGCGGCACGCCAGCTATTTCGTCTATACCGAAAAAAGTGACTTTGGAAAGGTCCGGACGTTTCTCCCTGCACAGCTCTACCAGAGCCTTGTGGACGCCGCAGGTGGTACGGCCGGTGGACAGGCCGACTACGCTGCAGGGCCGGGATTCTATCTGCCGCAGGATGGCCTCCGCCGAACGGCGGTCGACCTCTTCGGGAGTATTCAGGACCTGTATCTTCATGACTACATGTTCATTGCGACCGCAGCCGCACCGAGCAGGCCTATGAACTGGGGATTGAGCTTGGTGATTACGACTCCGTTGGTCACGAAGCGCATGGTGTTACCGTTCAGCCTGGAAAGTATCTTTTCGAACATGAATTCGTCGGCCGCTATCCCGCCCCCGAGCACGACGGTGTCCGGGTCAGTGACACGCACCAGGTTCATGATAAGGTCGGCTATGCCCTGTGCGGCGTTGCAAGTGAGCACGGTGCAGAGTTCGTCGCCTTCCTTTGCAAGGGCGAAGATGTCAGCGGCCGGGATACGCACCGCATCGTCGGCAGGTATCTCGAGGCGCGTCGGATACTTGTCCTTGAGCAGCCTTGCGCATGCGTTCAGGCCGAGCCCGGAAGCTATCATCTCCACGCAGTCGGTCCTGCCGCAATCGCACTTCACCCCGACGTTTGCACCCACTACCATATGCCCCGCCTCGCCGGCGTTGAAATGGCTGCCGCGCACCTGCCTGCCGTTGACTACCAGGCCCACGGCAATACCGGTACCTACATTAATATAGATAAAATTCTTGGAGTACTGGCCGACGCCCCAGACGCGTTCCGCCCGTGTGGCGCTCTTCACGTCGTTGTCGATACGGCAGGGAATGCCGTAAAGCTCGGTCAGCTCCTTTGCCAGCTCTATGGGCTGAGTGCGGTTGGGATCAATCTGGTGCCACACTCCGGAGTTCGGATCTACCCGGCCGATGAGCCCGACGCCCATGGCTACGGGACGTTCACCGCCCACGAAGCCGACGTTTGCGATGTAGTCGTCGAGGGAGGAGCGTATTATCCCGGATGCAGCCTGCTGGCTGAAGAATCCGGAATCGTACCTCTTGTACTTTAATACGTTCCCGTGCTTGTCCACCTGCCCTATCAGCAGTTTTGTTCCTCCGAGGTCCAGTCCTAAATAAGTCTCCATGATTGATTATAGCTGTGCGATTACAAAATTAATTCATGCTTATTTGTTCAAGTTCCAAAAAATGTCAAAAATAGTTTGGAAGTTGTTTATATTCTGCTCGGACTCGCACCGAATGCCTTCTTGAAGCATACGCTGAAGTATTTCGGGTCGGAAAAGCCCACCATGTCGGACACTTCCGCTACCGAATAAAGCCCCCCTTCGAGCAGCTCCCGGGCTTTCGTGAGCCTGTAGTTGCGCACGAAATCGTTCGGGCCCTGCCCGGTAAGCGACTTCAGTTTGTTGTAAAAGGCAGTGCGGCTCATGCCCACTTCGCGGCAGAGGTCGTTCACCGCCAGTTCGCTGTTGTCCAGTTCTTTTTCGATGATTCCGGAGAGCCTGTCCATGAACTCCCGGTCCAGGCGGTTGGCGAATTCGAGTTTATCGGATTTCCTTCCCTCCCTGGCGAATGCGGCCCTGAGCCTTTCCCTTTCCTCCAGGATATTCCGGATGCGCATACGCAGCACCGACATGTCAAACGGCCTCACTATGTAGTCGTCCACGCCCGCTTCGAGGGCGGACACTATATGCTCGCGGTCGTCCCTGGCGGATATCAGGATGACCGGAATATGGCTGGTGGTTACGGTGGACTTCAGCCGCCTGCAGAACTCCGCGCCGGTAGTGCCGGAATCGGAAGATACGAGCATCAGGAGATCCGGGCTCTTTTCATCGGCAACGCTCCATGCCTGCTCCGTGTCGGAAGCGGTGAGAACTTCATATGACAGGGAGAGGGTACCGGCCAGATAGTCGACTATTTCCACCAAAGGCCCTGCTATCAGGAGGGTTGCACCCGGCTGACCGGAAGCGGAGGGACGCGCTCCGGCGGGAACGGCATCCCCCTGTGATGGGGATTCATGGCCGCCGGTGCCGGTATTCATGCCCATCCTGCCGGTGGCTTCGACCTGCTTCACGAGGGCAAGGAGTTTGTCAAGGTTGAGCCTGGCTGTCTCGAGAGCGGCCTTTCCGTTCTCGGACAGGGTCTCGTTCCTTTCCAGGTCGGACAGCGGGGCCTTCACGAGGGCGGCCGGAGTGTCCATCTCGGAAGTGAGCCTCAGGATTTCCCTCAACCTCCCGCGAAGCGCGTTCTTGCGGACAGACTCCGAACGGCGCCCGAGTTTAGTGGCGACGATTACCGCCACAGTGACCAGTACTGCGGAAAACAAGAACCACAACACTAACTGAAGAGTATGGTTTTCGACGGGGGTCATATGGGATGACGTTCTATGCAAATATAAACAAACGAAGCGCATCCTATGTTTAAAAACTATCAAAAAAAGTTCGTAGATTTGAAAAAATCTTTTGAACATGAAACGGATTTCAGTCATTCTTGTGCTGTCGCTTGCAGCGATGGCGGCCATGGCGCAGCCTCTCCGCACCAGCCAGATAATCACCGACAGCGTCTCCAGCACCCTGCTCGGCGAAGATGTCAAGGTGAACGTTTACCTGCCGCAGGGCTACGACGCCTCGGCCGACAGGCTCTATCCCGTGGTGTACCTGCTTCACGGCCTTTCCGACACCTATTCAGCCTGGAAGGAGAAAGGGCACATGCAGGAAGTGGTGGACGAACTCATCGCTTCCGGGGCGATTTCGAAGATGGTCATCTTCATGCCCAATGCCGGCGGCCCCGACGTCTCCAACCAGTGGAACGGGTATTTCAACATGCCCGGCAGGCCCTATGAGGATTTCTTCTTCGGGGAGCTGGTTCCCGCGCTCGAAAGCCGCTACCGCATCAGGGCGGACAAGCAGCACCGCGCCATAATGGGCCTTTCCATGGGCGGCGGAGGCTCCACCGTCTACAGCCAGAGGCATCCCGACATGTTTTCGAGCTGCTACGCGATGAGCCCCTGGCTCGACCAGGAAGAGCCAAGCGAGGACATGCCGAAAGACAAGCTTTATCTGGTCAGCAAGGCCGTGCACGACCATTCCGCCAACAAGTTCGTGGAGAATGCCGACGCTCAGACCGTCGCGGCCCTCAAGACCGTGAAGTGGTTCTTCGACTGCGGTGACGACGACTTCCTGCTGGATCTCTCCATGGATATTTACAGGCAGATGCGCATCAAGGGCATTCCCGCCGAGCTCCGCATCCGCGACGGCTGGCACTGCTGGGAGTACTGGCACCATTCCATCAGAACGGCCCTGCAGTTCGCCACCTGGAATTTTGGGGATCCGGAGAATAGGTAAGACGTTTATTCAGACAAGTGCTATGGAAGGGAGAGACACTAACGCCAGCGAGGTTATTCGTTCCGGTATAGCCGCTCTTCGTTCCGCCATTGAAGAAGGCGAGGCCAGCGGGTATGTTCAGGATTTTGATTTTGATGCACATCTGAAGGAATTGAAAGCGAAGCATAGGGGCAATGAGGAGTAACAAACGAGTTAATTTGTATTAGGCTACTTGCTTAACTCCCATTCTTCATTCAGTTGAAAAGATGGCGGTCATTCTTGGTAAATCCTTAAGACTTGACTTCCATGCCCCTACAATCCAATATCATGGCTTCATAACAAACGGAATCACAATCCGAATCTCACCGTCCACGAATTGTTCCTCAGCATTGGAATCAGAGTACAAAGCTTTACACCAGTCCCAATAGCGTTCAAAACAGACGGGAACAGTAATGGTCACTTTGATAATGTCGTCGCCC
>JAILQG010000004.1 GCA_024699055.1 Bacteroidales bacterium
GCTCCACCTTCGCCTTCAGATGCACCTTCACCGGACCGACAACTAACAGGCTGTCTTTCAGCCTCTTGCGTATCACCTGCGAGAGGACGTCGCTGCGGCCCTGCAGGAAATTCTGGGGCGCCCACATGTAAGCTTTCTCCCTCCATGCGCCCTTGACGTCCATATACGGCACCGGATCTGCCGGATCGGAGACATAGCTCCCCGGTTTCAGCCTGTAGCTTCGGACGGCGCTCTCCGAGGGGTCGAACAGGTCTGAGGGAGTCTCGGCGCCCGTGGGGATGAAGAGCCTGTGCCAGCGCGGCTTGCTTCCCTTGCCTTCAAGGTAGTACTCGAAGACGGGCATTTCGATGTCCTCAAGATAATGGGGGATGTCCCTCCAGCCGCCATGGGTCCATGGGCCGCAAACGAGGTAGATGTCGTTTGCGGAAGTAGTGCCGGCAGCGGCTTCATACGTGGCCAGGGGGCCGTAGGCGTCTTCGGCGTCGTACCAGCCTCCAACCACCATCATCGCGGGCAGCGGGCCCCGCAGATGCCGGAGCGGATTCAGTTCCTGCCAGAACGAATCGTAGTCGGGATGTTCCTTGATGCGCTTGAAAAACTCCAGCGAATCCCCGAAGCTGCGGAAAACGGATCGCATGCTCCTGCCGCGGAAGTATCCGTAAAGGTCGGCATCTTCCGGCACCGAAACCGCCGGCTTCGGGTCTTCCGGCGTGGGGTTGCCTTTGGGCTGGAAGAAGAAGCCGCCGAAGCCGTACATGTCTGCCAGCATGAAAGCGCCGTTGTGATGGGTGTCGTCGCCTTTCCACCAGTCGGTTACGGGAGCCTGAGGGCTCACCAGCCGGAGTGCCGGATGCCCGCAAAGTGCCGCCATGGTGGCATAGAATCCGGGGTAAGACACGCCGTAAATGCCCACGCGCCCGTTGCTGCGGGTGTTGGCGAGCAGCCAGTCGATGGTGTCGTAAGTGTCGGTAGCTTCATCAGTCAGCTGCTCCCCGGAACGGAGAGGCCTCATGTTCTCGTATTCCCCTTCCGACATGTAGGTGCCCCGCACGTTCTGCTCAACTATTATATAGCCGCGGTCGGTGAAACAGCGCAGCTTTTCGCTCAGGTTTCCGGGCCCTCCGTAGCCGTAGGGGCTGAGCGAGTAGCAGTTGCGGACCATCAGGATGGGCTTTTTGCCCGCGCCGACAGGTTCGTACACGGCGGTGTAGAGCTTGCAGCCGTCGCGCATCGGAACCATGCACTCGCGCTTGGTATAGTTGTAGGGCCTTGCGTTCCAGATTACGCGGAGGACCTTGATTCCCGCCACCGTCCTCCAGCGGGAGCAGTAGGCGGCGAGGCTGCATTGCGAAAGCCCCCGCCCGGGGCACAGGATCCTGAGGGTATCCCCCTGCTGAACCGCGATGCCCGAGTGCATCAGGCTGCCGTCAGCCTTGTAGAACAGGATGACATCTCCACCCAGGATGCGCCGGTAGGGCTTTATGGGGTCGGTGCAGTTAATGAGTTCGGACGTGGGCAGAAGCCGCATCAGGCTCTCGCCTTGCGGGCGGCCGGAGTAATCGACCTTAATCGTCCTGCCGTTCAGGCCGCCGGTTATATCTGCCAGAAAACCGCGGCGCTGCGTCTCCCTGAGCCACTCCATGGGGTCTGCGGTGGATACGCGGGGGAACTCCGGAACAGCTGCGCGCAGCGTGGAATCGACGAACTCCAGCGCCCCCGCGGCTTCCGTTTTCAGGGCGGTATCCTGCACGGCCCGGCCGGACACGGAGGGGAAATACATGAACAGCAGCAGTGCCATCGCCATCATCTCCTTTTCAGGCTTCTGAGTGTGAACACGCCGTAAACTGCCAGCAGGGCCGTATTGATGCCGAGCCAGGCTATCATCCTGCCGTTGAACGGAGACTCCATGGTGAGCCCCATCGCCCGCTGGATGAACAGCGAGGCGGCGTAAAGGGCCAGCGCCAGCAGCAGGAAGGCCCCCATGGTCTTGATGTCGTAGGGAACCGGCGCCTTCTTCTGGCCCAGGAAGTAGCTGAGCAGCATGCCTACGCCGTAGCCGGCGAAGCCTCCCCACGCGCAGGCCATGTAGCCGTAGCGCGGCACGAAAATGACATTGACCGCTATCATCACCGCCGCCCCGATGGCGCTGATTATCGCGCCCCACCAGGTCTGGTCTGTAAGTTTGTACCAGAAGGAAAGGTTGAAAAAGATGCCCATGAAGATTTCGGCCATCATCACCACCGGAACCACCTTGAGGCCGGACCAGTAGCTGCCGGTGCCGGCGAGATAGCGCAGGATCGGCAGATAGAAGAGCACCGCCAGCCACGCCAAGAACGCGAAGATGACGAAGTATTTCATGCCGTCGCGGAGGGTTTCGGGGCTGTTTTTGTCGCGCGAGCCGTTGAATACCAGCGGTTCGTAGGCGTAACGGAAGGCCTGGGTGAGCAGGGCCATTATCATGGCGATTTTAACGCAGGCTCCGTAGATTCCGAGCTGCACCTTTCCTTCGGGGCCGGGCACCAGCCAGGGGTATAAAATCTTGTCCGCCACCTGGTTGAGGATTCCCACGATGCCGAAGAGCAGCAGCGGCCAGGTGTAGCGCAGCATCCTGCCGGCCAGCTTCTTGTCCCAGCCGTAGAAGATGCCGCGGATCTCGGGAATGAACAGCAGGGAAACTATCGTGGTGCAGATGAGGTTGACGAAGAAGATGAGCCCCACCCCGTAGTTGTAATGCTGCCAGAGCGCCTCCCACTGCGGGTGTGCCGGGAAGAATTTGGGCAGCACCAGGAAGATGAAGAGGTTCAGCAGTACGTTGGGAATGATGAACGCGAACTTCAGAAAGACGAATCTGACCGGCCTCTGCTGCTGCCTGAGGCGGCTGAACATGATGGCCTGGAAGGCATCCTGCGCAACGATGAGAGCCATGCAGCCGATGTATTCGGGGTGGTCGGCATATCCCAGCGCGCCCGATATTGGGCGGATGAAGCCCAGCACCAGGGCGATGAAGGCCAGGCACGCCAGCCCTACCATGCGAAGGGTGGTGCTGTACACCATTGGGCTGTCCTCGCCGTCCTTGTTGGAGAAGCGGAACAGGGTGGTCTCCATGCCGAAGGTGAGGATGACCAGAAGCAGGGCCGTATAGGCGTACAGATTGGTCACTATGCCGTAGCCGCCGCTTTCTGCCGCTATCTTGATGGTGTAGAGCGGGACGAGCAGATAGTTCAGGAAACGCCCGACAATACTGCTGAGGCCGTAGAGGGCCGTATCTTTTGCAAGGGATTTCAGATTCATTTGCACAAAAATAGTTAAATTTGCGCCATTATGAAACACAACTTTATCATTGCAGCCCTTGCGCTTTGCGCCATGGTGAGCAGCTGCGGAAACAATCCCAAAAAGGCTGAGGCCGCCAAGGCAGCCGCCGATTCCGTAGCCGTCCAGGCCGAACAGGCAAGGCAGGATTCAATCAAAATGGTCAACACAGAAAAGAAAGTATCGGAACTTCCCGAAGAGCCCGTATTCGACATCATCACCAATATGGGCACCATGGTGGTCAAGCTCTATTCGAAGACCCCGAAGCACCGCGACAACTTCGCCAAGCTGGCCCTCAGCGGCTATTACAACGGCATCCTCTTCCACCGCGTCATCAACGGATTCATGATTCAGGCGGGCGACCCCCTGAGCAAGGATGAAACCAAGAAGGCCCAGTGGGGAACCGGCGGTCCCGACTACACCATTCCCGCCGAGTTCGTTCCGGAATACAAGCACAAGAAGGGCGCTCTGGCAGCCGCCCGCCGCGGCGACGCCGCCAATCCCTACAAGGAATCCTCCGGCTCCCAGTTCTACATCGTGCAGAGCCCCGAGAACTGCGCCCAGCTCGACGGTGCCTACACCGTGTTCGGTGAGACCATCCAGGGCATCGCGACCATCGACAAGATTGCCGCAGTCGAAACCGGCCCGCGCGACGTTCCCGTCCAGCCGGTCAAGATCGTTACCATTAAATTACACGAGGAAAATTAATTTTTTTGCGTGCCGGAAAGTTTGGCACGCCCCTTGCTATAAGTTTAAGCGAATAGTTTTTTCATAGGTTAAATTTAGGTTAGAATTGCGAAACGCCCACCGCTGAGACAGCAGAGGGCGTTTTTCAATTTTATCAATTCCGCTACCTGAACACGATATTCCTGCAACCGAGGGCGGTGAGGAGTTTCTCCACCACGGCCTTACCCTGGACGGAGGCTTCCTGCATGCAGTTCTCCGCGAGGCTGCTGATCAGCATCTCGTTGTTGGCCCTGGCCCGCAATGCGTTCATCTCTACGTAGTTCCATTCGCCAGACTGGATGGGAACCCGCATCCTGGTCTCATCTACGTACTGCCCGTCCTCGTTGAGGATGCTGATAGGCGGCAGCGTCACGAAGGTGCTGTCCCCCACCACCGAAACCACCTCGTATTTGACCCCGGTGAAGTCGTACCCCAGATTCAGCTGCGCCGGATAAACGGCGTAAATCTTCCTGTAGACCGGCCCGAAGAGGGTGTAGTCGGTGCGGGTGGAGCCAACCACGACTTCTTTGTAGACGCTCATCACCCTGAGTTGGCCGGTGGGCGAGATGTCGCTCACGGTGACCGGGCTGTACACGGTTTCGCGCCCGGCATGCAGGAACGGCTTCCCGCATGAACGGAAGGCGAAAAATGCCGCCACGCCTATGGCCAGTACCACGGCCGCGCTGAACAGGGTCCTCCGGAGTTTCCTTTTCATGGCGTCAGTCGAGTTTCAGGAAAGAACCGTACTGCGCGACGGTATAATCGGGAATGTCCACCACCACGTTGGTGTAACCCAGCTTCTCGCAGATGCCGGCAAGCATACGCGCTGCCTCTTCCTGGGCCGGGCGCACCAGGTCCATCTGCGGCAGCGCCTCCTTGATGCGGTCGCGGCCCTTGAGCGCTATGCGCGCAATCTCATCTTCCGAAAAATCATAGCGGAAAGGCGCCACCTCGGTGACGATGCGGCTGTTGTCGATGGCCGTGCTTTCGATTTCAATGACCGGCGGCGGCAGCGTGATGTGGATGGAATTGTCGCTGCGGTCGATGATGACCGTCTCTATCCGGGACAGGTCCACTCCGGCCTTGAGGGTGGCGCTGACCGGAACCAGCACCACCCTGTCGCCGAAGTAGCGTTTAAATGAGCCCGGCTCGTCCTGCTCGGTGACTATCACCTGGGCCTTGGCCTTCACGGTGTACAGCACCGGAGCGAGGTTCACCTCCCTCACTATCTCGGCCTTTATCTCCTCCGGATCCTTTCCCCTCCGGCAGGAAGGGACGAGCAGCAGGCAGATTGCCAGGATGGAGATGAAGCCGGCTTTTTTCATGGGGATTATTTGCGGAAGTTGTATCCCAGCAGTTCCAGGATCTTTTCCTGATGCGATTTGAGGCCTGCGCTGAAGCGTGCGAAGTCGCGGTTCTCGGGCGTGCACCACTGCACTTCCGAAAGCGCCAGCATGCGCGGAAGAAGCATATATTCAAGGTGTTCCGGCGTTGCGATATATTCGGTCCACAGGTTTGCCTGTACGCCGAGGATATGCTTCTGCATTTCGGGGGCAATCTTGTCCATGGGATCGAAGGAGTATACCTTCTCGGTCGACACGAATCCGCCGATTCCGAGCGGCTCGCCGTCTTCCACCCCGTTCTCGGACTGGTAGTAGTCGAAGTACATGTGGCTGTTGGGAGTCATGATCACGTCGAAGCCCCTGTTGGCGGCCTCGATGCCGCCGTCGGCACCGCGCCAGCTCATTACCGTCGCCCCGGGAGCCAGCTCGCCTTCGAGTATCTCATCCCAGCCGATAATCTTGCGACCCTTGCCTTCCAGATACTTCTGGATGCGCGAGGTCACGTAATTCTGCAGCTTCTGCTCCTTGGTGCCCTTCTCGTCGCTCTTGAGGCCGAGGGCCTTGATGCGCGCCTGGCACAGCGGGCACTTCTCCCAGCGCACCTTCGGGCATTCGTCGCCGCCGATGTGGATATATTCCGAGGGGAAGAGCTCGCACATCTCGTCCAGGACGCCCTCCAGGAAGGCGAAGGTGCTTTCCTTGCCCACGCAGAGCACGTCTTCCGACACGCCCCAGAGCGTCCACACCTCATAAGGTCCGCCGGTGCAGCCCAGCTGCGGATAGGTAGTGAGCGCCGCCACCATGTGGCCGGGAAGGTCGATTTCGGGGATGACGGTGATGCCCTTCTCCCAGGCGTATGCCACCACTTCCTTGATTTGCTCCTGGGTGTAGAAGCCGCCGTAGCGGATGCCGTCGTTGCTGCTGAAGTCCCTGCCGATCATGGTGCCGTTGCGGAAGGCGCCGATCTCGGTGAGTTCGGGATACTTCTTGATCTCGATGCGCCAGCCCTGGTCTTCGGTGAGATGCCAGTGCAGGCGGTTGAGCTTGTAGAGGGCCATCACGTCGATGTACTTCTTGGTCTCCTCCACGCTCCAGAAATGACGGCAGGGATCCATGTGCATGCCCCTGTAGGCGAAGCGCGGTCCGTCGGAGATGGTGCCGCACGGAACGGCCCACTTGCCGGCTGCGGACTTGCCCGCGTAGTTGCCGACGGGAAGGATCTGCCTCAGGGTCTGGATGGCATAGAAGAAGCCGTTGTGGTCGGGGGCGGTAATCTTGATACCCTTCTTCGTGGTTTCGATGACGTAGTTCTCGGGCGCGAGCGATTCGTCCTTGAGCAGGAAGATGCCCTTGAGGCGGCCGATGTCCGTCGAGGCGTCCACCCCGGTGGCGGCTGCCACGCTGCAGGTCTTGCCGCAGGCGGCGCTGATGTCGTCAGCCAGTTTGAAGACGGCGTTCAGGGTGCGTTCTTCCAGGGAGGCATCGTAGTTGAACCCGGCCCCCTTGACATTGAAGCTCCCGCTTCCGAGGGTGATTTCCCGCGGGCGCGGAGTGATGTCGAGAGTCTCTCCCCCCTTGCAGGAGAGGGTGCATGCAGACATGACTGCGATGGTGATGGACAATATTTTTTTCATATGTTAATAAATTATAAATCCTAACAGTCCCCCCGCCAGTATGAGCAGGATGGGATTGACCTTGAAAATCAGCGATGCCGCGACCGAGACGGCAAGGATGGCCCACGACGTCCAGTCGGGGAAGTTCTCGGTGAGGACGCTGATCTCCCCGAAACCGAGCTTGAACATGAGTACTAGCGCCGCCGCACCGATGAGCCCCGCCACCGCCGGCCTGAGCGCCGTCATGACGTTGCCGAAAAGGGCGGTGCTGCGGTATTTGTTGTAGAGGCGCACTATGCCCCAGAAGATGATGAACGAGGGGAGCACCAGCGCGAAGGTGGCGATGGCCGAACCCATGATGCCGGGGAGCGTGCCGCCGAAGCCGCGGCCGACCTCGAAGCCCACATAGGTGGCGCAGTTGATGCCTATCGGCCCCGGAGTGGTCTGGGAGATGGCCACGATGTCGGTGAACTGCCCCTGCGAAATCCAGCCGAACTCGGTGACCACTTTGCTCTGGATGAGGGAAATCATGGCGCCTCCCCCGCCGAAATTGAATAGCCCGATGAGGAAGAAGGTCCAGAACAGCTGCAGCAGGGTGATTGTCATTTCCTGATGCGCCCCTCCCTGGCGAGAGTAATGCCTGCCGCGACCACAATGGTCACCAATATGATATAAATGGGCGAGAACTTGCAGAACGCCACCAGGAACAGGGTTGCCGCGCAGAGCAGCCACTGCCACCATTTCTTGCAGCCCTTTTTGGCCATGTTCACCGCCGGTACCAGGATGAGCCCCACCGCCACCGGCCGGATGCCGCGGAATATCCTTATTACCACGGGATTGTCTTTGAACGAGGTGAACACTATCGCAATCAGCAGGATGATGGCGAAGGAGGGAAGGACGGCCCCCAGGGTTGCCGCGATGGCCCCCTTGAGCCCGCGGAGCCTGTAGCCGCTGTAGATGGCCATGTTTACCGCCAGCAGACCGGGGGCGCTCTGCGCCAGCACCACTATGTCGGGCAGCTCCTCCTCGCTTATCCAGCCCCGTTTGCGCATCGCCGCCTCGATGAGGGGAATCATGGCGTATCCTCCCCCGATGGTAAAGGTGCCGATGCCCGCGAAAACGGAAAAAATCTGCCAGAGTGAGGCTTTGGTCTGCATAGCTCTGCGAAGATAAGAAACAGTTTCGATTTAATCAACTTCAATCTTTATGGTCTATTTTGGACCTTTTTTCGACCTTCTTCAGTCACGTAGCCACTGCTACGCTCCTTCATCAGGCCAAACAAATGCCACAAAATATCCACATAAATCTTTTCGTTAATCAAATCGAAACTGTTTCTAAGATAAAAAAAGCAAAAAAAAGTTTGGCGGTTTGTAAAAAGTGTGTATCTTTGCAGCCCCGTTTGAGAAAGGAACGGGAAAGATCCTTGATAATATTGGAAGATAAGTACAAGCAAGTACCGAGAACAAAGTAAACGAGAGCGTTAATTTCTTTTAGGAATTAGTCGTCAGGTTCAAGCTAAGAATTATAGAAAATATACAAAGAAGAGTTTGATCCTGGCTCAGGATGAACGCTAGCGGCAGGCTTAACACATGCAAGTCGAGGGGCA